>CAYUWJ010000024.1:0-20412 GCA_964448315.1 uncultured Sphingomonas sp. | reverse complement strand
CCTCACCGGATCGAACAACACCAAAACCAAGGGGCAGGAGGCGCTGACGGCGGACAATTACGCCGGCCGCTACATCTATTACGGAATCCGCGAGTTCGGCATGGCGGCGGCGATGAACGGCATGGCGCTGCACGGCGGGGTGATTCCCTATGGCGGCACCTTCCTCATCTTTTCCGACTATTGCCGCCCGGCGATCCGGCTGTCGGCGCTGCAGGGCGCGCGGGTGATCTATGTGATGACCCATGATTCGATCGGGCTCGGCGAGGACGGGCCGACCCACCAGCCGATCGAGCATCTGATGAGCCTAAGGGCGATGCCGGGATTGCATGTGTTCCGGCCCGCCGATGCGGTCGAGACCGCCGAATGCTGGGCGCTTGCGCTGGCCGGCAAGGGGCCGAGCCTGCTTGCCCTGTCGCGCCAGAATGTCGCCCCGGTCCGGACCGAACAGGCGGACGGCAATCCGTGCGCGCGCGGCGCCTATCGGCTGCGCGCCGCGGGCGGCGAGCGGCGGGCGGTGATCATCGCCACCGGCAGCGAGGTCGAAATTGCGCTTGGGGTTGCCGAGCGGCTGGAAAAGGACGGCATCGGCGTCGATGTGGTGTCGATGCCCTGCTGGGAAATGTTCGAGGCGCAGGACGCCGACTACCGCGACGAACTGTTGCCGAAAGGGGTGCTGCGCGTCTCGATCGAGGCCGGGACGACCTTCGGCTGGGAGCGGCTGACCGGGCTCGACGGGCTGCGCTTCGGCATCGACCGGTTCGGAGCGTCGGCCCCGGCCAAGGACCTTTATGAGCATTTCGGCCTCACTCCGGAGGCGATCGCGCCGCAAATCCTGACCGTGCTTGGAGGGGAATAGATGACCAAAGTAGCAATCAATGGCTTCGGGCGGATCGGCCGGCTGGTCGCCCGGGCGATCCTCGAGCGGCCCGACTGCGGGCTCGAGCTGGTCGCGGTCAACGACCTCGCCGATGCCAAGGCCAACGCGATGCTGTTCAAGCGCGACAGCGTCCACGGGGCCTTCCCGGGCGAAGTCTCAGCCGACGGCGATGCGATCATTGTCGACGGCAAGCGAATCAAGGTGACCGCCGAGCGCGACCCGGCCAAGCTGCCGCACGGCGACAACGGCGTCGCCATCGCGCTCGAATGCACCGGCTTTTTCACCAGCCGGGAAGGCGGCGAAAAGCATCTCGCCGCCGGCGCCGGGCGCGTGCTTATCTCGGCCCCCGCCAAGGGCGCCGACCTGACCGTGGTCTATGGAGTCAATGACGACAAGCTTATCGCCGATCACCGCATCGTCTCCAACGCGTCGTGCACGACTAACTGCCTGGCGCCGGTCGCCAAGGTGTTGAACGACGCGATCGGCATCGAGCGCGGGTTGATGACGACGATCCACGCCTACACCAACGACCAGAAGATCCTCGACCAGGTGCACGACGACATGCGTCGGGCGCGGGCCGCCGCAATGTCGATGATCCCGACCACCACCGGCGCCGCCCGAGCGGTCGGCGAAGTGCTTCCGGAATTGAAGGGCAAGCTCGACGGGTCGGCGGTGCGGGTGCCGGTGCCCAACGTCAGCCTGATCGACCTGACCTTCACCCCCGGCCGCGACACCAGTGTCGAGGAGGTCAACGGGGCGCTGAAGGCGGCGAGCGAGAGCGGCCGGCTGAAGGGCATCCTCGCTTACACCGACGAGCCGCTGGTATCGATCGACCTCAACCACAATAGCGCGAGCTCGACCATCGACAGCCTCGAGACCGCGGTGCTTGAGGGCAAGCTGGTGCGGGTGGTCAGCTGGTACGACAATGAATGGGGCTTTTCGAACCGGATGGTCGATACCGCCCGGGCAATGGCGCGGCTGGGGTAGTTTGCGCACCCTCGACGATCTTCCCGACGACCTCGCCGGCAAGCGGGTTCTGGTGCGGGTCGACTTCAACGTGCCGATGCACGACGGGGCGATCGGCGACGCGACTCGGCTGCGGGCGGCGGTGCCGACCATCGCCGAGCTGTCGGACCGCGGCGCGATCGTGCTGCTGCTGTCGCATTTCGGTCGGCCGAAGGGGCAGTCGCGCCCCGACATGTCGACCGCGCTTCTGGTCCGTCCGCTGTCCGGACTGCTCGGCCGGCCGGTGCGCTTCGTCGAGGATTGCCAGGGGCCGGAGGCCGAGCGGGCGATCGGCACGATGACGAAAGGCTCGGTCGCGATACTTGAGAATACGCGCTTTCATGCCGGCGAGGAGGCCAATGACGCCGCGCTGGCTAAGGCCATGGCGGCGCTGGGCGATTATTTCGTCAACGACGCCTTTTCCGCCGCCCACCGCGCCCATGCCTCCACCGAAGGTATCGCGCATCTGCTGCCGAGCTTCGCCGGACGGGCGATGGCGGCGGAGCTGACCGCCCTCGAAAAGGCACTGGGCGATCCAGAGCGGCCGGTCGCGGCGGTGGTCGGCGGCGCCAAGGTCTCGACCAAGCTTGCCGTGCTCGGCAATCTCGTCGGCAAGGTCGACCATCTGATCATCGGCGGCGGAATGGCCAACACCTTCCTCGCGGCGCGCGGGGTCGCTATCGGCAAGTCGCTCGCCGAGCATGATCTGACCGGCGAGGCGGACAGCATCTTCGCCCGCGCCGAGGCGGCCGGCTGCACCATCCATCTGCCTTATGACGTCGTCGTCGCGAAGGAATTTGCCGCAAACCCGCCGGGGTTGCGCATTTGCAACGTCCATGAGGTCGAAGGTGACGAAATGATTCTCGACATCGGCCCGGCGGCGGTCGAGGCGCTGGCCGACGTGCTCAAGATTTGCCGGACTTTGGTGTGGAACGGGCCGCTGGGGGCGTTCGAAACGCCGCCGTTCGATGCCGCGACGGTAGCCCTCGCGCGAACCGCGGCGGCGCTGACCCGGGAAGGATCGCTGGTCTCGGTGGCGGGCGGCGGCGACACGGTCGCGGCGCTCAACCACGCCGGGGTGGCAGAGGATTTCAGCTTCGTCTCGACCGCCGGCGGCGCGTTCCTCGAATGGATGGAAGGGCGTGCGCTGCCTGGCGTCGCCGCGCTCCGACGATCATGATCACCGTCGCCAATATCGACCATGTGGTGCTGCGGATCAGCGATCTGGAGTCCGTGGCGCGCTTCTACATCGATGTGCTCGGCGCGCGGTGGGAGAAGAAGCAAGAGGCGATCGGGCTGTACCAGCTGCGGCTCGGGACCTCGCTGCTCGACCTTTTGCCGGTGAACGGCAAGCTCGGCCGGATGGGCGGCGCGGCTCCGGGCAAGGAAGGGCGCAACGTCGATCACATCTGCTTTCGCGTGCTTCCGTGGGACGGGGAGGCGGTTCTGGCGCATTTGCGGGCGAACGGAATCGAGGGCGAGATCGTTTCCCGCTATGGAGCGGACGGCGACGGGCCGTCGGTTTATCTCGCCGACCCGGAAGGCAATGCTCTGGAACTCAAGGGGCCGCCCTGGGCTTCCGTACCGACCCGATGACTCGAACCAGCTAAGGGACTTCTTCGATGCAGGACCAGCAGATGCTCAGCAAGATCCGCGAAGACGGCGGCTTCATCGCCGCGCTCGACCAGAGCGGCGGCTCGACTCCCGGCGCGCTCAAGGCGTTCGGCTACAATGGCGACGAATGGTCGAGCGAAGAGGAGATGTTCGACCTGATTCACAAGATGCGGGTGCGGATCATCACCTCGCCGGCCTTCACCGGCGAAAAGATCCTCGGCGCGATCCTGTTCGAGCGGACTATGGACGGCGAGGCGAACGGCCAGCCGGTGCCGGAGGTGTTGCGCGAGCGCGGGGTCGCCCCGTTCCTCAAGGTCGACAAAGGGCTGGAGGACGAGGAGGACGGAGTCCGCCTGATGAAGCCGATGCCGGAGCTCGATGCGATGCTCGAACGCGCCAAGGTCAAGGGCATGTTCGGCACCAAGATGCGGTCGGTCATCGAGCTCGCCAACCCCAGCGGCATTTCCGCGATCGTCCGACAGCAGTTCGACGTAGCCAATCGGATCGCCGATGCCGGCTTGATGCCGATCATCGAGCCGGAAATTTCGATCAAGAGCCCCGAGCGCGAAAAAGCCGACCGCATCCTGCTCGAGCAGCTTACCGCTGCGCTCGGCTCCCTTCCCGGTCACCGCCGGGTGATGCTCAAGCTTTCCATTCCCACCGAACCGGGCATGTTTCGCGCGCTGGTCGAGCATCCGCGCGTGGCGCGTCTGGTCGCACTGTCGGGCGGCTTCACTCGCGAAGAAGCGTGCTGCGAGCTGGAAAAGAATGAAGGCATGGTCGCAAGCTTCTCGCGCGCACTGCTCGAGGGGCTGCGCCACGACATGAGCGACGAGGAGTTCGATCGCAGGCTCGGCGCTTCGATCGACCAGATTTGCAGCGCATCGACGGCGACGGTCGCCGCCTAGCGCGCCGGTTCGAAGCGGAAGGTGAAGCAATAGGCGGCGGAGTCGGTTGTTCCGGGCGCCAGTTTGGGCGGCTGGACGTCGGTCAAGGTCAACACGCCCCAATCGATATCCTGGGACTGTCCCAAAGTCAGCTCGCGCTGCTGGTGCGCGCCGTCGCTTCGGATCACGTCGACGAGCAGCCGCACCTGGCCGGCCCAGACGCAACGGACCATTGCCGGGCAGCGGCTGTCTTCGAGCAACTCGACCGGTCGGACCCGGACGTCGCCGAGCGTCGCGACCTGGCCGAAGCCCGCGGTTGGAATCGCGGACACAGGCGGTGGAATCGTTGCGCAAGCGGTCAGCGCCAGCATCGCGAGGAGGGACATTCGATTCATTGGTCAGACGCTGCGGCTCGGCTAATGAGCGCGCAATGAACGACGAGCCCGATGATCTTGCGATCCTGCCGCCGCCCCAGCGGACCGAGCCTTGCAAGCTCTATCTGATCAGTCCGCAGGAGGTCGGCGGCGCGTTCCCCGACCGCCTCACGGTGGCGCTCGGGGCCGGGCCGGTCGCGGCGTTCCAGTTGCGGGTCAAGGACGTCGATGAACATGAACTTGCCCGGCTCGCCGAGCCGCTGCAGCGCATCTGCGCTGACCACGACACCGCGTTCATCGTCAACGACAGCATGGCGCTGGCCAAAAGGCTGGGCGCCGACGGAGTCCACCTCGGCCAGTCCGACGGCGACGTCCGCGAGGCCAGGGCGCTGCTCGGGCCGGCGGCGCAGATCGGCCGCACCTGCCACGATAGCCGGCACCTGGCGATGGAGGCGGGGGAGGCCGGCGCCGACTATGTCGCCTTCGGCGCCTTTTATCCGACCACGACCAAGCCGAGCCACTACCGGCCCGATCCGTCGATCCTGACCTGGTGGTCGGCCTTGTTCGAAATCCCATGCGTGGCGATCGGCGGAATCACGCCGGGCAACGCCAGGCCGCTGATCGAGGCCGGCGCGGATTTTCTCGCCGTTTGTCAGGCGGTGTGGGGGCAGGACGACCCCGCCGCCGCGGTCCGTGGCTTCGACGAGGTTCTTGCCAGCTGACGGTCAGACGAACGGCCGCTCGCGGTACCATTTGGTGACGATATATTTGACGCCGTCCTCGACCGGCTGGCCCTCGTGCGTCGTCCACGGGTTGGGGCTGCCGTCCTCGGCCATGTTGTTCCAGATCAGGATCCGGCCGAGCCTGGGCTCGACCTGCATGTCGAGGTAGGCGAAGCCGGTCGCGCCGCCGGCGCCGGGCTCGTTGAGGTAGATCATTGCCGTCCAGGTGCGCTGACCGCCGTGGGGCTCGTATTCGGCCCAATAGGGCTGGTCGACGTAGAAGAAATCGGCGTGCTGCTTGAAGCATTGCCCGACCGCATACTTCTGCCCCTGGAGCGGCTCGCCCCATGAGCGGTCGATCGCCAGCAGGTCGGCGATCCGCGTTTCGACATCGGCGACAAAGGGGTCGTAGACGTCGAGATTGCAGCTCTGGCTGGTTCGCACCCCCTCGTATTTCTCTTTCTCGTAGAGGGGCGAGGGATAGCAGCCTGCGTCGATCTTCTCGCACAGCAGACGGCATTCCTCGCTGCTCAGGAACTGGTCCTGGATAAAAAGCTGGACGCGCCGGTCGGGGCTGCACGACAGCCGCCAGATCCGCGGCGTGCTGTTGAGCCTGGTGCCGACCCTGTCGCCGACCGCGGCCCGCAGCTTGGACCGTTGCTTGGCGAACGGAATCGTCGGCGGGTCGTAATAAGAAAGCGGCTCGGCGTCGGACATTGGCCGGTTAGTGCTGCAGATCGGCGCAATTGCCAATTCGACTCTGCGCCGTTCTGGGCGCTTTGAGGAAACAGTTTATTGTTGCATCGTTCCGCCACGACAACAGTGGCAAGGAACGGTTGCACGATGGTGGGCTCGGAATCTCAGACGCGAAGACGCACCGGAAGGAAGCTGACGGTCATCTCGACCGCGGTCGTCACCGCGGTGCTGACCAGCGCCTTCTGGATTTTCGCCTACAACATCCTCACCGCGCCCGATGGCGAGGTCAGCACGTCGGGAGAAGTCACGGTCGTCGATCCCGCCGGGGGCCCGCCGGTGGCGATCGCCGAAGGAGTGACCGTCGGGCCCGCCGGCCTGGCGATTCCCGTCGCCGGCATCGCGGCGGACGAGCTCACTGACACCTTCACCCAGGCCCGCGCCGGGGGCGCCCGGCAGCACGACGCGATCGACATCATGGCGCCGCACGGCACGCCGGTCGTGGCCGCGGCCCCAGGGACCGTGGAACGATTGTTCTTCAGCGACGGCGGCGGCGGGATCACCGCCTATGTCCGCTCCGACGACAGTCGCTGGATCTATTATTACGCGCACCTCCAATCCTATGCGCCGGGGCTGGCCGAAGGGCAGCGGGTCGAGCGTGGCCAGCTGATCGGCCGGGTCGGCTCGACTGGCTCCGCCGATTCCGAAGGCCCGCACCTCCATTTCGCGATCAAGCGGATGGCGGCCGGCGAGCGCTGGAACCAGGGCACCGCCGTCAATCCCTACCCGCTGCTTGCCGGTGAGCGGACCAGCGGTTAAGGGCGCGGCAACTCTGCTGTGTCCGGTTCCTTCGAGACGCGGCTTCGATAAAGCCGCTCCTCAGGATAAGCGGCCTTTTCCTGACAGGTGCTTGAAGGTTGAAGTGCAATGAAAATTTCCGGCGTGGACATCCGTCCCGGCAACATCATCGAATATGAAGGCGGCATCTGGCGGGCGGTGAAGATCCAGCACACCCAGCCGGGCAAGGGCGGCGCCTACATGCAGGTCGAGCTGAAGAATCTGATCGACGGCCGCAAGAACAACGTCCGCTTCCGCAGTGCCGAGACGGTCGAACGGGTGCGGCTCGACACCAAGGACTATCAGTTCCTGTTTGCCGACGGCGACATGCTGACCTTCATGGACAAGGAAAATTACGAGCAGATTAGCCTTCCCAGCGACCTGCTCGGTGATGCAGCGGCTTTCCTGCAGGACGGGATGGACGTGGTGATGGAGCTGCATGAGGAGAAGCCGATCTCGGTCCAGTTGCCCGACACGATCGAGGCGCTGATCGTCGAAGCCGATGCGGTGGTGAAGGGGCAGACCGCCTCGTCGAGCTTCAAGCCCGCGGTGCTCGAAAATGGGGTCAAGGTGATGGTCCCGCCGCATATCGGCGTCGGGACGCGGATCGTCGTCGATGTGTACGAGCAGACCTATGTGAAGCGCGCGGACTGAGCGTGCCCTCCCGCAGGCGGGAGGGGAGGAGAGTGAATTGGTTTCCCATTCCGGACTGATCACGGTGATGACCCGGGCGGCGCGCAAGGCGGCGCCGCGGCTGCGCCGCGACTTCGGCGAGGTCGAGCAGTTGCAGGTCAGCCGCAAGGGGCCGGCCGATTTCGTCTCGATGGCCGACAAGCGTGCCGAGGCGACGATCGTCGACGAATTGCGCCATGCCCGTCCGGCCTGGGGCTTGCTGCTCGAGGAAGCGGGCGAGATCGCCGGCGACCCGTCCAAGCCGCGCTGGGTCGTCGACCCGATCGACGGCACTTCCAACTTCCTCCACGGCATCCCGCATTTCGCTATCTCGATCGCGGTCGAGGAGCCGAAGCCCGGCGGCAGCCGCGCCGAGATCACCCAGGGGCTGGTCTACCAGCCGCTCACCGACGAGAGCTTCTGGGCGGAAAAGGGCCGGGGCGCCTGGCACAACGAGCGCCGGCTGCGAGTCTCCGCCCGCCGCGACCTTTCCGAAGCGCTGATAGCCACCGGCATTCCCTACAAGGCGCACGGCGACCTCGAGCGCTTCAACAAGATTCTCGATGCGGTATCGCCCGAAGTTGCCGGCATCCGCCGCTTCGGTTCCGCCGCGCTCGACCTCGCCTGGGTCGCCGCCGGGCGCTTCGATGGCTTTTGGGAGGAGGACCTCGAGCACTGGGACATCGCCGCCGGCCTGCTGCTGGTGCGCGAGGCGGGCGGTTTCGTCACCGACTTCCGCGGCGGCGAAGCGGGGCTCGCCAAGGGCCAGGTGCTGGCCGCCAACGACCAACTTCAGTCGAAGCTGCACAAGCTGGTCGGCGGGGCGCTGCGCCAGTCGGAATCGAGCGCCAAATGAGGGCCGTTATGGTTGCGGCCCGCACCTTGCTGTCCTAAAGCGCCGCCAATTCTCGCGTAGCGGAGACTTCCCTTGGCAAGCGTTGCTGCCGGCTACCTGCCCATCCTGCTTTTCCTCGGCTTTGCGCTGGGGCTGTCGGTGGCGTTCGTCCTGTTGCCGATGCTCGCCTCGCGGCTGACCGGAGCGCACCAGCCCTATCCGCAGAAGCTGACCGAGTATGAGTGCGGTTTTCCCGCCTTCGAGGATGCAAGGGCGCAGTTCGACGTGCGCTTCTATCTGGTCGCAATCCTGTTCATCGTCTTCGACCTCGAGGTGGCGTTCCTGTTTCCCTGGGCGGTGTCGCTGGCCGGCGCCGGAATGGCGAGCTGGATCGCGATGATGATATTCCTCGCCGAGCTCGGGCTCGGCCTCGCCTACGCCTGGAAGAAGGGAGCGCTGGAATGGGAGTGATCCTCAATCCGCGCCCGACCGAGGAAGACCTTGCCCGAGCCGCCGGGCTGACGCCGGGCGGCCCCGACATGGAGAATTTCGGCGAGATGCGCCGCGAGCTCGACGAGAAGGGCTTTCTGGTCACTTCGACCGAGGATCTGTTCACCTGGGCGCGGACCGGCTCCCTGTGGTGGATGACCTTCGGCCTGGCGTGCTGCGCGGTTGAGATGATTCATGTGAACATGCCGCGCTATGACCTTGAAAGATTTGGTGTTGCTCCGCGCGCAAGCCCCCGTCAGTCGGACGTGATGATCGTCGCCGGGACGCTGTGCAACAAGATGGCGTCGGCGCTCCGCCGAGTCTACGACCAGATGAGCGAGCCGCGCTACGTGATCTCGATGGGCAGCTGCGCCAATGGCGGCGGCTATTATCACTATAGCTACTCGGTGGTCCGCGGTTGCGACCGCATCGTGCCGGTCGACATCTACGTCCCGGGCTGCCCGCCGACGGCCGAGGCTTTGCTCTACGGAATCCTGCAGCTGCAGCGGAAAATCCGCCGCGAAGGGACGATCGAGCGGTGATGATTTTGAACACTTCCGTTCGTCTCGAGCAGGTTTCGAGCTTGTCGAGAAGCCGTGTCGAGAGATGTCTCGACGTCGGTCTCGGCTTCGCTCGACCTTTGCTCGACACGAACGGATTTATGTGCCGCTGATGTCGGTTCAGATCGCCCCGCACGTTCCCAGGACCGCGCCCGATGACGGCGTGATCGATGCGGCCAAGGCGGCGCTCGGCGACGCTTTGCTCGACGCGACCGAGCGGGTCGGCGAGATCAGTCTTACCGTCGCTCGCGACGCCATTGCCGAGGTGCTGGGGGCGCTGCGCGACACGCCGGGCCTCGAATATCAGCAGCTGATGGAGATCGCCGGCGTCGATTATCCCGAGCGGCCTGAGCGGTTCGAGGTGGTTTACCAGCTGCTGTCGCTGACGCTGAACCGGCGCATCCGGGTCAAGCTCTCGACCGACGAGGCGACTCCGGTGCCGAGCGTGACGGGGCTGTGGCCGGTCGCCGGCTGGCTCGAGCGCGAAGTGTTCGACATGTACGGCGTCACCTTTGCCGGCAATCCCGACTTGCGCCGAATCCTCACCGACTATGGCTTCGAGGGCTATCCGCAGCGCAAGGATTTCCCGCTCACCGGCCATGTCGAGCTGCGCTATTCGGAAGCCGAAAAGCGCGTCGTCTATGAACCGGTCGACCTGCCGCAGGACTTTCGCAGCTTCGATTTCCTGATGCCGTGGCAGGGGCCGGAATATCGGCTGCCCGGCGACGAGAAGGCCGAGCCGCAAGCGCCCGGGGCACCGAGCGCGGCGGTGGCACCGTCGGGCCCGACCGAGGTGCCGTCGAAGACCGACGCCACGGTGCCGAAGACCACCGAGACTCCGGCCGACACCGGCGCCGGTCCGGGCGCTACCCGCCAGGCGAAAAAGGCGGCGCGCAAGCCGGCCGCCGACAAGGCCGATCATGCCGGCGGCGAAGTGACGCCGATCCCCGAGCCCAAGCCCGACGGGCCCGATCGAGGCGGAGCGGGCGAGGCATGACCGACGCCCGCACCTTGGACGTGATGGTCGGATCGCCGGGCGACGCGCGCGGCGAGGATTTGGGCGAGCCCGGCACATACACGATCAATTTCGGTCCGCAGCACCCGGCGGCGCACGGCGTGCTTCGGCTGATCCTCGAGCTCGACGGCGAGATGGTCGAGCGGGTCGACCCGCATGTCGGGCTGCTCCACCGCGGCACCGAGAAGCTGATCGAGTATAAGACCTACGCTCAGGCTTTGCCCTATTTCGACCGGCTCGATTACTGCTCGCCGATGTGCATGGAGCATGGCTTCGTGCTGGCGATCGAGAAATTGATGGGCCTCGAGGTGCCGCCGCGGGCGCAATATATCCGCGTGCTGATGGCGGAGCTGACCCGCATCAAGAACCATATGCTCAACCTCGGCGCCCACATCATGGATGTCGGCGCGATGACCCCCAATTTGTGGCTGTTCGAGCTCCGCGAGGATCTGATGCAGATCTACGAGGCGGTGTCGGGGGCGCGGATGCACGCCAATTATTTCCGCGCCGGCGGGGTCCACGGCGACATTCCGCCCAAGGTGTTCGCCCAGATCGGCGACTTCCTCGACAACCGTATGGGCTTGTTCGAGGACGCGATCAGCCTGGTCGCCGACAACCGCATCTTCAAGCAGCGCAACGTCGACATCGGCAAGGTATCGAAGGAGGATGCGATCGCCTGGGGCTTCTCGGGGCCGATGATCCGCGCTTCTGGCCTGCCGTGGGACCTGCGCAAGTCGCAGCCCTACGAGGTTTACGACCGGATGGAGTTCGACATTCCGGTCGGCACCAACGGCGACTGCTATGACCGCTTCATGGTCCGCGTCGAGGAAGTCCGCCAGTCGTGGCGGATCGCCCGCCAGTGCCTGAAGGAAATGCCGCCGGGACCGGTAGGGACCGACGACCGCAAGGTGTTCCCGCCGAGCCGCGCCGAGATGAAGACCTCGATGGAAGCGCTGATCCACCACTTCAAGCTCTTCACCGAAGGCTATCACGTGCCCGCCGGCGAGGTTTATGTCGCGACCGAGAGCCCGAAGGGCGAGTTCGGCGTCTATCTGGTCGCCGACGGCAGCAACCGGCCCTATCGCTGCAAGATCCGCCCGACCGCCTTCAGCCACCTGCAGGCGATGGACTTCATGATGAAGGGGCACATGCTCGCCGACGTCACCGCGGTGCTGAGCGCGATCGACGTCGTGTTCGGGGAGTGCGACCGCTGATGGCTAACCCGGCAGGCATCATCGACGATCCGGAGGTCCGGGCGCGCTGGTCGGGCTTTGCCTGGACCGACGCCAACGCCAAAGCGGCCAAGACGTTTATCGCGCGCTATCCGGACGGGCGGCAGCAGTCGGCTGTGATCCCGTTGCTTGACCTTGCCCAGCGGCAGGTCGGGGCGGAGACGAAGACTCAGGGCTGGCTGCCGCTGCCGGTGATGGAGTATGTCGCAGCCGAGCTCGGCATGCCGCTGATCCGGGTGCTCGAAGTCGCGACCTTCTACACCATGTTCAATCTCGCGCCGGTCGGCCGCTTTCATGTCCAGGTGTGCGGGACGACGCCGTGCATGCTGCGCGGGTCGGACGAAGTGCTCGACGCCTGCTACCGGCGCGGGCTGCGGAAGGGGCACACGACCGACGACGGGCTGTTCACCCTGACCGAAGTCGAATGCCTCGGCGCCTGCGCCAACGCGCCGATGGTGCAGATCAACGACGAAAATTACGAGGATCTGACTGAGGACAGCATGGGCGCGGTGCTCGATGCGTTGGCGCGCGGCGAGACGCCCAAGCCCGGCCCGCAGATCGAACGGCAGACGAGTTGCCCCGAGGGCGGTCCGACCAGCCTCAAGAAGATGGCCGAGCGCAATTACGACTATCGGGGGCAGTGGTGATGGGCACGCTGATCAAGATTCTCGTCGCCATCGTCGTCATCGTCGTCGCGTGGAATATCCTCAAAGGGTTGCTCGGTTTGCTCGTCGGAATCGCAGTCGCCGGGCTGATCGTCTATGGCGGCGTCAAGCTGCTGGGTCCCCAATGATGGCGGGTTTCCTCCCAGCGAACGCTAAGACGCCGGCCAAAATCGGACTTCTCAGTGCGGGAGGCATGTTCCTCTACTGGCTATTCAAAGAGGGCGCGTTGCTTTCGTCTCTGGCGATTGGTGCGCTCTTTGGTTTGGGAATGGCTCTTGGTCTTTTCTTCCTTGAATACCGGAAGGCTGGTCGATGAGCATCGTAACCAGTCTTAAGAAGATGGCCGAGCGCAATCACGACTATTGGGGGCAGTGGTGATGCCTCGGGAAAGCCGCGTCCTTCGGGTTTTGAACGTCATTATTCTTGCTGGCGCATTGGTAGTGATCAGCGCGATGGTAGCGATGCCGAGGGACGGCCCCGGTTCCTACTTTGATGCTTGGCTGGTGAGGGGATTGCCGCTCCTGGCGCTCGGCCTAGCCATTCTTGCGATCAAAGCTCCGCGTTATATTCGGGGAGGGAAGGCCTGATGGGCACCACCACTCCTCTCGCCGACAAGGATCGGATCTTCACCAACCTCTACGGCTTCCAGGAGCCGTGGCTGAAAGCGGCGCGGGCGCGGGGGGACTGGGACGATACCGCCAGGCTGATGAGCCGCGGCCAGGACGCGATTATCGAGGAGATCAAGGATTCGGGCCTTCGCGGGCGCGGCGGCGCCGGCTTCCCGACCGGTATGAAGTGGGGCTTCATGCCCAAGGAGCCGAAACCCGGAAAGCCCAATTTCCTGGTGGTCAACGCCGACGAGAGCGAGCCGGGATCGTGCAAGGACCGCGAGATTATCCGCCACGATCCGCACAAGCTGATCGAAGGCTCGCTTATCGCCGGTTTCGCGATGCGGGCGCGGGCCGGCTACATCTATATTCGCGGCGAGTTCATCGCCGAGACCGAGGCGCTCGAGCGGGCGGTGGCCGAAGCCTATGCGGCCGGGCTGCTCGGCAAGAATGCCGCCGGCTCGGGCTATGATTTCGACCTGTTCGTCCACCGCGGCGCCGGCGCCTATATCTGCGGCGAGGAGACGGCGCTGCTCGAGAGCCTGGAGGGCAAGCAGGGCAAGCCGCGCCTCAAGCCGCCGTTCCCGGCCGGAGCCGGCCTCTACGGCTGTCCGACCACGGTCAACAATGTCGAGAGCATCGCCGTGGTGCCGACTATCCTGCGCCGCAGCGCGCAATGGTTCGCGAGCTTCGGCCGCGAGAAGAATGCCGGCACCAAGCTTTATCAGCTGTCCGGCCATATCAACACGCCGTGCGTGGTCGAAGAATCGATGTCGATCAGCTTTCGCGAGCTGATCGACCGCCACGGCGGCGGCATAAGCGGGGGGTGGGACAATCTGCTGGCGGTGATCCCCGGGGGGTCGTCGGTGCCGTTGGTCCCGGCGCACGAGATCATCGATGCGCCGATGGATTTCGACGGGCTCAAGGATCTGGGCTCGGGCCTCGGCACGGCGGCGGTGATCGTCATGGACAAATCGACCGACATCGTCCGGGCGATCAGCCGCATCTCATACTTCTACAAGCATGAAAGCTGCGGCCAGTGCACTCCGTGCCGCGAAGGCACCGGCTGGATGTGGCGGATCATGGAGAAACTCCACACCGGCGACGCGAGCCCGGCGACGATCGACAAGCTATTGGACGTCACCAAACAGGTCGAGGGCCACACCATCTGCGCGCTTGGCGACGCCGCCGCCTGGCCGATCCAGGGCCTGATCAAGCATTTCCGCCCCGAGCTCGAGCGGCGGATCGCCGAGCGGGCCGGCAAGGCGATGTTGGAGGCGGCGGAATGATGGAAATTGCGGCCTTTGTTGTGTTTGCTGCCGCGACGAGTGTGGCGGTCGCGCCTCGAGACAAATTCCCGGCCGGCTTCGAGAGGCGACTCCTGGCTCAATATGCTGACTGTGTTGTCAAACGTAGACCGAAAGTGGTCGCCAGGTTCGCTTTGGAGCGAAGCTTCGATCAAAAGCTTACCGAGAAGGTTCGCATTTCGGACTGCGTGCCTCGCGGACATGGCGCGATCGCGATGCGGATGCAGCGGCCGCTGCTTCATTTTGCACTCGCCGATGCGCTCGTTCGGCGTGATCAGTCGCTTTGGCTCGGTGATCTGCGAACTGTTCCGCCACTTGATCACGGAACAGTAGAGCAAGAAGTGCGAGGGATCGCCGGCCGATGGAATAAGGCGCAAAATGAGCAGCAGTTAGCCGACCAGCAGGCTCGCGCTGCCGCAACGATCGGCCTTTTTCGTTTCGGGGAATGCGTTTTACGCGCTGCGCCCTCGGAGGCCACCGAATTGCTTAGGAGTGAGGTGGCCACTGATTCCGAACGCGCGGCGTTCCGGAAGCTCCAGGCGGCGTTCGAAAATTGTTTGGAAATGGGTGCGACGGTCACATTTTCGCACGAGGCAGCGAGGGGTACGCTAGCTCTGAATTATTTGCGGTTGGCGAGGGCCCCGCGATTACCGAGCCCGGCAACGGGACAGGCGCAATGAGGCTCGTCATCACCATCGCCATCCTTGGCGTCATAGTCGTCGCGCTGGTCGCGCTGCTCGGCCGTTGGCGGAATTTGCCACCGCGCGACCGCGACGAGGATGACGACCGCGGGGGGACCTACTGATGCCCAAGGTCACCGTCGACGGCGTCGAGCTGGAGGTTCCAAAGGGCGCCACCGTGCTGCAGGCGTGCGAGCTTGCCGGCAAGGAGATTCCGCACTTCTGCTATCATGAGCGATTGTCGATCGCCGGCAATTGCCGGATGTGCCTGGTCGAAGTCGCGCCGGGGCCGCCCAAGCCGCAGGCGAGCTGCGCGCTGCCCGCCGCCGACGGCCAGGCGATCCGCACCGACACGGCGATGGTCAAGAAGGCGCGCGAGGGGGTGATGGAGTTTCTGCTCATCAACCACCCGCTCGATTGCCCGATCTGCGACCAGGGCGGCGAGTGCGACCTGCAGGACCAGGCGATGGCCTATGGCCGCGGTTTCTCCCGCTACGAGGAGAACAAGCGGGCGATCGACGAAAAATATATGGGGCCGGTGATCAAGACGGCGATGACCCGCTGCATCCAGTGCACGCGCTGCATCCGCTTCGCCGAGGAGGTCGCGGGCGTGCCCGAGCTGGGCATGCTGTATCGCGGCGAGGACAGCCAGGTGACCTCCTACCTCGAGCGCGCGGTGGTCAGCGAGCTCTCCGGCAATCTCGCCGACATATGCCCGGTCGGAGCACTGCTTCAAAAGCCGCAAATTTTCGAGATGCGGCCGTGGGAATTGCGGCGGGTGCCGGGCATCGACGTGATGGATGCGGTCGGCAGCAATATCCGGCTTGACGTCCGCCAGCGCCAGGTGATGCGGATCCTGCCGCGCGTCCATGAGGACGTCAACGAGGAGTGGATCCACGACAAGACCCGCCACCATGTCGACGCTCTGGTGCGAAACCGGCTCGACCGGCCGTGGCTGCGCGACAAGGGCAAGCTCAAGGAAGCGAGCTGGAGCGAAGCGCTCGAGCTGTTCGCGAAAAAGCTGAAGGCGGCGGGGCCGAGCGTTGCCGCGATCGCCGGCGATCTGCTCGACGCCGAGACGATGTATGCGGCCAAGAAATTGCTCGAAGGGCAGGGCTCGTCGCTGCTCGAAGGGCGCCAGACCGGCATGGACTATGACGTCACCAACCTGGCCGCGGTCGCCTTCAATTCGACCATCGCCGGGATCGACAGCGCCGACGCGGTGCTGCTGGTCGGCGCCAATCCGCGCTGGGAAGCGCCGCTGATCAACACCCGATTGCGCAAGGCGGCGCGGCGCGGCGCGAAGATTTTCGCCATCGGGCCCGAAGTCGATCTTGGAATGAAGGTCGAATGGCTGGGCAATGATCTGAAGCTGCTGGGCAAGCTGCCGAAAGCGGTCGGCGAGGCGTTCGCCAAAGCCGATCGGCCGGCTGTGATCGTCGGCCCGGGGGCGCTTGCCGCCGGGGCGCTGGGCGCCGCGCTGGCGCTGGTCGAGCCGCTCAAGCTGATGCGGCCAGATACTGGCGATGGCATCTGGAACGGCTTCAACGTGCTGCACACCGCCGCGTCGCGCATGGCCGGGCTGATCCTCGGCTATGCGCAGCCGGGCGGCATCGCCGATATCGAGGCGGCAGAGCCGCAAGTCGTGCTGCTGCTCGGCGCCGACGAGGTCGATCCGGCGCGGTTCGCCGGCAGCTTCAAAATCTACATCGGCCATCACGGCGACACTGGCGCGCAAATCGCCGATCTGGTGCTGCCCGGCGCCGCTTATGCCGAAAAGCACGGCACTTATGTCAATCTCGAAGGGCGGGTGCAGTTTTCCGAGCGCGCCGCCTTCCCGCCGGGCGACGCCCGGGTCGACTGGACGATCCTGCGCGCCGTCTCCGACCTGTTGAAGCGGCCGTTGCCGTTCGAAAGCTACGACGGGGTGCGCGCGGCGATGGCGGCGGAATATCCGCAGCTCGGCCGAACCGGATTGCTGGAGCTCGACTGGGCGCCGCCCAAGCTCGACGCGAAATCCGCGGGCGCGGTGGTTTACCCGATCCGCGATTTCTACCTGACCAACGCCATCTGCCGCGCCAGCCCGACGATGCAGCGCTGCTCCGAGGAGCTGATCCACGGCCGCACGATGCTGGAGGCGGCGGAATGATGGGGGGCATTTCGCGATGACCGCCTGGTACCAGTCCTGGGGGCTGACCTACGAATGGTCGTGGTTCTTCGCGACCATGACCGGCATCATGGCGATCGCCTTTCCGCTGATGCTCAGCGTGGCGATGATCATCTATGCCGACCGCAAGATCTGGGCGGCGATCGCGCTTCGCCGCGGGCCCAATGTCGTCGGGCCGTTCGGGCTGCTGCAAAGCTTCGCCGACGGGCTGAAAGTGTTCCTCAAGGAAACCATCGTCCCGACCAACGCCAACAAGGGGCTGTTCCTGATCGCGCCGATCGTCAGTTTCACGGTGGCGCTGATCGTCTGGGCGGTGATCCCGTTCGATGCCGGAGTGGTGCTCGCCGACGTCAATGTCGGCCTGCTCTACGTGCTCGCCGCGTCGAGCCTTGGCGTTTACGGCGTGATCATCGCCGGCTGGGCGTCCAACTCCAAATATCCCTTCTATTCGGCGCTTCGGGCGGCGGCTCAGATGGTCAGCTATGAAGTGTCGATCGGCTTCGTGCTGATCAGCGTCGTGTTGTGGGCCAACAGCTTCAACCTGACCGAAATCGTGATGCAGCAGCAGGGCCATGTGCTCGGGCTGCTGAACGGCTTCGGCTTCAACCCGCTGTTGTTCCCGATGGCGGTGGTGTTTCTGATCAGCACGATGGCCGAAACCTTCCGCACGCCGTTCGACCTCACCGAGGCGGAAAGCGAGCTCGTTGCCGGTTTCCAGACCGAATATTCATCGATGAGCTTCGCGCTCTTCTGGCTCGGCGAATATGGCAATGTGCTGCTGATGTGCGCCTTGAACGCCATTTTGTTCTGGGGTGGCTATCTGCCGCCGATCGACTGGGCGCCGCTCTATGCGATCCCCGGCATCATCTGGCTGTTCGCCAAGATGCTGTTCTTCTTCTTCGTCTTCAGCTGGGTTCGGGCGACGGTGCCGAGATACCGCTACGACCAGCTGATGCGGCTCGGGTGGAAGATATTCCTGCCGCTCAGCATCCTGTTCGTCATCCTCATCTCGGGTTGGCTGATGCTGACCCGTTACGGAGTGGCGCTATGACGCTGATGCAATATGTCAAAGCCTTCACCTTGTGGGAGCTGGTGCGCGCACACTGGCTGACCTTGAAATATTTCTTCAAGCCCAAGGTAACGATCAACTATCCCTACGAGAAGGCGCAGCAGAGCCCGCGCTTCCGCGGCGAGCATGCGCTGCGCCGCTATCCCAACGGCGAGGAGCGCTGCATCGCCTGCAAGCTGTGCGAGGCGATCTGCCCGGCGCTGGCGATCACCATCGAAGCCGAGCCGCGCGAGGACGGGTCGCGGCGGACGACGCGCTACGACATCGACATGGTCAAGTGCATCTATTGCGGGCTGTGCGAGGAATCCTGCCCGGTGGACGCGATCGTAGAGGGGCCGAACCTCGAGTTCGCGACCGAGACTCGGGAGGAATTGCTCTACGACAAGGCCAAGCTGCTCGCCAACGGCGACCGCTGGGAACAGGCGATCGCGGCCAACCTTGCCGCCGATGCGCCGTATCGGTAGGCGGCTCACAGCTTCGTGAAACAGGGCCCCGCATTCATGCAATTTACCGTCATGCTGAACTTGTTTCAGCATCCATTCTTCCGCGCCGCTGCGGCCCGGGGATGGACCCTGAAACAAGTTCAGGGTGACGGACGAGGGGCGGTAGCTGCATGATCGCCCTCATCGCCTTCTATCTGTTCGCGACGGTCACCATCGGATCGGCGCTGGCGGTGATCTTCGCGCGCAACCCGGTGCACAGCGTGCTGTGGCTGATCCTCGCCTTCTTCAACGCGGCCGGGTTGATGCTGATGGTCGGCGCCGAGTTCATCGCCCTGTTGCTGGTGATCGTTTACGTCGGCGCGATCGCGGTCCTGTTCCTGTTCGTCGTGATGATGCTCAACATCGACTTTGCGACGCTGCGCAGCGGCTTTTCGCGCAACCTGCCGTTCGGGGCGCTGATGGCGCTGGTGCTGCTGGCCGAGATCGTCATCGCCGTTGCCGCCTGGCGGTCGGGGCCGGGGCTGAGCGGTGCGGCGCCGCCGGAGACCGATCAGCCGAACATCGTCGCGCTCGGCGAGCTGCTCTACAGCCGCTTCCTGTTCCCGTTCGAGCTGGCCGGGCTGATCCTGCTGGTGGCGATGGTCGGCGCCATCGTCCTTACCCACCGCAACCGCGGGGGCCGGCGGCCGCAGGACGTATCGAAGCAGATCGGCCGCCGGCCCGAGGATGCGGTGCGGATGACCAAGCCGGGCGTCGGCGAGGGGATCGAGCTGTGATCTTTTCCGCGCACCATCGCCGTTCGTCCCGAGCAGCCATCGAGCAAGGTCGAGATGGCGTGTCGAGGGATGTCTCGACTTCGCGTCTCGACAGGCTCGACGCTGCGCTCGACACGAACGGGGATGTGGGGCTGTGATCTCGCTGGTCCATTATCTGGCGGTGGGCGCGATCCTGTTCGTGATCGGCGTGCTCGGCATCTTCCTCAATCGCCGCAACGTCATCTTGATGCTAATGGCGATCGAGCTCATCCTGCTTTCGGCCAACATCAATTTCGTCGCCTTTTCGGCCTATCTCGGCGATCTCACCGGGCAGGTGATGGCGATGTTCGTGCTCACCGTCGCCGCCGCCGAAGCGGCGATCGGGCTGGCGATCGTCGTCATCTTCTTCCGCCGCCGCGGCTCGATCGCGGTCGATGACGTCGCCCGGATGCACGGCTGATGGCTCTCCAGCTGATTGTTTTCCTGCCGCTGATCGCGGCGATTATTGCCGGGCTCGGCGGACGCTGGATCGGCAATTTTCCGGCCAAGCTCGTCACCACCGGCGCCTTGTTCGTCGGGGCGGCGCTGTCGTGGCCGATCTTCCTCGACTTCGTCTTCGGCGGCGCGCCCTCGACCACAGTGCCGGTCGCGACCTGGATCGTGTCGGGCGATCTTGCCGTCGACTGGGCGCTCAGGCTCGACGCGCTGACCGCGGTGATGCTGGTCGTGGTGACGACGGTGTCCAGCCTCGTCCACCTCTACAGCTGGGGCTATATGGAGGAGGATCCGGGCCAGCCGCGCTTCTTCGCCTATCTGTCCTTGTTCAGCTTCGCGATGCTGATGCTGGTGACCGCCGACAACCTCGTCCAGATGTTCTTCGGCTGGGAAGGCGTCGGCCTCGCATCC
>CAYUWJ010000023.1:0-2901 GCA_964448315.1 uncultured Sphingomonas sp. | reverse complement strand
GTCGGCAAGCACTTCGGTGCCGCGGTTCTGGCGGATATATTTGGCGTTGTGGCTGATCAGCCGGTGGCGCTTGCCGGCGACGCCGTGCTTCACCTTGCCGGTGGCGGTGATCTTGAAGCGTTTCTTGACGCCGCTCTTGGTTTTGAGCTTGGGCATTTTCGTCTCCTGATGTGCCCCGCACGCCAAGTCTTCTCACGAAAACCCGTCGGGGGGCGACGTTATCGAACCGCCACGGCAGCCCTGACTGGCCGGGCCGTTCACTTTTTCCACGAGTCTGGAAAGCGCGGGCCTATACGGGGCGGGCGAGATTCTTGCAAGCCGTCGCCTACCAGGGAATCTCCGATCCGTCGTAACTGAAAAAGCCGCCGGACTGGTCAAGGCCCAGGCTCTCGATCACTCGACGCATTCCGGCGATGCTGTCCTCCGGCTGAAGCGGCGCGCTCGGCCCGCCCATGCGGGTTTCCACCCATCCGGGGTGAAGCACCGCGGCAACCACACCGCGATCCCGAACGTCAATCGCGAGACTCCGCCAGGCCGCGTTGAGTGCCGCCTTGGACGAGCGGTAGGCGATGAACCCGCCCGAGCTGTTGTCGGCGATGCTGCCCATTCGGGTGCTGATGGCGATCAGCTTGCCGCGCGAGCGCTCGACGTGCGGCAGGACCGACTGCGCCAGCAGGAAAGGCGCGATGCTGTTGACGGTGAAGGTTTCCGACCAGCCTTCGGCGTCCTCGGCGCTTGTGACCGACCTCGGCCCATACATGCCGGCATTGGCGATCAGCAGGTCCAGGCTGTCGATCCGCCCGCCGAAACGTGCGACGGCGCCGAGATCGCCCATGTCGAGCTGTTCGACCCGCACGCCCAGCCCGTCGAGCTCGCCACTGCTCTCCCGGACGGTCGCAACAACGTCCCAGCCGGCGCCCTTGTACTGCCGCGCGAACTCGAGCCCCAGCCCGCGGTTGGCGCCCGTGATCAGGACGGTGGGCATCGCAATCTCCTCCACTACGCCACGAGCCAACGCGCTGGCGGCTGGAGGGTTCGACCTAGTCGAACAGGCTCGACACCGAGCTTTCATCGGCGATCCGGCGGATCGCTTCGCCGAGCAGCGGGGCGATGGTCAGGCGGCGGATCTTGTTGTCCTTGGGGCCCGATTCGCCCGACGCGATCGTATCGGTGACGACCAGCTCGCTCAATTCGGACGCGGCGACTCGCGCCGCCGCGCCGCCCGACAGCACGCCGTGAGTGCAGTAGGCGAACACCGCTTCCGCGCCCTGCTGCTTGAGGGCGGCGGCGGCGTTGCACAGCGTTCCGGCCGAATCGACGATGTCGTCGATCAGGATGCAGCATCGCCCGTCGACTTCGCCGATGATATTCATCACTTCCGATTCGCCGGCCCGCTCGCGTCTTTTGTCGACGATCGCCAGCGGCGAATTGTCGAGCCGCTTGGCAAGACTTCGGGCGCGCACCACGCCGCCGACATCGGGCGAAACGACGGTCAACGGGCGTTTCGAAAATCGCGCCTGAATATCGGCGGCGACCACCGGCGCGGCGAACAGATTGTCGGTCGGAATATCGAAGAAGCCCTGGATCTGGCCGGCGTGCAGGTCGATCGACAGCACCCGGTTGGCGCCGGCGACGGTGATCAGATTGGCGACCAGCTTGGCGGAAATCGGCGTTCGCGGCCCGGGTTTGCGGTCCTGCCGGGCATAGCCGAAATAGGGCAGCACGGCGGTGATCCGCCGGGCCGACGCGCGTCGCAGCGCGTCGATGCAGATCAAAAGCTCCATCAGATTGTCGTTCGCCGGATAGCTAGTCGACTGGAGGACGAAGACGTCCTCGCCGCGGACATTTTCGTTGATCTCGACGAACACTTCTTCGTCGGCGAAGCGCCGGACGCTCGCCTCGGTCAGCTGCATCTCCAGATAATCGGCGATGGAGCGGGCCAGCGGCAGGTTGCTGTTCCCGGCGAGCAATTTCATGGCGGCGGCCCTAATCCCAACGACGATGGCCCCGCCCTTAGCCAGCCCGGCGGCCCGGCGCAAAGGGCATCTCCCATTCTTGTCCGTTCGGGCTATTGGGGGGTTGATGACCGACCGTCTGTCCATCGCGCTTGCCCAGATGAACCAGCGGGTCGGCGACCTCGAAGGCAATGCGGCGGCGATGCTTGCCGTTCGCGACCAGGCCGCCGGCGCCGACCTGCTGCTCTGCCCGGAGCTGCAGTTGACCGGCTATCCGCCCGAGGATCTGGTGCTCAACCCGGAGTTCGTGCGGAAGACGATGGAGGCGGCCGAACGGCTGGTCGCCGCGACGGCTTCGCCGGGGCCGGCGCTGCTGTTCGGCTCGATCATCCATGAGGACGGCGCCAACTATAATGCGATGATCCTTGCCGACGAAGGCCGGGTCGTCGCCCGGACGCTGAAGCGCGAACTTCCCAATTACGGGACGTTCGACGAAAAGCGCCTGTTCACCGCCGGGCCGATACCGGAGCCGGTCGAGTTCCGCGGGGTCAGGATCGGCCTGCCGATCTGCGAGGACATTTGGCAGGAGCCGGTCTGCACCCACCTGGCGAAGGCCGGCGCCGAAATGTTGCTGGTCGCCAACGGCAGCCCCTATGAGATCGACAAGGACGACCATCGCCAGCAGCTGGTCGGCTCGCGAGTGCAGGTGACCGGCTTGCCGCTCGCTTATGTCAACAGGGTCGGCGGCCAGGACGAGATCGTCTTCGACGGCTCGTCCTTCGTCATGCAGCCTGGCGAGGAGGGGGACGCCGAGCTGGTCGTTCAGATGCCGGACTGGGAAGAGGCGCTGCTGATCACCGACTGGCGGCGAGAGTCCCGGGGCTGGCGCTGCGCGACGCGCGCCGAGCACCCGCTCGCCCCATTTCCGGAAGACATCTACCGGGCG
>CAYUWJ010000022.1:0-6286 GCA_964448315.1 uncultured Sphingomonas sp. | reverse complement strand
CGCCGGGCATCATGTGGTGCGCGAGCGGCATGGATTTTGGAGCAGAGCGTTCATGGTCAATCTGCCAAAGGCATTCGGAGGCTTTTTGCGCGATCGCGATTTCTTCGTGCATGACGGCTCGCAATTGCGCCGGCTGCGTCTCACGGCGCAGGTACAATTGCTCCTTCTGGCTCTGACTTTCGCGCTGTTCGCCTGGTCCGGCTATGCGGCCGCTCGCTTGCTGGCGCCCGGCGCGGCGAACGCGGCGAGCATTGCCGCGGCAACCGACGTTCGCGCCCGGCAGATCGAGCAGCGCCAGGAGATTCTGATCGCACTCCTCGCCGGCGAGGATGTCGACCCGGCCAAAATCGCTGCTGCCGCCGATCTTGGTGAACTTCCCGTCGGAACCGGCGGACCGCTCGCTCGCGCCGAGGAAGTCCAGCAGGCGCATGCCGAAGCAGCGGCCCGAGCGCTCGACATTCGCTATCGCACCGCGGCCGCCGAATTGCGCAAGCTGGGCATCACCCCGGCACGACTCGGCGGCGGAGTCGGTGGCCCGCTGGAGCCGGTCGGCGGTGCCGACCCGACCTTCAAGCAGTTGTTCAGCAATTGGAAGAAGCTCGACAATCTTCACGACAATGCGATCGCCGTCCCGTCCGACAAGCCGGTGCAGACCGCCGCTTTCACCAGCGGCTACGGAGTCCGCTCCGATCCGTTCCAGCGCCGTTCGGCGATGCACGCCGGAATCGACCTGTCCGGCCCGGTCGGCACCGCCATCCATGCCACCGCCGACGGCGTCGTCAGCGACGCCGGCTGGAACAATGGCGGCTACGGCAATCTGATCAAGATCGACCACGGCCGCGGCATCGAAACCCGCTATGCGCATTTGTCAAAGGTGCTGGTCAGCCGCGGGCAGCGGGTCAAGCGCGGCGACGTCATCGCCCGCATGGGCTCGACTGGCCGCTCGACCGGCAGCCACCTTCACTATGAGGTCCGGATCGACGGCCGCGCGGTCAATCCGGTGCCGTTCATGAAGTCGACCGATTATCTCCTGGCGATGAAGCGCAGCGTCAATGCCCAGGCGATGGACCAGATCGCGCTTGGCGGCCCGCCTCGCGCCGGCGCGCGCTGATCGCCTTGCCGCTTCGGCGGCGCGCCCCTATCTCTGTCCGGTGAGCGAACCCGACATCCAACTTACAGCAAGTGCCGCACGGCGCGTCGCCTGGATTGCCGGGCGACAATCGAAGCCGCCCATTTTGCGGCTCGCCGTCGATGGCGGCGGCTGCGCCGGCTTTACCTACAAATTCGACCTCGCCGAGCAGGCCGAAGAGGGCGACACAATCGCCGAGACCGACGGGGTCCGGCTGGTGGTCGATGCGATGAGCCTCGATCTGGTGCGCGGCTCGGCGGTCGATTTCGTCGAGGATCTCGGTGGCGCCGCCTTCAAGGTCACCAATCCCAACGCGGCTTCCGGCTGCGGTTGCGGATCGAGCTTCTCCGTCTGACCATCCATTGCTAGGGCGAGCGCATGCGGCTCGCCACCTTCAACGTCAATGGTATCCGCGCCCGGCTGCCGCGGCTGCTCGAGTGGCTCGAGCGCGACAAGCCCGACCTCGTCTGCTTGCAGGAGCTCAAATGCGCCGACGAGGCGTTGCCGATCGCCGATATCGAGGCAGCCGGCTACGGCGCCGTCTGGCACGGTCAGAAGGGGTTCAACGGGGTCGCCATATTGCAGCGTGGCGATACGCCGGAGCTTAGGCGGACCGGGCTTCCCGACGATCCGGACGACACCCACAGCCGCTACATCGAGGCGCAGGTGCCGACAGACTTTGGCGGCCTCGTCGTCGCGTCGCTCTATCTGCCCAACGGCAACCCGGTTGGCACCGACAAATTCGCCTACAAGCTCAAGTGGATGGATCGGCTCGAGGGTCACGCTCGCTCGCTGC
This sequence comes from uncultured Sphingomonas sp., assembly GCA_964448315.1. Taxonomy (GTDB): domain Bacteria; phylum Pseudomonadota; class Alphaproteobacteria; order Sphingomonadales; family Sphingomonadaceae; genus Sphingomicrobium. The sequence continues at coordinate 4,361 of CAYUWJ010000022.1, read as the reverse complement.
TGGCCGAGGAACGCGCCGTGGTGCTCGCCGGCGACTGGAACGTCGTCCCCGAAGACCGCGACGTGTTTTCTGTCAAGGCGACCGCGCACGATGCGTTGCTGCAGCCGGAGACTCGCGACCGCTTTCGCCGGATCGTCCACCGGGGCTGGACCGATGCGCTTCGCGCGCTGCACCCCGACGAGGAGCGACTGTACACATTCTGGGACTATACCGCCGGCTGCTGGCAGCGCGACGCGGGCTTCCGCATCGACCATCTGCTGTGCTCGCCCGAGGCGACCGACAGGCTGCGCGGCGCCGGCGTCGACAAATGGGCGCGCGCCCAGGAGAAGGCCAGCGACCATGCGCCGACCTGGGTTGAGCTACTCTAGCCGCCGCATCAAAGCGCCTTTTCGAATACCCGGTAGACATGGTTGACCGACGCCCCGGGGAGCTGGGCGATCGAAAGCATCCCCTTATTGTCCTCGAGGATCCAGCCAAACTCGCCGTGAGTCATGCCGAATGTGCCGACGGCGGCGCGGCGGATATGCTCGATCAACATGAAGGCGAGCTGCGATGCGAGACGCGTGTTGTGAAGCCTGGAGGCGACGCCCATCAGCGGCACCCGGATGCAGCGCGTGCGCGGGTTTCGCAAGCGCCACAGCAGCTTCGCCCAGCCGAACGGAAACAGGCGGCCATCGAGGTCGGCGATCAATTCGTTGATGTCGGGCAGGCCGACCATGAAGGCTACGGGTTCGCCATCAAGCTCGGCGATCCGCACCAGATCTTCGTAGATAATCGGTTTCAGCTTCCTGCCGGCATAGGTGATTTCCGCCTCGGTCAGTGGAACGAAACCCCAGTTGCCGGCCCAGGCGTCGTTGAGCAGGTTGAGGATGATCGCCGCTTCGGCGTCGAAGCGCGACTTGTCGACCTTGCGAATGCGAAATCGCGGGTTGCGATCGCCAACCTCGATCAGGCGGCCGATCCGTTCATCGCGCCAACCGCTGATGTCGAGCTCGTAGGTCAAAAGGTCCTTGGCCTTGCAGTAGCCGGCGGCCTCGATCCACTCGGCATATGCGGGTTTGTGGTGCGGCATCATCACGGTCGGCGGCGCATCATGGCCTTCGACCTCGAGGCCGACCTCGTCCCACACCGACAGGCTGAACGGGCCCAGCGCCCGGGTCATCCCCTGATCGCGAAGCCAGTCCTCGGCCGCTGTCAGCAGCGCCGCCGCCACCGCGGCGTCGGTTGCCTCGAGAAAGCCCCACTGACCTGTGCCGGCGCCCATATGCGTCTGCACCAAATCATCGACCTGAGCGCTGATCCGGCCGACCGTTCTCCCGTCGCGCTCCGCCAGCCACAGCTGCGCGCGGGCATGCTCGAACCACGGGTTCTCGCCGGGATCGAGAAGGGCGTGGACCTCCGACTTGAGCGGCGGCACCCAGGCCGGGTCGTGCCGGTAGACGGTCCAGGCGAAATCGACGAAGGCGCGCCGGTCCGTCGCCGTTGCGACGGGCCGGATGCGAAGCTCAGCCGCCGGCTTGGGGATGCGTCAGTCCCGGCGCTTGCGCGGATGACCGGTGGCGACGCCGCCTGACAGGCGAGCGACCCACGGATAGCGCCGGGCGACTTCGGGCGTATAGCCGAGATTGAACACGGTGGCGCTCTTCTGAGGCCGGTCGGGGCGATCGTAGAAAGTGCCGAACACCCGGTCCCAGAAATAGTTGGTGATGCCGTAATTGCCGCGCTCGTCGTGGAAATGATGCGCCATGTGCCGCTTCTTCATCTCGGCGATCAGCTTCAACTTCGGCTTGTAGGCAAGGTGCTGGATGCAGTGGACGAATTCATAGACGCAGGTCGTAACCAGCCCGGCGCCGAATGCCGCCGCGGCGCCGCCGATGCCACCGATGGCGTAGCCGATCGGCAAGGTGACGATGGCGATCGTCGGAAGCGTAGTGTGCAGCGCCCCGAACAAGACCTCGAGATGGTTGGGATCCTGGTGATGATCGTAGTGAATGCGCTTCCAGGTCGAGGCGAAGTAGGGGAATTTGAACATCCACCGGGAGTGCAGGACCCAGCGGTGGAGCCCATACCAGACCAAAGGATAGGCAAGGACGACCAGAGCGGCGGACAACAGGGTTTCGACCCCGCCGGCGGGATAGGCTGCCCAGACACCTGCCGAAACCGCGGCTAGCAGGATGTAGGCCAGGATCGCCGGATATTGGAAATAGGCGACCCACAGCTCCTTCAGCGTCATCCGGTCGAGATAATGCGACCTTTTCCAGATGGCCTTTGGGATAGTCTCGGTGGTCACTAAGCGTCCTTGTTCAGAAGTGCCGCAGCCTAGCGGCAAAGTTGCTCTGGTGCGAGGGCAATGCGGCGGTTTTGCGACATCAGCGCGTTGAAAACCCAGCTGGCGCGTCCCTGTCTAGCTCTCGTCGGACTCCTGGCGGCGGAAAAAGCTCCGTGGCGGAAGGAATAGCTTGCGGATCGAAATACTGACCGTGCGCCCCTGCGGGTCGAGCAGGTCGGGCTGATAGTTGATCGGCACCAGGCCGGCAGCATCGCGGACCTTCTGTTTGGCATCGAAGATATTGTCGACGCCAAGCCGCACTTGCGTTCCGCGCAGCCACGGCTGTTTCGTAACCAGATCGAGCCGTTCGCCGAGATTGGCGAACAGGCGCAGGTTGAAACGGGCGAGCGGCGCGAACTCAAGGTCGCCCGACGGGCCGCCGACGACACGACTGCCGCTCTGCCAATTGGCGAAAAGCCGCGCGCCGAGCGCATTGTTGAACCAGCCCGCCCTGACCTGGACCTGATGGCGCGGGCGTCCCGAGCCGCCCTCGGCTACCTCGCCATCGAGAAAGTCGATGACCGGCAGCTCGGGCCGGATCCGGACCTCATCCTTCAGAAGCAGCGTGTGAAAGGCGGACAGCTGCAGGCGGCCGCCCTGGCGCCTGCCGCCCGGTCCACCGCCGCGCGCCCCTCGACCGCCGCGGCGCCCTTCGGCAGACGGCGGAGCGCCTTCGGCCGAGGGGCCCCCGCCAGGCCGCTGACGCGCCTGGCGCAACCGGGCGATAGTCGATTGCGACGGTCGCGCCGACTCCAGCGGCTTGGTGAAGGTGAACCCCCAGCGCAGCTCGTCGCGCGCCGAGCTGTCATAATTGACCGGTCGCAGGTCGACGCGGACCAGATTGCCGTCGGCGTCGCGGGTGAAGCGCTCTGGAAAGGCCGCCTCGACCGCGTCGGTCGGCCCCGGGAAACGGGCGATCGGGTCGTCGATCCGCGTACTGACATAATCGGCGCGCAGACGCAGGTCGACGTCCTTAAGCGGGCGGAAATTGCCGCCGAGCTTGAACACGTTCCTGGTACTGAAGGTCAGATCCGGGTTGCCGCCGGTCACCGCCTCGACCAGCACCGTCTCGCCGCGGCTAAAGTCGAAAATCCGGCTGTCCGCCGTCACCAGCTCTGGATCGCCGAGTTGCTGGAGGCCGGGAGCCCCTTGCTCGCGGGTCCAGGAGCTGATCAGGTTGAGGCGCTCGGCGGGCGACCAGTAAAGCCCGGCGCCGATGGTGGTCAGAGTGCCAAAGTCGGAGAGTTGTTCGACTTCGGCGTTGCCGTTCAAAGTGAGGTTGCCGAGCGCCGCGAGCACCTCGTCGCGACTGGCGATCGGAAGGTCGAGATTGACCGACGAGGTCAGTCGGTCGCGGCCGAGGTCGCTGGTCGTCACTATGTCGCCGCGGCGCGCCCTGCTGTCGAGGTCGCGTGTATCCGCGCCCACTTTGAAGGTTGTCGTCACCTCCCCGGCCGGAAGACTGAACAGCGGTCCATTGGCGACCAGGTCGAGCGCTGCTGCGCTGGACAGCGACCGTGCCCGGTCTTCGCGCTGAAGTCCGCCGAACTCTCGCTCGGTGACCGTCAGCGATCGCGTCCGGTCGTAGGCGCCCGTCAGCGACCAGCGCCACGAGCCTCGGTTGCCGTTCATCGCCAAGCCGAGATGCCCGGCCAGGCTCTCCCTGTCGCGCGCCAGCGGCTCGCCGGGATCGAGCAGCGACGGACCAAGCAGCGAGCGGCCGTCGGAATATTCGAGGTGGCCGTCGAAGGTCGTCGACGCACCTAGCAGGGTGCGGTTCAAGGTGCCGCCGAGCCGGGCTTCGCGATCCGAACCGATCAGGCTTCTAAACTCGCGCGGATCGGGGCCCGCCGGCACCGGATCGGCAAGCGCTATGTCGCGCTCGCTTTCGAGCAAGGGACTTGTCCGCTCGAGATGGAGGTTGATCGTGGTTCGGCCGGCATCGCTGATCATCAGCCGCGTCAGGTCGAGCTCGGTCTCGCTTCGCCCGCCCGCGGTCGGTAGCTCGGCGTCGGCGCGGACGCTGGTCGAT
>CAYUWJ010000021.1:0-30505 GCA_964448315.1 uncultured Sphingomonas sp. | reverse complement strand
CTGACCGCCGCCACCTCCGCCCGCGAGATACTGACCGGCCTTCACGAGCTGATGGCCAAGCGCGGCTCGGCGCAGGCCAAGCTCGACAAGGTCGTCGACATCATCGCCGAGGCGATGGCGAGCGAGGTCTGCTCGATCTATCTTTTGCGCGACAACAGGCTCGAGCTGTTCGCCACCCACGGATTGCGGAAGGAAGCGGTCCACGTCACCCGGCTGGCGATGGGCGAGGGGCTTGTCGGGACCATCGCCGCGGAAGGCCGGGTGCTCAACCTCGACGAAGCGGCGAGCCATCCCGGTTTCGTCTATCGCCCCGAAACCGGCGAGGAGCGTTTCCACAGCTTCGCCGGCGTGCCGATCATCCGCCGCGAAAGCCCGATCGGGGTGCTGGCGGTACAGCACGCCGATCCGCGCCGTTACGACGATGTCGAGATCGAGGCGCTGCAGACCGTGACCATGGTGTTGTCCGAGATGATCGCCGCGGCGCGGCTGGTCGACGGCGCCCGCCGCGGCACTCGCCGCGACACCGGGCCGATGCGACTCAGCGGATTGAAGCTAGTCACCGGAATGGCTCGCGGCGAAGCCGTGTTCCACCAGCCGCGGGTAATCGTCGAGCATACCGTCGCCGAGGACATCGAGGCCGAGCGCGAGCGGGTCTATTCGGCCTTCCGGCGGATGCGCGAGCAGATCGAGACGATGACCCGAGAGGCCGAGTTCGGAACCGCCGGCGAGCATGCCGAGATTCTCGAGACCTACAAGATGTTCGCCTATGACGAGGGCTGGTCGCGGCGGATCAACGAGGCGATCGATAGCGGCCTCACCGCCGAGGCGGCGATCGAACGGGTCCAGCAGCGCACCCGGGCTCGCATGCAGGAAATCGACGATCCGCTGCTCAAGGAGCGGATGCACGACCTCGAGGATCTGGCGAACCGGCTGATGCGGATCGTCTCCGGCCGGATCGGCACCGCCGCCCAGTCCGGCCTCGCGCGCGACACGGTGCTGATCGCCCGCAACCTCGGGCCGGCCGAGCTGCTCGAATATGACCGCCGGCGATTGAAAGCGGTGGTGCTCGAGGAAGGCTCGTTGACCGCGCACATGACGATCGTCGCCCGGGCGATGGGCGTGCCGGTAATCGGCCGGCTGAACGACGTCCGCCATTGCGTCAGCGAGGGCGAGCCGATCCTCGTCGATGGCGACAATGGCAGCATCATCATCCGGCCATCGCGGGCGCTGCTGTCGGGCTTCGAGCATCGCCTGGCGCTGAGCGAAAAACGACGCGCCGAATATGTCGCCATCCGGCCGTTGCCGGCGGAAACTGTCGACGGGCAGCGGATCACCTTGATGGTCAACGCCGGGCTGGCCGAGGACGCGGCGACGCTCGATTTGACGGGCGCGGACGGCATCGGCCTGTTCCGGACCGAGTTCCAGTTCCTGGTGTCGGCGACCCTGCCGGGGCGCGAGCGGCAGCAGCGATTGTACCGCAAGGTGCTCGACGCGGCCGGCGACAAGCCGGTGATCTTCCGGACGCTCGACATCGGCGGCGACAAGGCGCTGCCCTATTTGTCCAACGCCCGCGACGAGGCCGAGAATCCGGCGATGGGCTGGCGCGCGCTGCGGCTGTCGCTCGACCGCAAGACGCTGATGAAGGCGCAGGCCCGGGCGCTGATCGACGCCGCGGCGGAGCGGGTGCTGCGGGTGATGTTCCCGATGGTCTCGGAACCGTGGGAGTATGAGGAGGCGCGCGCCCTGTTCGAGGAGCAGCTGGCCTGGGCTCAGAGGATGAAAAAGCCGCTTCCGTCGAGCGTCGAGTTCGGCGCGATGCTGGAAGTCCCTTCGCTCGCCGAGCTGCTCGATCAGCTGCTGCCGCGGGTCGATTTCCTTTCGGTCGGCACCAACGATTTGACCCAGTTCCTGTTCGCCGCCGATCGCGCCGACCCGCGCCTCGCCGAGCGCTACGACTGGCTCAGCCCGGCGATCCTGCGCTTCCTGAAGCGGGTCATCGATGCCGCCTGCGCCGCCGATGTCCCGGTCCGGCTGTGCGGCGAAATGGGCGGCCGGCCGCTCGAGGCGATGGCACTGATCGGCATCGGCGCCGAGAATTTTTCGATCACGCCGGCGGCGGTGGGCCCGGTCAAGGCGATGGTCCGATCGCTCGATTCGGAGCGCTGCCGAGCCAGGCTTTCGCAGCTGCTCGAGGAGCCGCCGCGCGACATGCGCAAGTCACTCGCCGACTGGGCGCGCCGCCATCACGTAACAATCGGCTGAAACCGCCGGTTCGCCGGTTGACAGCCCGACTGCAGCCTTCGACAACGAATCCGGGAGACCGACGAGTGGACGAAGACGCAGAACCGGAAAACATCGACCCGACGCCGGTCGGGACGCGCCTCCGCGCGGCGCGCGAAGAAAAGCAGCTGACGCTCGAGGAGATCGCCGGCCAGACCCGGATTCCGCGCCGCCACCTCGAAAGCCTCGAGGCCGGCGACTGGGACAAGCTGCCGGCGCAGACCTATACGATCGGCTTCGCCAAGAGCTACGCAAGCGTGGTCGGGCTCGATCGCAGCGAAGTCGCCGACCAGCTTCGCGAGGAAATGGGCGGCCACCGGCCCGAGACCGCGGCCAACGAAGTGTTCCAGCCGGTCGATCCGGCGCGGACCATGCCGCGCTGGCTGGTGCTCGGAGCGATCGTCGCGGTCATCCTGCTGGTGCTGGCGATGAGCTGGTACGGCAATCGCTCCCTGGAAGGCGGCGATCCGGACCCGGTCGCGACCGAGGCGGACGAAGCGCCGGACGGAGCGCCGGCGACGCCGGCCGAGGCTCCGGCCGAGCCAGTGGCCGAGGGGCCGGTGGTGATAACCGCCGAGGATCCGGCCTGGGTGCGGATCACCGAACGCGACGGCCGCACGCTGTTCGAGGGCATGCTGTCGGCCGGGCAGAGCTATCAGGTGCCGGATACGGCAACCGCGCCGCTGCTCCGGGCCGGCAAGCCCGAAGCGCTTCGGATCACCGTCGGGACCGCGACCGCGCCGCCGATCGGGCCGCCGGCGACGATCGTATCGGACGTCAGCCTGCTCGGACCCGACCTGTTGCGGGGCGAGGGGCAGGGCGGTGTCGGCAGCCCCGGCCAATAGCCGCTTGCGGGCCGGATTCATCGCTGCGCAAGCTTGGTTCAGCCATATCGTCGAAACGCCATTCCCCGGGGGAACCATGAAGCTTGTATATTTTCGTTTCACCTTTGCCGCGGCGGCATTGCTCGGAATCGCTTCCGCTCCGGCGCTCGCCCAGCGAGTGGCCAGCCCCGAGCAGCGAATCGAACGGCTCGAACGCCAGCTTCGGCAGGTCCAGGGGCGACTGTTTCCCGGCGGCCAGCCGGTCGACACCGCCGGCACCGTCTATGAGCCCGCCGCGACCCAGGCGTCGGTCAGCGCCATCGACAACCGTCTGGTCGCGGTCGAGCGGATGATGGCCGACGTCGTTCGTCAGTCGGAGGAGAATGGTCATCTGCTGCGGACGATCGAGGCCGATCTGAGAGCGTTGCGCACCGATCAGGAGCGGCGGATCGCCCGGCTCGAAGCGCGGATCGAAGCCGCGACCGCTGCGGCGGCGGTCACCGCATCCGACTCGGCCGGAGCAACCGACGACGACCCGCCGCCCGCACCGAGGCCGAGGATCGAAGCTCGAAACGTGCCGTCGCAACCGGTGACGAGCGACTCGGACGCAGCGACCGACGAGGAAGCCGCCGAGGAGGCCTACAGCGTCGGCTTCCGGCTGTGGCGGGACGGGAAATATGACCAGGCGATCGCCGCTCTGAGAGCGTTCACGTCGGCCTACCCCGACCACCGCCGGGTCAGCTGGGCGAACAATCTCGCCGGCCGGGCGATGCTCGACGATGGCGAGCCGCGCGCCGCCGCCGAAGCCTTGCTCGCAAATTATCGCTCAAATCCCAGGGGCGAGCGTGCCGCCGACAGCCTGTTCTATCTCGGCCAGTCGCTGATGGCGCTCGGCCAGCCGGGCCAGGCGTGCCGGGCCTTTGCCGAGCTCGAGGACGTCTATGGCGCGACTATGCGCGACGAGCTGAGGAGACTGCTTCCCGGAGCCAAGTCCGCGGCGAATTGCGAGTAAAGGCCAGTCCGGCCCCCTTCATTCGTTCGGGCTGAGCCTGTCGAAGCCCGGCATTTCCCCTATCGTTGTGCTGAAGTAGTAGGACAGAACTTCGACGGGCTCAGGGCGAGCGGTTGGTGAAAGCCGAATATAAACTGGATTCCGGGCGGCTCGCGCGCTTCGCGGCCGACCTCGATGCGCTGGTCGAACCGGGTGTGCGGGTCGGAGTTGGTGTTTCGGGCGGGCCCGACAGCGTCGCGCTGCTGCTGCTCGCCGCAGCCGTAAGGCCGGGTCTGGTCGAGGCGGCGACCGTCGATCACGGGCTTCGGCCGGAAAGCCGGGCCGAAGCCGAGACGGTCGCTGCGCTTTGTGAACAGCTTGGTGTGGGTCATGCGATCCTCGCTCCCGACTGGCCCGAACCGCCGCGCTCGGGACTCCAGGAAAAGGCCCGCGATGCCCGCTACGCCGCTCTCGGGCGCTGGCTCGAGGATCGCGGCCTCGCGGTGCTTCTGACCGGTCATCATCGCGAGGATCAGGCCGAAACCCTGCTGATGCGCCTCAACCGCGGTTCGGGCGTGCGAGGCCTGGTGGCGATGCGCGCCTCGGCCGCCCTGCCCGGCGGCCGTGGTGGACTTTTGCTGCGCCCGTTGCTCGGCTGGGGTCGCGACGAGCTTGCGGCGATCTGCACCGCCGCCGGAGTGGCGCCGCTGGCCGACTCGAGCAATGTCGACGACCGGTTCGAGCGGGTTCGAATTCGCAAGGCGATCGCGCAAGCCGGATGGCTGGACGCGACCGCGCTGGCAAGGAGCGCCGCCCACCTCGCCGCCGCCGACGAGGCGCTCGACTGGGCGGCCGACCTCCACCGTGCCGCATCCGTCACGGAACAAAAGGGAGCGGTGCGATACCGTCCGAACGATGCTCCGCCGGAAATTCGCCGGCGGATCGTCGGCGGCATCCTCGTCCGCCTCGCCAGCGAGGCGGTCGGCGAGGCGCCGCGCGGGCGCGATATCGACCGGTTGATCGCGGTGCTCGAGGGTGGCGGCACAGCCACGCTGCGCGGCGTCAAGTGCATCGGCGGCGGCGATTGGCGCTTCGAAGCCGCCCCGCCGCGGCGATGACGGGCCCTCAGCTTTATTCGCTCGCTTGAAGGAACGGCGATGGTTGCATTGTCATTAAGGTGCGAAGGCCTATTTTAGGGACAGGATTCAGGGATTAGCCCCGGCGCGAGAGAGAATATGGACGAGAAAAAGCCTACCAACCCCTGGGCGAAGAGCCTGCTGATCTGGGTCGGCATCCTGTTCGGCCTGGTATTGTTCGTCCAGATGATCGGCGGCGGGTCGAGCGCGACTGCCGGCGAGCCGATCCCCTATTCCGAGTTCGTCTCCCAGGTCGAAGAGGGCAATGTCCAGTCGGTCGCCATGTCGAGCTCGCCCAGCGGCAATGCGACGATCAGCGGCAAGCTTGCCAACGGCGAGGAGTTCCGCACCACCGCGCCGGCCGACGCGCAGGTGTCGGACAAGCTCATCGCCCGCGGCGTTGCGGTCCAGGTCAACCAGGAAGAGCAGTCGAGCTTCTGGCTGATCATTCTCTACCAGTCGCTGCCGTTCCTGCTGATCCTCGGAATCAGCTTTTTCATCATGCGTCAGATGCAGAAGAACGCCGGCTCCGGAGCGATGGGCTTCGGCAAGAGCCGCGCCCGGATGCTGACTCAAAAGGAAGGTCGGGTGACGTTCGAGGATGTCGCCGGAATCGACGAGGCGCGCGAGGAGCTTCAGGAGATCGTCGAATATCTCAAGGACCCCGGCAAGTTCGCCCGCCTCGGCGGCAAGATCCCCAAGGGGGCGCTGCTGGTCGGCAGCCCCGGCACCGGCAAGACCCTGCTCGCCCGCGCCATCGCCGGCGAAGCGGGCGTGCCTTTCTTCACCATTTCCGGCTCGGATTTCGTCGAGATGTTCGTCGGCGTCGGCGCGTCCCGCGTCCGCGACATGTTCGAGCAGGCCAAGAAGTCGGCGCCGTGCATCGTCTTCATCGACGAGATCGACGCCGTCGGCCGCCACCGCGGCGCCGGCCTCGGCAACGGCAATGACGAGCGCGAACAGACCTTGAACCAGCTGCTGGTCGAGATGGACGGGTTCGAGGCCAACGAAGGCATCATCATCATCGCCGCGACCAACCGGCCGGATGTGCTCGACCCGGCGCTGCTCCGCCCCGGCCGCTTCGACCGCCAGGTGATCGTGCCGCGTCCCGACATCGACGGGCGCGAGCAGATTCTCGCTGTCCACATGAAGAAGGTGCCGCTGGCGCCCGATGTCGATCCGCGCGTGATTGCCCGCGGAACGCCCGGCTTCTCCGGCGCCGACCTTGCCAATCTGGTCAACGAAGCGGCCCTGCTCGCCGCCCGCCGCGGCAAGCGGCTGGTGGCGATGAAGGAGTTCGAGGAGGCCAAGGACAAGGTGATGATGGGCACCGAGCGCAAGTCGATGGTGATGACCGACGACGAGAAGAAGATGACCGCCTATCACGAGGCCGGCCATGCCATCGTCGCGCTGCACGAACCGGCGTCCGACCCGATCCACAAGGCGACCATCATCCCGCGCGGCCGGGCGCTCGGTATGGTTATGCGCCTGCCGGAGCGGGACAATTACAGCTATCACCGCGACAAGATGTACGCCAATTTGTCGGTGGCGATGGGCGGCCGCGTCGCCGAGGAAGTCGTGTTCGGCTACGACAAGGTCAGCTCCGGCGCTTCGTCCGACATCAGCTATGCGACCGGGCTTGCCCGCGACATGGTCACTCGTTGGGGCATGTCGGACGCCTTGGGCCCGCTGCAATATGCCGAAGCCGACGAGGAAGTGTTTCTCGGCTATTCGGTGAACCGCCAGAAGAACATGTCGAACGAGACCGCGCAGGCGATCGACAAGGAGATTCGCCGCGTCGTCGAGCAGGGTTACGAGCGCGCCAAGTCGGTGCTCACCGAGCATCGCGAAGAGCTCGAGACGCTGGCCAAGGCGCTGCTCGAATATGAGACTTTGTCGGGCGACGAGATCAGGACGGTTCTCGACGGCGGCACGATCGATCGCGGCAGCTCGTCCAAACCGACGCTGCCGGCCGCCGGATCGTCGATTCCAAAGGCGCGCCGCAAGCCGAAGGGAATTGGCGGCGCGGCTCCGGCGGGGGCCTGAATCCTCAGCCGAACACGCCCATCGCCAGCAGCATCAGCCCGAACAGGGACAAAACGACCATCGCGAAAAACAGCAGCGCCACCGTGCGCCATGCGGCGCTCCAGCGGGACAATCGATAGGCGCCGCGCAGTTGCCGGTAGATGTGGACCGGCGGGATGAGCATGAAGGCGAATCGCAGCGGGCCGGAGGAAATGCCGGCCAGGCCGAGCAGCACCAGCGCGATCAGCGCCAGGCTCATCGCCGCGATCGAGTAAGTGGTGAAGACGAAATGGTCGTAGCCGCTGAACTGCTCGCGGTAGCGGCGGCGGTGCAGAAACAATAGCCACAGGAACGGCACCGACAGCGGAATCAACGCCCAGCTGAACTTGTAGGCGTTGGTCTGCAACTTGTAGATCAGGAGCGCCGGATTCTCCATCGCCTTGCGGAAGGCGGCATCGAGGCCGAGCAGCTCGGGGCCGGTCATGTCGACTCCCCCGGCGGCGCCTATGCCGTCCTCCTCGAGTTGCCGCAAAGTGGCCAGGTCTTCGCGTTCACTGGCCAGTCGCCGGTCGATGTCGGCGGTTGGGGTGCCGCCCGCCTCGGCCGCGGTGCGATCCCTTTCGAGCGCCGCGACACTGCCCTCGGTCTCGGAAATCTCCCTTGCCACTTCGGTCCGAAAGCCGGTCGGATCGCCGGTCAGCGACGCCCCGGCGGTGCTGAACATCGCGAACATCAGGAAGACGGAGAACAGGAAGAACGCTAGCGGCGACACGAATTTGGCCCGTTCGCCCTCGATGTAGCGGCGAGTCAGCTCACCCGGTCGCCACACCAGCAACGGCAGGGTTCTCCAGACTTTGCCGTCGAGGTGCAGGACGCCATGGGCAAGGTCGTGCCACCAGCCGGCGATCGTGCGGTGAACATGCGCGGCCTGGCCGCACTGGTGGCAGTGCGGGCCGGCCAGCGGCGTGCCGCAATTGAGGCAGTCGGTTTCGTGGGTGTGGCCGTCCTCGCCGGCATCTGGTTCGACCGCCCGCGCCAGCGCCGCGCCCGTTATCGCCTCTCCGGCCGCCTCGATCTCGTCCATCACGCCCCCTCGCGACCCTTGTGGCGCAGGCGCGGCGACGATGCTAGCCGGTATGGCATGACGCGCATCGGCCTGCTCGGCGGCTCCTTCAACCCGGCGCATCGCGGCCACCGCCGGATCAGCCTGGCGGCGCTCGACGCGCTCGGGCTCGACGAAGTGTGGTGGCTGGTTTCGCCGGGTAATCCGCTGAAGACGCAAGCGCCGGACATGGCGCCGTTCGAAAAGCGGTTCGACTCGGCGCTGCGGATCGCGCGGCGGGCGCCAATCCGGGTGAGCGATTTCGAAAGTCGCACCGGCACGCGCTACACCGTGGATACGGTCGCCGAGCTTGTCCGGCGCCATCCCAACCATCGCTTCATCTGGTTGATGGGCGCCGACACTGTGGCCCAATTCCATCACTGGAAGAATTGGCGCAAGCTGGTGAAAAGTCTGCCGATTGCGGTGATCTCGAGGCCCGGCTATGATGGCCCTGCCCGCGCGGCGCGCGCGATGGGCTGGCTGCGAAGGTTCGTCCGACCTTCGAACCAGGCACGGAACTGGACGGATTGGAGTGTACCGGCGATTACCCTGCTTCGCCTGCCGCCCGATCCTTTGTCCGCTACCAGCTTGCGCGCGCTGGACCCCAATTGGCACCGCCGCTCGGCCTTCCGCACTTTTCGGAAGCAGCGTCGCGGCGCGCCACCGTCCGTCAGGAGATCACTTGCCCGATCCTAACACCGAGACCGCGGCCCTCGGCCGCCCGCCTATCGAAGTCGAAGATCTGCACCGGCTCGTCCTCCAGTCGCTGGACGACGACCAGGCCGTCGAAGTGGTCTCGATTCCCCTGGCGGGCAAGTCGAATATCGCCGACCATATGGTCATCGCCTCGGGCCGCTCGACCAGGCAGGTCGCGTCGATGGCGACCAAGCTCGCCGAGAAGATCAAGGCGCTGCGCGGCCGCTCGCCGCGGATCGAAGGGCTTGCGGCCGCCGACTGGGTGCTGGTCGATGCCGACGATGTGATCGTCCATTTGTTCCGGCCCGAGGTTCGTACCTTCTACAATCTCGAGCGAATGTGGGGCTTCGGCGACGAGGATTCGACCCGGCGCAGCGCGGGCGCTGTTCCGGCCGGCTGAGCGCTTGCTGCTTCACGTCGTGGCGCGGGGCAAGATCGGCCGGTCCCCCGAAGCGGAGCTGGTCGAGCGCTATATGAAGCGGATCGCCTGGCCGACCCGGCTGACCATATTGTCCGAGCGCGCGCCGCCGCCGCCGCTTCCCGCCAATAGCGTCTCGATCCTGCTCGACGAGCGCGGCCAGCCGCTGTCCTCGGTCGATCTAGCCGGCAAACTCGAAAGCTGGCGCGACCAGGGCAAGCGCGAGGCGCGCTTTGTAATCGGCGCGGCCGACGGGCATGGCGACGCGCAGCGCTCGCAGGCCGATCTACTGTTGTCCTTCGGGCCGGCGACCTGGCCGCATTTGCTGGCCCGGGCAATGCTCGCCGAGCAATTGTTCCGGGCGACTTCGATCCTTGCCAACCACCCCTATCATCGCGACGGTTGAGCGATGCGCGCGCTCGCCCGACTCGCCCTTGCCCTGCCCTTGCTGCTGGCGCCGGGGCTGCTGGTGGCGGCGAGCGCGCCGGTGGCCGGCGGGCCGCGAGCGATCGAGCTTGATCTCCGCCGGGCAACGGCCGAGGCCAATGCCGCCGAGAAGGAGGCGCGGCGTCTCGGCGCCGCCGCCAATGCCGCCGCCGACGACGCTGAACGACTGCGCGCCGAGCAGGCGGCCGCCGCCGAGTCGATTCGCGCGGCCGAGGCGCGGATCAGCGCGGCGGAAGCCCGCGCCCGGATAATCGCCACGCATCTGCAAGCGCGTCGATCGCGGCTGGAGCAGCTGCGCGCTCCCGCCGGATCGCTGCTTGCCGGGTTGGCGATGATGGCCAACCGGCCGCCGCTGCTGGCGCTGGTCGACGGCGGCTCGACCGACGACTTCGTGCGGGTCCGAATCCTGCTCGATTCGACCCTGCCGGTGATTCGCGGCCGCACCGAAGCTCTGGTCGCCGAGCTCGAGCAGGGCCGGCGGCTGGAGCAAGCGGCGCTGGCGGCGCGAGCGCAACGGGTCCGGACCCGCGACCAGCTTGCCGAGCGCAGGCGCGAATTCGCCGCGCTCGAGCAGCGGGCGCTGCGGCTCGCCGAGCGTCGCGGCGCCGAGGCGGTCGGCGTCGGCGATGTCGCGCTGGCGAGGGGGGAAGACGTCGCCGCCCTCGTGCGCGAAGCCGAGCGGCAAGGCTCGGCGGCCGGTTTCGCCGGACGTCTCGCCGCGGCGGCGCCGCCGCCGGCAAGGCCGGTTCGGGCGGACGGCGAATGGCTGCGCGGCGCTTTTCCCTACCGGCTTCCCGCGGCGGCCCGGGTAACCGAAGGTCTGGGCGCGGTCGGCGCGTCCGGGGTCCGCTCGCGCGGCCTGAAGCTGGCCACCGCTCGCGGCGCCGCGATCGTCGTGCCGGCATCGGGGATCGTCCGCTTTTCCGGTCCGTTCCGCAGCCATGACGGAGTCGTCATCATCGACCATGGCAAGGGCTGGATGAGCCTGCTGCTCAACGTTGCCTCGCCGCTCGATCCCGGCGCCAGGGTCCGGATCGGTCAATCGCTCGGCCGCGCGCTCGGCCCGATCGGCGTCGAACTGTCCCATAATGGGGTCGAAGTGTCGCCCGCCCTCAGCGCCGGTTCATCTGAAACCCTGTCAAATGGCGACGAACACGGGTAGAAACCCGGGTGCAATGCCGGGACTGAAAATGATGAACATGATTCACAAGCTGTTTCCGCCCCTCGCCCTGGTCGGTTCGCTCGCGCTGGTGCCGGTGACGACAAGCTCGCTCGCGGCGACCGATGTCGCCAGTTACGAAGAGCTCGAAACCTTCATGAGCGTCTATGAGCGGGTCAAGGCCAACTATATCGATCCGGTCGACGACCAAACGCTGATGAAGGGCGCGATCGACGGCATGCTGGCCGCGCTCGATCCGCACTCCAGCTACGTCGACGCGTCGGATTTCGAAACGCTGCGCGCGACCACCGACGGCAATTACGGCGGGCTCGGCATCTCGGTCACGACCGAGGACGGCGCGGTCAAGGTCATCACTCCGACCGAGGACACCCCGGCGTGGCGGGCCGGGATCAAGTCCGGCGACTATATCACCCACATCGACGGCGAACTGTTGTACGGGCTGACGCTCGACGAAGCGGTCGAAAAAATGCGCGGTCCCCCGGGCAGCGCCGCCAAGATTACCATCGTCCGTCCGGGCCGCGATAAGCCGCTCGACCTGGCGATCGTCCGCGAGCGGATCGAGCTGCGGCCGGTGAAATGGGAGATCAAGGACGGCATCGGCATCATCAACATCAATAGCTTCGCCGGCAACACCGGCGATGCGACCAAGGCGGCGCTGGTGGCGATCGACAAGGCGACCGGCGGCCGTCCGACCGGCTATATCCTCGACGTCCGGTCGAACCCCGGCGGTCTGCTCGACCAGGCGATCGAGATCGCCGATGCCTTCCTCGAGCGCGGCGAGATCGTCTCGCAGCGCGGCCGCGAGAAAAGCGACATCGAGCGCTATTATGCGCGCCCGGGCGACCTCGCGCGCGGACTTCCGGTGATCGTATTGGTCGATGCCGGCAGCGCTTCGGCTGCGGAAGTCCTCGCCGGCGCGCTCCAGGACCATCGCCGGGCGATCGTCATGGGCGAAAAGAGCTTCGGCAAGGGCTCCGTCCAGACCGTCATCCAGACCGGGCCGAGGAGCGCGCTGCGCCTGACCACCGCGCGCTACTATACGCCATCCGGTAAGTCGGTTCAGGCCGGCGGCATCGACCCGGACATCGTCGTCCCGCAAATGTCGGACCCAGACCTGCGTGACCGGCGGATTGTGCGCGAAGCCGACCTTCGCCGCCATCTGCTCGGACAAGCGAAAGTCGATGACAAGCTGCTGGAAGTCGACGATCCGGCTGCCGATCCGCGTTTCGCCTTCACCGCCGCCGAGCTGGAAGCAAAGGGCATCGAGGATTTCCAGCTCCATTATGCAATCAACACCATGAAGCGGCTTGCCCCTAAGCCGGCGAGGGTAGCGTCGGCGGGCAGTAAGCCCCGCTAAGGCAGATGACCGAGGCAATTCTCGAGGATAGCCGGCATGGCTTCGCCCCGGCGCCGGTCGAAGCCGGTCGTCTGGTCGCCCTGCTGCTTCCGCTTGCGCTGCTCGGTGGAGCGCTCGGCTCGCAATATCTCGGCGGCCTGGTGCCGTGCGAGATGTGCTACTGGCAGCGCTGGCCGCACGCCGCCGCGATTGCGCTTGCCGCATTTGCCTTCACGGCCCCGGCCTCGTCCTGGCGGTCGCGCGCGGCAACTTTGCTGGCCGCCGCGGCGATTGCCGTCTCCGGCGCGATCGGCGTCTGGCATGCCGGCATCGAACTGGGAATTTTCGAAGGCGTGACCGCCTGCTCGACCACCGTCACCGCGGCGACCAGCACCGCCGACCTGTTCGACCAGATCGTCAACACGCCGCTGGTCCGCTGCGACCAGGTGCAATGGGCGTTCCTCGGCGTGTCGATGGCCGGGTGGAACGCCATATTGTCTCTTGGCGGTGCGCTGCTTGTTGCCGTCCTGACCCTTAGGCCACGCAAATGAGCGGCTGGCGACCCGGCGAGCGCCGACCCGACACTGCTGCGATGCTGCGCGTCAATCAGGCAGGCGAATATGGCGCAACGCGCATCTACGCCGGCCAGCTTGCGGTGCTTCGGCGAAGCTCTCCGGCCTCCAAGCTGGTTGCCCGGATGGCCGGCCAGGAGGAGCGGCATCTTAAGCGCTTCGACGCGCTGATGACCGAGCGCGGGGTCAGGCCGACGGCTCTGCAGCCGCTGTGGAACAGGGCCGGCTTTGCGCTCGGCGCCGTCACCGCCCTGATCTCCGAGGAAGCGGCAATGGCCTGCACCGAGGCGATCGAAACGGAAATCGACCGCCATTATGCCGATCAGCTCGAGCAGCTTGGCGACGACGATCCGGAGCTCGCCGCCGATATCGCCCGCTTCCGGGCCGAGGAGATCGAGCATCGCGACGTCGCCCGCGAGGCCGGAGCGGCGATGGCCCCGGCCTATCCGCTGCTGAGCGGCGCGATCCGTGCCGCCTGCCGGGTGGCGATCGGTCTGTCGAAGCGGATTTGAGGAACTCTGTCGGGCATTCGCCCGCTTTAGCCGTTGGAAGGATGATCTTGGAATGACGAAGCTTGCATTTCCCCTCGCCGCCGCCGTGCTCGCAACCGGCTTCGTCGCGCTCGAGGTTCCGGCCGAGGCGCAAGCCTCGCGAGTCGCCGAAATCATCGTTTACGGCGATGATCCCTGCCCGCGTTCGACCGACGACGAAATCGTCGTCTGCGCCCGCAAGCCCGAGGCTGAGCGCTATAGAATTCCTGAGATGTACCGAAGCACCGGTCCGCGCCAGTTGGGCGAATCTTGGGCGGCGCGCGCCCGCAGCCTCGAAACGGTCGGAAAGACCGGGATCAACAGCTGTTCCGCGGTCGGCCCCGGCGGTCATACCGGCTGCCTCGAGCAGCTGATCGACGAGGCTCAGGCACAACAGGGCCAAACGGTGGTTGATTCCACCCCGCCCGATTGATTCGATAGCCGCTCAGGCGCGCAGTTTCTCGGCGGCGATCCAGGCAAGGATCTGCGCCTCGAGCGCGTCCAATGGCACCGAACCCTGGCCGATCACCGCGTCGTGGAAGCGGCGCAGGTCGAACTTGTCGCCAAGCTCGCGCTCGGCCCGAGTCCTGAGCTCGCGGATCTTGAGCTCGCCCATCTTGTAGGCGAGCGCCTGGCCGGGGTTGGAAATGTAGCGGTTGACCTCGGCGTCGATATTGGCGTCGGTCAGCGTCGTATTGTCTCTCATATAGGCGACCGCGCGGTCCTTGCTCCAGCCCTTCGAGTGGATGCCGGTGTCGACCACCAGCCGCGCCGCCCGCCACATCTCATAGCCTAGCCGCCCCATGTCCTTTTGCGGCGTGTCGTACAGGCCCATCTCGATTCCCAGCCGCTCCGAATAAAGCCCCCAGCCTTCGACGAAGACGGTGAAGAAGGTGCCATATTTGCGCCAGTCGGGGATATCGAGCTCCTGCTGGGTGGCGATCTGCATATGATGGCCGGGAACCGCCTCATGGACGCTGAGCGCCGGAATTTCCCACAGCGGCCGCTGGTCGAGCTTGGTGGTGTTGACGAGATAGAAACCGGCAAGGCCGGCGTCCGGGCTTCCCGGCTGATAGCGCGCGGTGGTGTCGCCCGGAGCAGTCGCGGCGGCCATCGGGCGGATTCCGTAGGGAAGCCGTGGCAGCTTGGTGAACAGGCTCGGCATCTTGCCGTCGATCGTCTTGGTCACCAGCGCGGTGGCCTCGAGCAATGCCTCGGGCGTGGTCACATAATATTTCGGGTTGGTCCGCATGTCGGCGATCATCGCTTCGCGGCTGGCGAAGCCGGCGTTGCTCGCCACCTCGCCCATCTCGGCGCGGATGCGGGCGACCTCGCTAAGGCCGAGCTGGTGGATTTCGTCCGGGGTGCGGTCGGTGGTCGTGTAGGATCGCACCAGATAGGTGTAATATTCCTCGCCTCGCGGAAGCTCGGACACCCCGACGCTCTGCCGGCATTTGGGGCCAAGCTCGCGCTCGTAAAGCTCGCCGAAGGCGCGGTAGGAGGGATTGATCCGGTCGCGGATAAGCGCCGCCGCCCGAGCTTTGAGCGCCTCCCATTCCGCAGCGGCGATGCTCGCCGGCCGATCTCCGGCAAACGGCGCGTAAAAGCGCGACTTGGCGGGATCGTCGGCGATGTTGCCGCTTATCGTGTCGGGAAAGCCGGTCAGCGTGACGCAGGGCTGGACAAAGCCTTCGCGCGCGGCCGCCGAACTGATCTCGCCGTAGGCTTGCATCCGTTCCGGGACCAGCGCGATCCGCGCCAGATAATTGTCATAGTCGGCTCTGGTGCGGAACGGCTGATAATCGGCGAGGCCGGCGTAGAAGGCGTGATAGCTGCCGAGCGTCGAGTAGAGCATCTGCCGCTGGCCGAAACGGTTGGACTCGACCGCATTTTCCAGCGACCGCCGGAGGATCGCATGGTTGGTGCGACCCTCGGCGCTGAGCTCGGCGACCGGAATCGCGTTGAGGCGGGTCAGGAAGGCCGCGGCCTCCTCCGCCTGGCGATCCATTTCTGCGAGGCTGAGCGCGTCGAGCTGCGCGGCGTAACGCGTGTCTCCCGCGCGGGTCGCGGAAATCGGCGAATTTTTGAGACTCGCCTGCCAATATTCGTCGGTCAGCGCCTTGAAATCCTCGGCCGGCGTGGCCGACGCCGGCGCTGCCAGCAGGAGCGAAGCGGCGGTCGCGAGCGCGAGTCTCAAATGACGCATGTTCGATGTCCTCACCGGTGAGTGGAAGGCAACCCTAGCCGTCGCCGCGCAACCGTCAACGCAGGCGCTTCGCATGCCATCGCAAATGGTCCGCCATGAAAGTCGAGATGAAATAATAGCTGTGGTCGTAGCCGGCGCGGCGGTTGAGCTGAAGCGCGATACCGGCATCGGCGCAGGCGCGCTCGAGCAGTTCGGGGCGAAGCTCCTGTTCGAGGAACGGATCGGCCTCGCCGACGTCGACCAGCAATTCGGCCATGCGCGCGCCATCTTCGATCAACGCCACCGCGTCGTGCCGCCGCCACGCCTGCCGATCCTCGCCGAGATAGGCGCTGAGCGCCTTTTGTCCCCACGGCACCTGGCCCGGCGCGACGATCGGCGCGAAGGCCGAGACGCTGCGGAAGCGGCCCGGATTGCTGAGCGCGATCGTCAGCGCGCCATGCCCGCCCATCGAATGGCCGATGATGCCCTGCCGGCCCATGTCGGCCGGAAACTCGGCCGCGACCAGCGCCGGCAACTCTTCGGTGACATAGGTCGCCATACGGTAATGGCTGGACCAGGGCGTCTCGGTCGCATCGACATAGAAGCCGGCGCCCTGACCCAGGTCATATTCCTCGTCGTCCGGCACCCCGTCTCCGCGCGGGCTGGTGTCCGGTGCTACGAAGATCAGCCCAAGCTCGGCGCAGGCGGCGCGATATTCGCCTTTCTCGGTGACATTGGCATGGGTGCAGGTAAGGCCCGACAGATACCAGACGACCGGCAGCCTGGCGCCCGGCTCTTCGGCCTGAGGCGGCAGGAAAATCGAAAAGGTCATGCCGGTCGAGGTGGCGGACGAGGCATGGCTGCAAACCAATTGCCGCCCACCGTGCGATTTGATTTCAGAGATTATTTCTTTTTTCACCCGTCAATACACCACCACCGCCCTGATGCTCTCGCCCGCGTGCATCAGGTCGAAGCCCTTGTTGATTTCATCGAGCTTGAGCTCATGGGTGATCATCGGGTCGATCGCGATTTTGCCGTCCATGTACCAGTCGACGATCTTGGGCAGGTCGGTGCGGCCGCGGGCGCCGCCAAACGCGGTGCCTTTCCATATCCGGCCGGTGATCAGCTGGAACGGCCGAGTGGCGATTTCCTTGCCCGATTCGGCGACTCCGATGACGACGCTGGTCCCCCAGCCGCGGTGGCAGCATTCGAGCGCGGTGCGCATCACCTCGACATTGCCGGTGCAGTCGAAGCTGTAGTCGGCGCCGCCGTCGGTCAGCTTGATGATATGCTTGACGAGGTTGCCGTCGGTGTCGTTCGGATTGACGAAGTGAGTCATTCCGAACTTGCGGCCCCATTCCTCCTTGCGCGGGTTGATGTCGACTCCGACGATCATATTGGCGCCGGCCATCTTCGCGCCCTGGACGACGTTGAGGCCGATGCCGCCGAGGCCGAACACGACGACGTTTGCGCCGGGCTCGACTTTGGCGGTGTTGATCACCGCGCCGACGCCGGTGGTGACTCCGCAACCGATGTAGCAGGCGGCCTTGAACGGCGCGTCGTCGCGGATCTTCGCGACCGCGATTTCGGGAAGCACGGTGAAGTTCGAGAAGGTCGAGCAGCCCATGTAATGGAAGATGGCCTCGCCCTTGTAGCTGAAGCGGCTGGTGCCGTCGGGCATCACCCCCTTGCCCTGGGTGGCGCGGACCGCGGTGCACAGGTTGGTCTTGCGCGACAGGCAGGCTTTGCACATGCGGCATTCGGAAATGTAGAGCGGAATGACATGGTCGCCGGGTTTGACGCTGGTCACGCCCGGCCCGACTTCGCGGACCACGCCGGCGCCCTCGTGGCCGAGAATCGACGGGAACACCCCTTCGCTGTCGAGCCCGTCGAGCGTATAGGCGTCGGTGTGGCAGATGCCGGTCGCCATGATCTCGATCAGCACTTCGCCGGCCTTGGGCCCGTCGAGGTCGAGCTCGACGATCTCGAGCGGCTGCTTGGGCGCGAAGGCGACGGCGGCGCGGGTTTTCATAGGTCGGATCTCCGTTGAGTACGGCGTTGCCTTGCCACCTTGAGGGCCATCGGCCAATGCTGAACTGAACGAAAGGGAGCAGCGATGCAGGCGAATTGGCTCGAGGGTCGGCATGCGCTGATCACCGGCGGCGGTACCGGAATCGGAGCTGCCGCAGCGACTCATTTGAACGCCGCGGGAGCGAAAATCTCCTTGCTTGGCCGCCGCCGCGAGCCGCTGGAGGCGACAGCAGAAATCGTCGGCGGAAGCGCGATCCCCTGCGACGTCACCGATCGTGCCGCGATCGACCGCGCCTTTGCGCAAGCCCGCGAAGCGCACGGCCCGATCGAAATGCTGATCGTCAACGCCGGTATCGCCGACAGCGCGCCGTTCGGCCGGCTGCAACGCGACGACTGGGACCGAATTATCGCCGTCAACCTGACCGCGGCGTTCGAATGCGCGCAGGCCGCGCTCCCCGACCTGATGGCAAGCAAGGACGGCAGGCTGGTGTTCGTCGCCTCGGTCGCCGGACTGCGCGGCGTGCCCTATGCGGCGCACTATGCCGCGTCGAAGCACGGTCTGCTCGGGCTGATGCGCTCGATGGCCGCCGAGTTCGCCAAATCGACGATGACCGTAAACGCGGTTTGCCCGGGCTATGTCGATACGCCGATGACCAACCAGTCGGTCGCCCGGATCATGGAAAAGACCGGCCGCGCCGAAGGCGAATCCCGCTCGATCATCGAAAGCATGAACGCCAGCGGCCGGCTGGTTCATCCCGACGGCATCGGCACTCTGATCCTGACCCTGTGCCTGCCGCAAAGCCGCGACGTCAACGGCGCTGCGATCACCATCGACGGCGGGACCAGCGCGTGAGTTTCGATCCCGGCAGTTTCGCGCCGAAGCATTTCCGCTGGGACTTTGCCGAGGGCGTGGCGACGGTCACGCTCGACCGGCCGGAGCGCAAGAACCCGCTGACCTTCGACAGCTATGCCGAGCTTCGCGACCTGTTCCGCGCGCTGACCGACGCCGCGGGCGTCCGCGCCGTCGTCATCGCCGGCGCCGGCGGCAATTTCTGTTCGGGCGGGGACGTCCACGAAATCATCGGGCCGCTGACCGAAATGGACCAGGATGGCCTTCATGGCTTCACCACCATGACCGGCGACCTGGTCCGGGCGATGCGCGCCTGCCCGCAGCCGATCGTCGCCGCGGTCGAAGGGGTGTGCGCCGGCGCCGGGGCGATCCTGGCGATGGCCAGCGACATGCGCCTCGCCGGGCCGGGGGCGAAGACCGCCTTTCTGTTCGCCCGGGTCGGCCTGTCCGGCGCCGACATGGGCGCTTGCGCGATATTGCCACGGATCATCGGTCACGGCCGCGCCGCCGAACTGCTGTTCACCGGCCGGGTGATGAGCGCCGAGGAAGGCGAACGATGGGGCTTCTACAGCCGCATTGTTGCCGATGTCCTAGCCGAGGCGCAGGCGCTCGCCGCCAGCCTCGCTAGCGGCCCGTCCTTCGCCCATGCGGTCACCAAGCGGCAGCTCGACGCGGAATGGGCGGTGGGGATCGATGCGGCGCTGGACATGGAAGCGGACGCCCAGGCGCTGTGCATGACGACCAGGGATTTCAAGCGTGCGTACGAGGCGTTCGCGGCGAAGCGGACGCCGGAGTTCCAGGGTGACTGACCGCTTGGACTGGCCGTTCTTCGAGGAGCGCCACCGCGAGGTCGCGCGAATCGCCGACGACTGGTGCGCGGCCAACCGGGCGGCCCGGTCCGGGGACGTCGACGATCAATGCCGTCGCCTGGTGCTCTTGCTCGGCCAATCGCCGCTGCTTCGGCTCGCCGCGCCGGGTGACGCCGGCGGCTATGATGTTCGCAGCCTGGCCATCGTCCGCGAGCGGCTGGCACGCCATTCGGGCCTGGCCGACTTCGCCTTCGCGATGCAGGGGCTCGGGCTCGGGCCGGTGATCCTCGCCGGAAGCGACGCGCAGATTGCCCAATGGAGTCCCAGGGTCGCGGCCGGCGAAGCGATCGCCGCCTTCGCGCTGACCGAGCCCGACGCCGGCAGCGACGCCGCCAACATCGCCATGGCGGCGCGCCGGGACGGCGAAGCCTGGCTGCTCGACGGCGAGAAGAGCTACATCTCCAACGGAACCATCGCCGATGTCCTGACGGTCTTTGCCCGCACCGGCGAGGGCGAGGGGGCGAAAGGCCTGTCCGCCTTCCTGGTGCGTGGCGATGCGCCGGGGCTTTCGGTCGCCGAACGGATAGAGGTGATCGCGCCGCACCCGCTGGCGCGGCTCAAGTTCGACGGCGTCGCCGCCGAACTGCTCGGTCGGCCCGGCGACGGCTTCGGCATCGCCATGCGGACGCTCAACGTCTTTCGGGTCAGCGTCGGCGCCGCGGCGCTCGGTTTCGCCTGCCGCGCGCTCGAGGAGGCGATCGCCTTTGCGTCGATGCGCAAGCTGGGCAGCGGAACGCTTGCCGACAATGCGGTCACCCAGGCCCGGCTTGCCGACATGGCGACGGCGATCGATGCGTCGGCGCTGCTGGTCTATCGGGCGGCGTGGGAGCGCGACAAGGGCATGGGCGACAACCGCCGCGCGGCGGCGATGGCCAAGCTGTTCGCGACCGAACAGGCGCAACAGGTGATCGACGCGGCGGTCCAGCTGCACGGCGGCGCCGGCGTCACCAAAGGCGTCAAGGTCGAGGAACTGTACCGCGAAATCCGCGCGCTTCGCATCTATGAGGGCGCGAGCGAGGTGCAGCGGCAGATCATCGCCCGCGACATTTTGAAGGAGGCCCGGACGTGAAAACCCTGCTTCCCGACGGCTGGCCCCGGCCGAAGGGCTATGCCAACGGCATCGCGGCGCGCGGCCGGATGATCGTCACCGCCGGGATCATCGCCTGGGACGAACAGGAGCAAATCGTCTCCAACACGCTGGCCGGCCAGTTCGCGCAGGTGCTCAGGAACATTGTCGCCATTCTCGCCGAAGACGGCGCAGGTCCCGAACATATCGTCCGCCTGACCGCTTTTGTGACCGACATGGACGCCTATCGCAGCTCGCTTCCCGAGATCGGCGCCGCCTGGAAGGCGATTATCGGCCGCCATTATCCGGCGATGGCGCTGGTCGCCGTCACCGCACTCGTCGAACCCCAGGCGCTGATTGAAATCGAAGCCACCGCGGTGGTCCCGGAATGAGCGAATACGACAGCTTCGTCCGCGACCGCCTGCCGCCACCGGAGCAGTTGCCGGAGTTCCGCTTCGACCTGCTGGAACTGCAATATCCCGAACGCCTGAACGCGGCGGCGGAGCTTTTGAAGGGCGGCGCGCCGGACTCGCTCGCCTTCGTCAACGCGCACGGCCGCTGGACCTATGCCGACCTCGACAGCTTTTCCGGCCGGATCGCGCGGCTGCTGGTAGACGAAGAAGGGCTGGTTCCGGGCAATCGCGTGCTGCTGCGCGGGCCCAACGGCTATACGCTGTTCGCCGCCTGGCTCGGGGTCTTGAAGGCCGGCGGGGTGGTCGTCGCGACCATGCCTTTGCTGCGCCCCGGTGAGATCGCGACGGTGATCGACCGCGCCGAAATCAGCCACGCGATCGTCGACAGCCGCTTCATCGGCGATTTCCGCGAGGCCGTCAGTCAAACCCATTTCATCAAGCACATCGTCAAATATGATGGCGACCACGGCAAGGGCGAGCTGGAGACTCGGTGCTCCGAACTCGAGCCGCTGCCGCCGGTCGACACCGGCCGCGACGATCCTGCGCTGATCGCCTTCACCAGCGGCACCACCGGCGTGCCCAAGGGCTGCGTCCATTTCCACCGCGACGTGCTCGCGCCCTGCGACAGTTTCGCCGCGCATCTGATCGGGATGAAGCCGGGCGACATCGCGCTGACCAGCGCCCCGCTCGCCTTCACTTTCGGCCTCGGCGCGGCCTTCCTCTTCCCGTTACGCGCCGGCGCCGCCTGCGCGACCATCGAGCAGCCGAGCCCGCCGGCGATGCTCGAGGCCATCGCGCAGCTCGGGGTCACCCACCTCGCCACCGCCCCGACCGCATATAAAGCCATGTTGGCAACGGAGGGTGCGGCCCAATCCCACCCCGTTCGTGTCGAGCGCAGCGTCGAGCCTGTCGAGACGCGAAGTCGAGACATGTCTCGACAGGCCATCTCGACTGGGCTCGATGGCCGCTCGACACGAACGGTGGGGTTGCTCGAAGCCGCCCTCAAAACCCTGCGCTACTGCCTGTCGGCAGGCGAGCATCTGCCCGAAGCCAGCTGGCACGCGTGGAAGGACCGCACCGGCATCGCCATCACCGACGGCATCGGCGCGACCGAGATGATGCACATCTTCATCTCCGCGGCGGGCGACGACATCCGACCCGGCGCGACCGGCAAGGCAGTGCCGGGGTATCAGGCGACCGTCCTCGACGACAACGGCAATCCGATGGAGGAAGGCACAGGCCGGCTGGCGATCAAGGGTCCGACCGGCTGCCGTTATCTCGATGACCCGCGCCAGCGCGATTATGTCGTCAATGGCTGGAACGTAACCGGCGACACCTACCGCCGCGACGCCGACGGCTATTACTGGTACCTCGCCCGCTCAGACGACATGATCGTCAGCTCCGGCTACAACATCGGCGCCCCGGAAGTGGAAAATGCGCTACTCTCGCACCCTGCCGTCGCCGAATGCGCGGTGATCGGAGTGCCATGCCCAGAGCGCGGGCAGAAAGTGAAGGCGTTCGTGGTTTGCGCGGCGGGAGTCATCGGGTCGGATGAGCTATCCGCCGAGCTCCAGTCACACACTAAGAGTGTGATCGCCCCCTACAAATATCCGCGCGAAATCGAGTTCGTGGAAGCGTTACCGAAGACCGCGACGGGCAAGCTGAGGCGAGTGGAGCTGCGGCAGACCTGATCGACCTCAATGTTCCCCGGCGAAGGCCGGGGTCCAGGGCGAGCGAAAGCTCGCTCAAAGCAGCGTCGAATAGAGGTCGTCCCATTCGAAATTGCTTTCCTCGATCAATCGCACCTTCCAGCTTCGCTTCCATTCCTTCAGCTGCAGCTCGCGCTGCCGCGCGTCCTGCAGGTCGTCATGCGCCTCGAACCACACCAGCAGTTTGCAGCCGTATCGCTTGGTGAAGCCGGGAACCAAGCCTTCGCGATGCTGGTACACCCGCTGGATCAGATCGCTGGTCACACCGATGTAGATCGTTCCGTTCTTCCGGCTGGCCATGATGTAGACGAAGGCGGATTTCATTCACTAGCCTCCGGCTCCTGGACCCCGGCCTTCGCCGGGGAACTACTCAAACTCCACAATCACCTGATCGACCGCGACGCTCTCGCCCGCCTTCACCGGCGTCGCCTTGACCGTCGCGGCGCGGCCCGCGCGGAGGATATTCTCCATCTTCATCGCTTCCATCACTGCCACCGTCTGGCCGGCCTCGACCGTGTCGCCCGGCTTCACATCCAACCGCGTCAATAGCCCCGGCATCGGCGCCAGCAGCAGCCGCGACAGGTCCGGCGGCTCCTTCTCGATCATGTGGTGGGCAAGTTCGGCGACGTGGGGCTGCATCACCTGGACGGGATGCGTCGCGCCGCGCGTCGTCAGCTTCCAGCCGCGGCCGTTGCGCGCGACCCGGACGCGCAGCCGTTCGTCACCCGACGAGGCGACCGCCATCCGGTCGCCCGGCTGCCATTCGACTTCGCCCTCGATCGGCTCGCCGTCGACCTCGGCGCCGTCGCCCAGCAGCACGCTATGCTCGACGCCGGCGATCTTGACGACCCATTCGCAGCCGGCGGGGATCGGCTCGCCGAGCTGACCGGAAACATGGCGCGCGCGCTCGACCTCGTGCCAGGTCAGCGCGGCGGCGATCGCGGCCAGTCGGCGGACCAGCAGAGCGTCGGCCGGGGCTCCGGTGAACCCTTCGGGATACTCTTCGGCGATGAAGCCGGTGGTGAT
Organism: uncultured Sphingomonas sp.; assembly: GCA_964448315.1. Lineage (GTDB taxonomy): Bacteria > Pseudomonadota > Alphaproteobacteria > Sphingomonadales > Sphingomonadaceae > Sphingomicrobium. The sequence goes on along the minus strand of CAYUWJ010000021.1, from coordinate 6,819 downwards.
GTCGCCGACACGGAAACGCGGGTGCTGCATCAGCGCCGAAAGGAAATCGACATTATGGCCGATGCCGTCGATCTCGAACCCGTCGAGCGCGTCGACCTGTGCGTCGATCGCCGCCAGCCGCGTCGGCGCCCAGGTGACCAGCTTGGCGATCATCGGGTCGTAGAACATCGACACCTCGCCGCCCTCGAACACGCCGTCGTCGACGCGGACTCTCACCTCCCCTCCCGCTTCGCGGGAGGGGGATGGCGGCCGATACCGCACCAACCTGCCCGTGCTCGGCAGGAAGCCGCGATACGGGTCCTCGGCATAGACCCGGGTCTCGATCGCCCAGCCGTCGAGCTTCACATCCTTCTGCGCGAAGCCGAGCTTCTCGCCGGCGGCAACCCGGATCATCTGCTCGACCAGGTCCAGCCCGGTGCCCTCCTCGGTTACCGGATGCTCGACCTGGAGCCTCGTGTTCATCTCGAGGAAGTAGAAACTCTTGTCCGCGCCGACGATCAGCTCGACGGTGCCGGCGCTGTAATATCCGACCGCCTTGGCCAGCGCGATCGCCTGTTCGCCCATCGCTTTGCGCATCTTGGGCGTGACGAACGGCGAGGGCGCTTCCTCGACCACCTTCTGGTGGCGGCGCTGGATCGAGCATTCGCGCTCGCCCAGGTGGACGATATTGCCGTGCGTGTCGCCCAGAACCTGGATTTCGATGTGGCGCGGCGCTTCGATGAACTTCTCGATCAGCACGCGGTCGTCGCCGAAGCTCGCCTTGCCCTCGCGCTTGACCGCCTCGAAGCCCTCGCGGACGTCCTCGTCGCTGTAGGCGAGCCGCATGCCCTTGCCGCCGCCGCCGGCCGACGCCTTGATCATCACCGGATAGCCGATGGCGCCGGCGATCTTCACCGCCTCCCTGGTCGTCGCAATGTCGTCGAGGTGGCCGGGGACGATGTTGACTCCGGCTTTCTTGGCCAGCTTCTTCGACGCGATCTTGTCGCCCATCGCCGCGATCGCCTTGGGCGGTGGCCCGATAAACACGATCCCCGCCTTGTCGAGCGCCTTGGCGAAACTCTCGCGCTCGCTGAGGAAGCCGTAGCCGGGGTGCACGGCCTCGGCGCCGGTCGCCTTGCAGGCGTCGATGATCAGCTCGGCGTTGAGGTAGGATTCGCTCGCCGGCGGCGGCCCGAGCCTTACGCTTTCATCGGCCATCCGCACATGCGGCGCCCGCGCGTCGGCGTCCGAATAGACCGCGACCGTCGCGATCCCCATCCGCTTCGCGGTGCGGATCACCCGGCACGCGATCTCGCCGCGATTGGCGATCAGGATCTTGGAGAACATGGCGGCTCCGGGAACGGTCAGCCAATGGGCTATGCCGTCCCCGGACCGTCACCGCAACCTCACCAGTCCGGGTGGCGATGCGCTACGTTCTGCTGGCGCTGCGCGACCAGAGTATCCCACTCGGTGAGCAGTGCTTGCGCCTTGTCCATGCCGCCGGCGCGCGCGGCAAGCGCGTTCATCCATTTTATATCATCGGGCGAAGTCGCCCAGGTCAGATCGCTTGGACCGCCGCTCAATGGGAAGGCGACGATCACGTCCCATTCGCCGGTGTCGAAATGCAGGTCGGTAACGCCGGTTTCGCCCAGGTCACGATCGGCTGCCGCGAAATAATTCTCGATGATCTCCATCGCCCGGCCTCGCTTGCCGGGATGGAATTTGATCATCTCGACCATGTGCCAGGTGACATTCTCGATCCGCTCCGGCTGCATCGCCTGGGCGGAAAGCGAGGCAGGAACGCACAAGGCCGCAACCGCGGCCGCAATCATCAATGATTTTCTCATTTCCCTTACTCCCTGTTGGGGAGCCGGGGGGTAGCAGTTAATGCTGGGTTAATCGATTGCGATTCTCACGCCGCAGCCTCGTCGAGCGCCCTTGCGTCGCGGTGCGGATCACCCGGCACGCGATCTCGCAGCGGTTGGCGATCAGGATTTTGGAAAACATTCAGCGGAGCTCCGCAACGTCATCCCGGTCAAGCGGACCGGTTTGAGGACTAGTCAGATTGTCGTCACGGTAGCCCGGACAATGGCAGTCCTTCACCGTGCAAAACATCTCTTCGGGTGTGGAGCGCCATTGATGATGATAGCCGATCGGGTGACCACAATTGATGCAATCCCCGATGCTCATTCAGCAGCCTCGTCTAATGGCGGACGATTGTGGCCGAGCAGGCGCAGCACTTCGTCAGCCGCATCGGCGAGGTTCGTCCCCGGCCCGAAGATCGCCTGCACTCCCGCCTGGCGCAGCATCGCATAATCCTGCGGCGGGATGACACCGCCGGCGACCACCTTGATGTCGGCGCGGCCCAGATCCTTCAGCGCTTCGATCATCTCGGGGATCAGCGTCTTGTGCCCGGCGGCGAGGCTCGACGCGCCGACCAGGTCGACTTGCTTTTCAACCGCCAGCTCGGCCGCCTCGCGCGGGGTCTGGAACAAGGGCCCGGCGATGACTTCGAAGCCCAAATCGCCGAACGCCGACGACACCAGATTGGCGCCGCGGTCGTGGCCGTCCTGGCCCATCTTGGCGACCAATATGCGCGGCTTGCGGCCGAGCCGGTCGGCGACCGATTTGGTGCCCGCTTCCGCCGCCTGCCACCGCGCATCGCCGCGCGCCTTGCCGTAGATTCCGCGCACCGGCTGCGGCACGGTGTCGTAGCGCCCGAACACCCGCTCGAGCGCGTCGGATATTTCGCCGAGCGTGGCGCGGGCGCGGGCCGCCTCGACGGCGAGGGCCAATAGATTCCCTTCGTCCAAATCTCCGTTCGTTTCGAGCGCAGGGTCGAGCGCAGTCGAGACCCGCAGTCGAGAAGTCGGTCTCGACGGTCGCATCTCGGCTTTGCTTGATGCTGCTCGACCCGAACGGGTGGGGGAGTTGCGGGCCGCCGCCTCCAACGCATCCAGTGCCGCCCGCACCTTTGCTTCATCCCGCCCCGCTTTCACCCTCTCGATCCGCGCGATCTGGCCGGCGCGGACCTTGGCGGTGTCGACCTCGAGATAGTCGTGCTCTTCCTCTTCGCTCAGCCGGTAGCGGTTGACGCCGACGATCACCGTTTCGCCGGTGTCGACCCGCGCCGCGCGCGCCGCCGCCGCTTCCTCGATGCGTTGCTTGGGCAGGCCTTCGGCGACCGCCTTGGTCATGCCGCCGTGCGCCTCGACCTCCTCGATCAGCGCCCAGGCTTTCTCCTCCAACTCGCGGGTCAGCGCTTCGACATAGAAGCTTCCGCCGAGCGGATCGGCGACCGCGGTGACGCCGCTCTCCTCGGCGAGGATCAGCTGCGTGTTGCGGGCGATGCGTGCCGAAAAATCGGTCGGCAGCGCGATCGCCTCGTCGAAGCTGTTGGTGTGCAGCGACTGGGTGCCGCCGAGCACCGCCGCCAGCGCCTCGATCGTCGTGCGGATGATATTATTGTACGGGTCCTGCTCGGTCAGGCTGACGCCGCTGGTCTGGCAGTGGGTGCGCAGCAGTTTCGACTTCTCCTTGTTGGCGCCGAGATCGGTCATGATCCGCGCCCACAGCGTCCGCGCCGCGCGCAGCTTGGCGATCTCCATGAACAGGTTCATGCCGATGCCGAAAAAGAAGCTTAAGCGCGGCGCGAAGGCGTCGATATCGAGTCCGCTGGCCTGCGCCGCGCGGACATAGGCCATGCCGTCGGCGAGCGTGTAGGCGAGCTCCTGCACCGCCGTCGCGCCGGCCTCGTGCAGGTGATAGCCGCTGATCGAAATGCTGTTGAACCGCGGCATTTCGCGCCCGCAAAAAGCGATGATGTCGCTGACGATCCGCATCGACGGCTCGGGCGGGTAGATATAGGTGTTGCGGACCGCGAACTCTTTCAAAATGTCGTTCTGGATGGTGCCGCTGAGCGCCTCGCGCGGCACGCCCTGCTCCTCGCCGGCGACGATGTAGAAGGCCATCACTGGCAGCACCGCGCCGTTCATCGTCATCGACACCGACATTTCGCCCAAGGGAATGCCGTCGAACAGCAATTTCATGTCCTCGACCGTGTCGATCGCCACCCCGGCCATGCCGACGTCGCCGGCGACGCGCGGGTTGTCGCTGTCGTAGCCGCGGTGAGTAGCGAGATCGAAGGCGACGCTCAGCCCCTTCTGCCCGGCGGCGAGGTTGCGGCGATAGAAAGCGTTGCTGTCCTCGGCGGTAGAAAAGCCGGCGTATTGGCGAATGGTCCACGGCCGACCCGCGTGCATCGTCGCATAGGGCCCGCGCGTATAGGGCGGCAGGCCGGGCCAGCCGCTATCGATGGCGGCGGCGTCGTCGGGGCCGTAGGCGGTCTTAAGCGCGATCCCCTCGGGCGTCTCGCGCGACAGGTCGCGGCCCCGCGATTCCTTCGCGGCGAGGGCCTTCCAATCGGATTTTGTCGGCTTGTCGGTCACGAAGAGCGCACTAGCGCGCCGGCAAGCCAATCGCCAGCATCCGTTCGTCCTGAGCGAAGTCGAAGGGCGCTGGTACGGCCGCTCCCGCAGAGCGCCCTTCGACTACGTGCTTCGCGCTCCGCTCAGGACGAACGACTGTGGGTTGAATCCGCCTACTTCGGACTCTCCATGATCTCGGTCAGCACCCCGCCCATGTCCTTCGGGTGGACGAAGAACACCGGCGTGCCGTGCGCGCCGATGCGCGGTTCGCCCAGCACCCGCGCGCCCTTGGCCTCGAACTCGGCCTTCGCCGCGTGGATGTCGGGCACCTCGAAGCAGACATGGTGCTGCCCGCCGAGCGGATTTTTTTCGAGGAATCTGACGATCGGCGAGTCCGGCCCAAGCGGCTCGATCAGCTCGATCTGGCTGCCATTTTCACCTGGAACGCCCGTGTCGATGAAGCACACCCGCACCCCCTGCGCCGGCAGGTCGAACGGTTCGCCGATCGCGGTTGCGCCGAGCATGGTGCGGTAGAGTTCGACGCTGCTCGCGATCGACGGCGTGGCGACGCCGACATGGTTCAGCCGTCCCAATATCATAAGCTCAATCCCTGAAGCCGAGGCCGAGGAGCAGGTCCGCGGCGATGAACGCGATCAGCGCCAGGCCGATCGCATGAAGCCCGAGCAACGCGAAATATTTGCCGCGCTCGCCGTCGCGCTCGATGTAGGTGCGATACAGCGGCAGCCGCCCGCTGCGAACCCCGCGCCCGATCCGCCAGCCGATCGCCGCCACCAGCGCCAGCGCGATCAGGCCGACGAGGAGATTTTCGCCATTGGCCATGATCCAATCCATCCACATCCCGAGCTGCCCAAACGCCGCTCGTCCTGAGCGAAGTCGAAGGGCGTTGGCAACCGGTTGGGCAAATGCGCCCTTCGACTACGCGCTCTGCGCTCCGCTCAGGACGAACGAAGAGGTTAGGCCGCCTCCACCACTACTTCGGTCGTCACCGAATTGGCGATGAAGCAGGCTTGGTGCGCCTTGTGGTGCAAGTCGGCGAGCGCCGCTTGGTCGGGCGCATCGCCGCCCCATTCGATCCGCGGGCGCAAAGTCACCCGGGTCATCGCCGTCCTGCCGTCGGCACTCTTGCCCAACACTCCTTCCGCCTCGTCGACATAGGAGTCGACGACAAACCCGGCGCGGCGCGCGAAGTCGAGCAGGAACAGCATGTGGCAGCTCGACAGCGAAGCGATGAACGCTTCTTCGGGATCGACCCCGGCCTCGTCCGACCACGGCTTGGGCACGACATGTGGGCTCGCCGAAGCCGGCACCACCGCGCCGCCGTCGAACGCCCATTGATGCGCGCGGTTGTACTGACCCTTGGCGAAGTCCTCGTCGCCCTCGCGGCTCCATCGAATCGTGGCGGTGTAGGTGCTCATTGCATCAGCCCCTTAGTACCGAAAAGAACATGTAAGCTCCGATCAACACGAGAAAAATTCCAATAGGGAGACTAAGGACTCCGCCAGCTAACAACATACGAAATGTTCGCGGAAAATTCGCCTCGTCGATCTTGCCAATCCAAGTTTTGACTGCTCGATCTCGCCATGCGCGTCGCCAAAGCTGGAAGGCCCACGCCGAAGAACCGGCGACAATGAGCGTCCAAATCCCTACAAAGACGAGGCTAACAAGCTTTGGCGTCACAGCGGTATATTGTCGTGTTTCTTCCATGGGTTCTCGAGCTGCTTGTCGCGCAGCTTCCTTAGCCCCAGCGCCACCCGGCGGCGGGTCGAATGGGGCATGATCACGTCGTCGATATAGCCCATGCTCGCGGCGACGAACGGGTTGGCGAAGCGGTCTTCATATTCGGCGGCGCGTTTGGCGATGGTCTTTGGGTCCTTGGCGTCCTTGCGGAAGATGATCTCGACCGCACCCTTGGCGCCCATCACCGCGATCTCGGCGGTCGGCCAGGCATAGTTCAAGTCGCCGCGCAGATGCTTTGAGCTCATCACGTCATAGGCGCCGCCATAGGCCTTGCGCGTGATCACCGTGATCTTGGGCACCGTCGCTTCGGCAAAAGCGAATAAAAGCTTGGCGCCGTTCTTGATGATGCCGCCATGCTCCTGCGCGACGCCGGGGAGGAAGCCGGGCACGTCGACGAAGGTCAGTATCGGTATGTTGAACGCGTCGCAGAAGCGCACGAACCGCGCCGCTTTCTTCGAGCTGGCAATATCGAGCACTCCGGCCAGAACCATCGGCTGGTTGGCGACGACGCCGACGCTGCGCCCCTCGATCCGGCAGAAGCCGATGATGATGTTGGCGGCGTGGGCCGGCTGAAGCTCGAAGAAGTCGCCGTCGTCGGCGACCTTCCGGATCAGCTCGTGCATGTCGTAGGGGGTCGAGGCCGACGGCGGCACCA
>CAYUWJ010000020.1:0-9956 GCA_964448315.1 uncultured Sphingomonas sp. | reverse complement strand
GCCGGCGGCAGATCGTCCTGGAGCCGCAGCAGATTCTCCGCCGCGTCATGGCCGACGAGGTCGGGCCGGGTCGACAGCGCCTGGCCGAGCTTGATCGCCGCCGGGCCGATTTCCTGCAGAGCCGCGGCATAGTCGGGCTCGGCCGGGACGCGTGCGCCGAAGCGGGCAATCCGGACCAGCCGCCGAACCGACGGCGGGGTCAGCGGGTCCTTTTCGATGCCCGTCAAAGCGCCGTGGCGGGCGAGGGTCCGGCCCCATTTCAATAGCCGCCAGAGATGGGTGACGGAGGCGGTCAAATCTTCCAGCCGCTATGGATGCTGACCAGCCCGCCGAGCATCGGCTCGGCCGAGGCGCGGACGAAGCCGGCATCGGCGATCATCGCCCGGAAGGCTTCGGGCCGGGGGAAGCGGCGGATCGATTCGACCAGATAACGGTAGCTTTCCTCGTCGTCGGCGACGATGCTGCCGATGCGCGGAATGATGTTGCGCGCATAGGAGTCGTAAAGCTCGGAAAAGCCCGGCCAATCGCTGGTCGAGAATTCGAGGCAGTAGAAGCGCCCTCCGCGCTTCAGCACCCGGCGCGCCTCACCGAGCGCGGCGGCTATGTCGGTGACGTTGCGGATTCCGAAGGCGATCGTATAGGCATCGAAGCTGCGATCGGCGAAGCTTAGCGCTTCGGCATTCTCCTCGACCCAGGCGAGTCCGCGAATGTCGCGCGCCTCGGCCCGTTCGCGGCCGACGGCCAGCATGTCTGGGTTGATGTCGGCGACCGTCACTATGGCGCCGCGCCGCGCCATGCGGAAGGCGACGTCGCCGGTGCCGCCCGCCATGTCGAGGATCGCCTCCTGCGCCCGCGGCTTCACCCGGGCGACGAACCGATCCTTCCACAGCCGGTGCAATCCGCCCGACATGAGGTCGTTCATCAAATCGTAGCGGCGGGCGACTGAAGTGAAGACCGCACCGACGCGGCGGGTCTTCTCGTCCGGGGTCACCCGCTGTTCGCCGAAATCGACCTCGTCCATGGGCGCGCCTCTAGCCCGCTTGCGGCCGGTTCGCCATATGCCGCCGATGCCCGAGCTTCCCGAAGTCGAGACCAGTGTCCGCGGCCTTGCCGCCGTGCTCGAAGGACGGCGGCTGACCGCGGTCGAGCCGCGCCGCGAGGATTTGCGGCGCGCCTTTCCGCCAGACCTTCGCCAGCGGCTGACCGGCGCCCGCGTCGTCGGCCTGCGCCGCCGCGCCAAATATGGACTGGTCGACAGTGACCGCGGCGACACCATGGTATTCCACCTCGGCATGTCGGGCCGCTGGCGGATCGATCCGGACGAACTCGGCCCGCACGACCATTTGCTGATCGAGACCGACGAACGCCGCCGCCTGACGCTCAACGATCCGCGCCGATTCGGGTCGGTCGACCTGGTTCGCACCGACGTCCTCGATGATTGGCCGGCAATCCGCGCACTCGGACCCGACGCGCTCGGTCCGGGCCTCGACGCCCGCTGGTTCCGCGAGCGATTCAAGGGGCGAAGCGCGCCGGTCAAGGCGCTGCTGCTCGACCAGCGGATCGTCGCCGGGCTCGGCAACATCTATGCCTGCGAAGCGCTGCATCGCGCGCGAATCCATCCCGGCCGGGCCGCGGGGAGCATCTCGCTCGAGCGACTCGGCCGACTTGCTCACGCCATCCCGGAAGTGCTTGGAGAAGCGGTGGCGGCGGGCGGATCGACGCTTCGCGATTTTGCCGGGCCCGACGGCGCGCTCGGCTATTTCTCCGCCAGCTTCCGGGTCTATGACCGCGAGGGCAAAAGCTGCTCCTGCGGCGGCACGGTGCGCCGAATCGTCCAGGGCGGGCGCTCGACCTTCCATTGTCCGCGCTGTCAGCGCTGAACCGGGTCGGGCCGCCAGAGGCGATGGTTGACCCTGAACCGCGGTCCCGTTAGGGGAGCGCCCTTGCCGGCGCGGCCCCTGGCCGATCGCTGCTTTTCCATCGAGCCACAGTTTTTCGTAAGGACAATCCATGGCGAATACGCCGCAAGCCAAAAAGCGCATCCGCCGAAACGATCGGCGCGCGGTGATCAACCATTCGCGAATCAGCCGCATCCGCAGCTTCATCAAGGCCGTCGAGTCGGCGGTCGCGGCCGGCAACAAGCCGGACGCGGTCGAAGCGCTGAAGCAGGCGCAGCCGGAGCTCGCGCGGGGCATCGCCCGCGGAGTCATCCACAAGAACACGGCGTCGCGAAAGTTCTCCCGGCTGGTCAAGAGGGTTGCCGCGCTGGGCTGATTCCTGGCCTTAGCAACGCCGCCTAAACGGGCCGTCGGATAGTCCGGCGGCCCGTTTCGATTCGGGACTTTTGAAAAAGTCAGCGTTTCCGGCGATTCGCGGCCCGGTTAAAAAAAATCTAATGGAAAAAATGGCGGTTTTCCGCAGAATCCCGTGAATTCCGCGACTCTTGGCTGTCAAGGCAGATTATTTCACTTTTATGAAAAAACAGGTCTTGAAAGCTGGCCCGCAGGCTCGCAAAACCAGCGTTCCGGACGCGACTCTGCGTCAGGGGGTTAGAGAGAAAGACAGCCTTGGGCGCCGCGACTCGGGTCGGGCGCAGCGGTCCCTTTCGTCTCTGCCAGGGGGATATTAGGGAGGCGCTGGCCAGTGCTGGGCGAACGGACGGACTCGTGCCAAGAGCGGAACAGCGGTTCAGCGGTTGCTCCGCTCGAGGCGGCCTGGGACTCGATCCGGACGGGACTAAGGCGTGATCTTGGCGCCCGCACCTTCGACGGCTGGCTCAAGCCCGCCGCGCTCGGCGCCTTCGAGGCCGACAGCGGCACGCTCGAAATCCGGATGCCGAGCCAGTTCATGGCCGACTGGGTCAGCTCGCACTTCGGCGATCGACTCGCGCTGGCGTGGAGAACCGCTCTGCCGCTGGTCCGCGACGTGCAAGTCGTGGCGACCGGCGACTCGCCGCGACCGATGCCGCTTTTGATCCTCGAAGACGGCCCGGTGTCGATGCAGACCCCGCGCGACCCGTCGGCGCCGAACTTCGATCCCCGCTACCGGTTCGAGACCTTCGTCATCGGCAAGGCCAATGAAGTCGCGGCGACGGCCTCCAAAACGCTGGCGACGGCGCGCAGCGTCAGCTTCAATCCCTTGTTCATCCATGGCGGCACCGGCCGCGGCAAGACCCATTTGCTGCACGCCGTCGGCCAGGCCTTTCTCGATAGCTTTCCGGGCAGCCTGGTGGTTTCGATGTCGGCCGAAAAATTCATGGTCGAGTTCATCCGCGCGCTGCGGGAGAACGACACGATCGGCTTCAAGAGCCGGCTGCGCAGTGCCGACCTTTTACTGATCGACGACGTCCAGTTCATCGCCGGCAAGGATTCGACCCAGGAGGAATTCTTCCACACGATGAACGAGATCATCACCGCCGGGCGGCGACTGGTGATCACTTCGGACCGCGCGCCGCAGGACCTCGACGGGATCGCGCCGCGAATCCTGTCGCGGCTGTCCTGGGGCCTGGTCGCCGACATCAACGCCGCCGATTATGAGCTTCGCTTCAACATCATCGAGTCGAAACTGATGGCGCTTCCCGGCGTCGACATGCCGCGCAACGTCGTCGAATTCCTCGCCCGGCGAGTCACCGCCAGCGTCCGCGAGCTTGAAGGCGCGCTCAACCGAATCGCCGCTTATGCGATGATGACCGGTCGGCCGATCGACGTGGCTTTCGTCGAGGAAGTGCTGGCCAATGTGCTGCGCGCCAACCAGCGGCGAATTTCGATCGACGAGATCCAGACCCAGGTCGCCGAGCATTTCAAGATCCGCAAGGCGGAGATGACTTCGGCGCGGCGCGCCCGCGAAGTCGCCCGGCCGCGCCAGGTGGCGATGTACCTATCGAAGCAGCTGACGCCCAAGTCGCTGCCCGACATCGGCCGCCGCTTCGGCGGGCGCGACCACACCACCGTCATCCACGCGGTCAAGCAGATCGAGAAATTGCGCGCCAGCGACGCCGATCTCGACGCCGATATCCGGCTTCTGACCCGCCAGCTCGAAGGCTAGGCTCCGCCTCTTCCGGGAGGGGGGAGAAGGCCCATCCGGACCTGCGCCGGATGGGTCTTTTCCTTGAAATCGATCAGCTGCCGAGCGTCTGATAGGTGGTCATCGCATAGAGCATCGGGATCGACAGCAAGGTGTTGGTCCGCGACGCGATCATCGCGGTCCGCGCCGAGCTCGCCTTGGCGGCGTCGTCCGCCGCCACCAGCCCGAGCACCTTTTTCTGGTTGGGCCAGATGACGAACCAGACGTTGGCGGCCATGATCAGCGCCAGCCACATGCCGATGCCGATCAGCGCGAAGCCGTCCCGCAACAACATCGCCTCAACCAGATACATCTTGACCCAGGCGAGAAGCAGCCCGGTCAGCACGGTGAACGCCGCGCCCCAGCGGAAATAGAACAGGGCCTTGGGCGCGATATGCTTGGACACCGCCGGCTTCAGCTCCGCCGGCACCTCGGGCATCACCGGGATCTGGACGAAGTTGAAATAATATAGCAGCCCGATCCAGACGATCCCGAAGAACACGTGCAGCCAGCGCAGCACCGCCTCGAGCGACCATATCTCGGCATGAAAACCGGCCATCAGCGCAATCGCCAGGCCGAACCCGATCGCCAGCACGATCGTCAGATTTTCAAACAGTTTCCCCATCGCGTCCCCCTTCGCCCGCGCATACGGCCGGGCAGCGGCGATGGTTACGGAAAAGCGGGGCGACTGCAAGCATTGGTAAGGCAGGCGCGAATGTTCACCAATGTTCACACTCGTGGAGGGTTCACGCGGAGCCGCGGAGCCGCGGAGCCGCGGAGACGGGTATCCTGGTGCCCGAAGAAGAGGAAGTTCACGCCCTAACGCGCGAGGAGAAGATGCCGGACCCGCGAGGTCCGCGATTGAGGGAAATTCCGACGATAGGAAAGAGCGAGTCGGCAGGATGTGGCACAGCGGGCGGGCTGTAGGACAGGGGAATTTGTGGGCGGCTATCTAGTATTGTGTGCCTTAACTTGCCGTGTCCCCGGAATTGCGAGGCTCTAGCAATTCGCTCGCCGAGCAAGTTCTCTGAGATACGGCAGAGACAGCAAGCACTCGTCCGCTTCTCTCATATGAGGAGAGTGCAATATCGTATTGAAACCTGCGTGAAGATTATCGAGAGTCGGCTTATCAATCCCCATGCAGTCTACAGGGTCATCTACTCGGTAGAATACAACTCCAAGCCAAGAATCTGCATCCCAAATTGCTATCACATGTCCGCCGATATTCGCTACAACTACTTCCGTAGTCAGAGAATGGAAGAATTCCATGTCTTGAGGTTTGAATATTTTGGATAAACCGCTATTCTTATCTACGAGAATAAAGATCGACGTATTAATAATGTTGACTTCAATTATATCTCTAAGAAATATCCATGACACTTCGCCGCCGACCAAATGGTATTTATGATCGTCAAGATCAAAGAGTTCGGTTATTAGATTAAACGGCTGGTACATCAAAATCACCTTAGCCAGTTGATAGTTCTAGTCATAATTCCATGGACAGAATACCATACTACGATGTCAATTCACTAAATACACGAAACCGCTACCAGTCATGGCTTCGCGCCCGGGCAGGGCGATGGTCACGGAAAAGCGGGGCGACTGCAAGGCTGGGGACGGCGAGCGGCGGAGCCTGGGCGGGCGCCGCTCGTTGAGGAGAGGTAAATCCAAACCAGAGGAAGAGAGTTTTCCATGCCGTTCCAACTGCCCGACCTGCCTTTCGCCAAGGATGCGCTCGCTCCGCACATGTCCGCCGAGACGCTGGAGTTTCACCCCGGCAAGCACCATGCGTCCTACGTCAAGAAGACCAATGCGATGGTCGAGGAGAAGGGTCTAAGCGGCACCTCGCTGAGCCAGGTGATCCGCACCGCCCGGGAGAAGGGCGACGCCAAGCTGTTCAACAACAGCGCGCAGATCTGGAACCACAGCTTCTTCTGGCAATGCCTGGCGCCCGCCGACGGACAGCAGCCGAGCGGCAAGCTTGGCCAGATGATCGACGACGGCTTCGGCGGCGTCGACGCGATGCTCAAAGCGCTCGAGGAGGAAGCGGTCGGTCATTTCTCCAACGGCTGGGCGTGGCTGCTGCTCGACCGCGACAAACTCAAGATCGCGTCGCTGCACGACGCCGACACGCCGCTCGCCCACGAGGGCATGGTGCCGTTGCTGACCCTGGATGTGTGGGAGCACGCCTATTACATCGACTATCGCAACGAGCGGCCGAAGTTCGTTTCGTCGGTTCTCAACAATATCGTCAACTGGGACTTCGTCGCGCAGAATCTCGACGGCCGCGGGGCGGCGCGCGCCGATCAGGAACCGAGCGGCCAGGCGGCGATGGCGGACCGCGAGACCGTGGACGTCTGAGCTGGCGCCCGACGGCTATTGCTTGAGGCGATAGCCAGTGCGGAAGATCCACCAGATCGTCGCCAGGCAGATGAGGAAGAAGCCGAAGGTGGCGCCAAGGCTGATCGCCACCGGCACGTCGGCCTGGCCGAAGAAGGTCCAGCGGAAACCGTTGATCAGATAAACGACCGGGTTGAACAGGGTCAGGCTGCGCCACGGCTCGGGCAGCATGTCGATCGAATAGAAGGCGCCGCCGAGGAAGGTCAGCGGAGTGACCACCAGCAGCGGGATGATCTGCAAATGCTCGAAGCCCTTCGCCCAAATGCCGACGACGAAGCCGAACAGGCAGAAGGTCGCGGTTACCAGCACCAGATAGCTTAGCATTAAAAGCGGGTGCTCGACCCGCACCTCGACGAACAGGTTGGCGGTGGCGAGGATCACCAAAGCGACGGTGATCGCCTTGGTCGCCGCGGCGCCGACATAGCCGAGCACCGTCTCGAACGCCGACAGCGGCGCCGAGAGTATCTCGTAAATGGTGCCGGTGAAGCGCGGCATGTGGATGCCGAACGATGAATTGAAGATGCTTTCGGTGAATAGCGACAGCATCATCAGGCCCGGGACGATGAAACTGCCATAGGCGATGCCGTCGATCTCGCTGATCCGCGACCCAATCGCCGCCCCGAAAACGATGAAGTAGAGCGAGGTGGTGATCACCGGAACCGCCAGCCCGGTCCACAGAGTTCGCCGGAAGCGATTCATCTCGAAAGTGTAGATCGCCCATACGCCGCGGGCGTTGAAGCCGCTCATTCGCCCCTCCGGCTGTTGACGAGATCGACGAAGATTTCCTCGAGCGAGCTTTGCCTTGTCTCGAGGTCGGTGAATGCGAGCCCGAGGTCGCGCATTTGCGACAGCAGCGAGGGGATTCCGGTGCGATCGGCCTTGGCATCGAAGGCATAGGTGATCGCGCGGCCGTCGTCGCTGATCTCAAGGTCCCACTCGGCAAGCGCCGGCGACAGCGCCGCGATCGGCTCGGCCAGCTGCAGCGTCAGCTGCTTCTTGCCGAGCTTGCGCATCAGCGCCTTTTTCTCCTCGACCAGAATCAGCTCGCCCTGGCGGATAACCCCGACCCGGTCGGCCATGTCCTCGGCTTCCTCGATATAATGGGTGGTGAGGATGATCGTCGTGCCGGTCTCGCGAAGGCCGCGGACCAGCTGCCACATGTCGCGGCGAAGCTCGACGTCGACCCCGGCGGTCGGCTCGTCGAGGAACAGCAGCGAAGGCTCGTGGGCGAGCGCCTTGGCGATCATCACCCGCCGCTTCATGCCGCCGGACAGCTCCTTCATGATGGTGTTGCGCTTGTCCCACAGCGAGAGGTCGCGGAGCAGCTTTTCGATGTAAGCGGGGTTAGCGGGCTTGCCGAACAGGCCGCGGCTGAAGGTGACGGTCGCCAGCACCGGCTCGAACGCGTCGGTGTGCAATTCCTGCGGGACGAGGCCGATGCGGCTGCGGGCGTGGCGATAGTCGCTCTGCCAGTGCCTGCCGTCGACCAGCACTTCGCCGCCGCTCGGTGTGACGATCCCGCAGACGATGTTGATCAAGGTCGTCTTGCCGGCGCCGTTGGGCCCCAAGAGCGCGAAAATCTCTCCCCGGCGGATGTCGAGGTCGACCGCCTTTAGCGCCTCGGTGCCGCTGGCGTAGGATTTGCGCAGGCCGCGGATGGCCAAAATCGGCTGGCTCATCTGGTCGCTCATTCTACCGGCCCGGGCTCGGCGGGCTTGGCCTCGTCGGCGGCAAGCCCGTGGCGCATCAGCATCGGCACATTGGCGATTGCGAACAACAGGGTCAGCGGGATCGCCCCCCACAGCTTGAACCCGACCCAGAAATCGGTGCTGCTGTTGCGCCAGACGGCTTCGTTGAGCAGCGCCATGGCGAGGAAGAACAGCGCCCAGTTGCGGGTCAGCTTGCGCCAGCCCTCCGCGTCGAGGCCGGGATAGGCGCTGCCCAGCACCATCTTCAGCAGCGGCCGGCCTTTGAGCAGACCGAAGGCGAGCAGCGCCGCGACGAAGACATAATAAAGCGTCGGCTTCATCTTGATGAAGGTCTCGTCCTGCAGCCACAGCGTGACTCCGCCCATCACCACCACCATCACGCCCGAAAACCACAGCAAGGGCGAGATTTTGCCATATTTGATTTGCGAGACGGCCATCGCCGCGATCATCGCGATCATGAAGGCGCCGGTGGCGACGAAAATCTTGGCCGGGCCGGGCACCGGCGCGAGGAAATTGGCGGCGAAAAAGACGATCAGCGGCCCGATGTCGATCAGCAGCCGGGCGCCGCCGCTCGATTCGCCCGCCTTGGCGCTCATCGCGTGTCCTCCGCCGGCAGCCCGGCGATCGCCCGGGCGACCGCGCGCGGGTCGAACGGGCGCAGGTCGCCGGCGCCTTCGCCGACTCCGATGGCGTGGATCGGCAGCCCGAATCGCTCGGCCGCTGCGACCAGCACGCCGCCGCGGGCGGTGCCGTCGAGCTTGGTCATTATCAATCCCGTCACTCCGGCGCTTTCCTTGAAGACTTCGACTTGGCTAAGCGCGTTCTGGCCGGTGGTGGCGTCGAGCACCAGCAGCACGTCGTGCGGCGCTTCCGGATTGAGCCGGCCGAGCACCCGGCGGATCTTGGACAATTCGTCCATCAGATGCGCCTTGTTCTGCATTCGCCCGGCGGTGTCGACGATCAGCGCGTCGATTCCGGTTTCGGTCGCCTGCCGAACTCCGTCGAACACCACCCCGGCGGCGTCGCCGCCTTCCTTGCCGGCGATGACCGGGGCGCCGATGCGCTCGCCCCAGATCGTCAGCTGCTCGATCGCCGCGGCGCGGAATGGGTCGCCGGCGGCGAGCAGCACGCCATAGTCCTGCTCGATCAGCCAGTGACCGAGCTTGCCGATGGTGGTCGTCTTGCCAGAGCCGTTGACGCCGATCACCAGGATCACGTGCGGGCGCGGAAAGCCCCAGACTTCGAGCGGCCGGGCGACCGGGGCCAGGATCTTTTCTATCTCCTCGGCAAGGATGGTGCGCAGGCCGCGCTCGTCGAGCTGCTCGAACTTGCGCTCGGCGATCGCCTCGCGGATCCGGCGCGAAGCCTCGGGCCCGAGGTCGGAGGCGATCAGCGCCTCCTCGATGTCGTCGAGGGTCGAGGTGTCGAGCGCCGCCCGGCTGGCGAGACCGGTCAAATTGTCGCCGAGCCTGGTCGCGGTCTTGGTGAAGCCGCCGCGCAGGCGGTCGAGCCAGCTCATGTGGCGACACCGGTCAGCCAGTCGCCGCTGCGGCCGGTGATCCGGGCATCGAGCAGCTGGCCGCGGCGAGAATCGTCCACGGCGACGGGCGCGAAGCAGTCGCTGTGACCCCTGGCGCCGTTTTCGATCAGCACGGTCCGGGTCGCGCCGACGAGGCTGTCGAGCCAGGCGCTGCGCCGTGCCGCCGCCGCTTCGCGGAGCCGCGCCGCGCGCGCCTTGACGAGCGCCCGATCGAGCTGCGGCATGCGCGCCGCCGGCGTCTCGGG
>CAYUWJ010000019.1:0-6234 GCA_964448315.1 uncultured Sphingomonas sp. | reverse complement strand
GCCACCGGCGACGACGGCATCGGCAAGGGCTCGGGCCGGTCGATCGGCGGAGTCGACCTCGGCGCGGCGGTGCTGGCGGCGAAGGACAGCGGGCTGCTGATCGCCGGCGGCGGCCACGCGATGGCGGCCGGGCTGACCGTGCAATCGGATGGCATCGGCGCGCTCAAGGACTTCCTCGACCAGCGCCTCGCCGCCGACGTCGACAAGGCGCTGGGCGAGCGGTCGCTGCTGCTCGACGCGCTGCTGGCGCCGGGCGGGGTTGCTGGCGCGCTGTGCGACGCGCTCGATGCCGCCGGACCCTATGGCGCCGGCTGGCCGGCACCGCGGGTCGCCGCCGGGCCCGCCCGCCTCTACCGCACCAGCATCGTCGGCGACGGCCATGTCCGCGGCCTCGCCTGCGGCGACGACGGTAAGAGCTTCAAATGGATCGCCTTCCGAAGCGCCACGACCGAGCTCGGCCAGGCGCTTCTGTCAGCCTCGGGTGATGCCCGCTGGTGGCTTGCAGGCAGCATTCGCAGGGATGAATGGACCGGCGGCAATGCGGCCGAAATGCACCTTGAGGACGCCGCCCTCGCTTGACCCGGCGGCGACCCTTCGCCTAAGCGCCCGGTGCCCTCGAGCGGCCCCATCGTCTAGCGGTCTAGGACGTCGCCCTTTCACGGCGAAAACACGGGTTCGAGTCCCGTTGGGGTCACCAGCGTTTTCCCGATTATCCTGAAGCAGATCAGGGAACGGCACGGCCGGCCGCCGGATCACATCGTGAAACGCAGAGTCGCGCGTGCCGTGCGCGGTGCCCCCGGCGCGATATTATTGTCGTTGTGCGCGCTGGGAAAATAGTCGGCGCCGAGCAAATTCTCGATGTTGAGCTGTGCCTCGATCCCTTGCGCGACCTCGTAAAAGAGCGCGCCGTCGACGCGGGCATAGGCCGGCAGCTTCACGGCATTGCTCAGCGATGCATAGGAGCTGGAGCGGGCAATCACCCCGAGACCGACGCCGAATATGTTCGTGACGTCATAGCGGTTCCACAGCGAGAAGCTGTGCCGCGGCACCAGCGGCACCTTGCGGCCTTCGGGAGACGCCGACGTCGCCTTGGTGATTTCGGCCGTCTGCCAGGCATAGCCGGCCGAGACCTGCCAGCGATCGCTGATATTGCGCTCGAGCCCCAACTCGAGGCCGCGGCTGCGCTGGGCCCCGGTGAGGATGACGCGGTCCTCGCTATCGCGCGCCTGGGTGTTGGTGCGGTCGAGTTGATAGATGGCGGCGGTGGCGAGCAGGCCTTCGACAGGCTCCCACTTCGCCCCCAGCTCGTAATTGTCGAACCGCTCCGGCTTCAGCTGCGCGCTGGTCGAGCTCAGGCCGCTGAACTGGTCACCCGACTGGGGAAGATAGGAGCGGCTGTAGCTGGCATAGAGCGACAGGTTGGGCTGCGGCTTGAAGATGAAGCCGAGGCGAGGCGACCAGAACTCGTCAGTTCGGCTGAAGTCGCTACCCGCAGCGCGGAGGTCGTCGACCGTCAGCCGGAAGCTGTCGAAGCGCAGGCCGGCGACAATTTCGAACATTTGCGACAGGCGGATCTGGTCCTGGAGATAGAGGGCCGCGATCGTCGCCTTCGTGCGATTGTTCGCATCGCTTGCCGACGGGGTAAAGGTCACGTCCGCATCGACGGTCGGATCGCCTAGCGGAACCTCGTTGCCGCCGGCGAAGGTTCCGGATTGGCGCAGGTTGCGCGATTTCTGCCGCCCAAGTTCGACGCCGAAGAGCATGGTCTGGTCGATGCCGCCGATCCGGTTGTTCCAGATAAGATCGGTCTGGGTGAACAGGTTTCGGCGATCGTTTCGGCTGTTGTACGCGCCCAGCCGTACCCGCGCCGGCAGCATGTCGGTCGCCGGCAACACGCTGCTGTTCGGGTACACATTTTGGTAGAATTTGTCGTAGTCGCCGTAGAGCGTGCGGTTGCGCAACGTCAGGCCCTCGCCGAGCTCATGATGCACCGCGAGCATGCCGATCTGCACGTCTGCATCGGCATAGCTGAGATCGGGATCACCAAAGAAAGTGCGGTCGAAGCCCTCGACCGGCCGTCCGCTCAGCGAAGGCACGCCGCGATCGGTCGTGCGGCGATCGTGCAGATATTCGTAGCTGAGGTCGACGCGCGTGCCCGGCCCCGCAAGGATTCCGATCGTCGGGTTGATCCCGTAGCGCTCCAGATCGACATGGCGGCGAAAGCTTTCGCCATTTTCGTACATGCCGCTGACGCGCAGTCCGACGTTACCGCCGATCGGCTGGTCGAGGTCGCCCGTCAGGCGCAGTCCACCCTCGCTGTCGCCGGAAATGGCGAACGCACGGTAGGTGTCGAGGCTCGCGCGCTTGGTAACGCGGTTGACCACCCCACCGCCGCCGCCGCGACCGAAGATCATCGCGTTGGGACCGCGCAGCACCTCGACCCGGTCAAGATTGTAGAGGTCGCGGAAATATTGAACGTCGTCGCGGATGCCGTCGACAAAGAAGTCGGCGGTGGTGTTGTTTCCGCGCAGCGTGATCTGGTCGCGGTTGCTTTCGCCGGTCCCCGGGGTCGCGCCGGGGACGAACCACAAGATGTCGGCGATCGAGCGCAGGTCCTGATCCTCGATCTGGCTTTCGGAGATGACCGTCAGCGCCTGCGGAATGTCCTTGATCGGCGTGTTTGTCCGGGTCGCCGTGCTGGTCGAGTCAATGCCATATTCCGGCCGCTGGCCGGTGACGACGATCGTCTGGCTCGTATCGACAAGCGCCGTATCAGCGGCGCTATCGGCGCTGGTGGAAGCGATTGCCGGATTGGCGCTCGCCAGCAGAATGGTGGCAAGTGAACAGTTTCGTAGACGCACGTAAGAACCCCTTTTGTCGACAGCGAGGGGCTCTATCGTTATTGAAAATCATTCGCAATAGTGCATTCACTCAGCCGCCAATAGCGTCTCCGCGCCACCCAGGTCGACCGACACCAGCCGGCTGACTCCCTTCTCGATCATCGTCACGCCGTACAATCGGTGCATCCGGCTCATCGTCACCGCATTGTGGGTGACGATCATGTAGCGGGTATCGGTCTCGCGGGTCATCCGGTCGAGCAGGTCGCAGAAGCGCTCGACATTGGCGTCGTCCAGCGGCGCGTCGACCTCGTCGAGGACGCAGATCGGCGCCGGGTTGGTCAGGAACAGAGCGAAAATCAGCGCGATCGCGGTCAGCGCCTGCTCGCCGCCCGACAGCAGGGTCAGGGTCGACAGGCGCTTGCCGGGCGGTTGGGCCATGATCTCGAGCCCGGCCTCCAGCGGATCGTCGCTTTCGACCAGCTCGAGATGCGCCTGGCCGCCGTCGAACAGGCTCGAGAACAGGCTCTGGAAGTGGGCGTCGACCTGTCGGTAAGCATCGAGCAGTCGCACCCGGCCTTCGCGGTTGAGATTACCGATCGAGCCGCGCAAGCGGTGGATCGCCTGGGTCAGCTCCTCCGATTCCTCGGCGCCCTTGCTACGTGACTCGTCGATCTCGGCGAGCTCGGTTTCGGCGACCAGATTGACCGGCCCGATCCGTTCGCGGTCGAGGGTCAGCCTCTCCAGCAGCGCCGACTGCGCTTCCGCGTCGCAGGATTCATCGGCATCGAAGCCGAGCAGCTCGGGAAGACGCTGGGGCAGGCATTCGAACTTTTCGAGGCAAACCCGGGCATATTCGGCTCGACGCGCCTCCTGGCCTTCGGCGCGGGCGGCAGCGGCGGCGCGTTGCTCGCGGGCCGAAGTCGAGGATTCGGTTGCACCGGTCAGCTCGGCGCCGGCTGCTGCGACCGCTCGCTCTGCTTCCTGCTCCGCGGCCGAGGCTTCGACGGTGCGGTTCTCACTCGCGGCATAATCGTTTTCCAGCTCGGAAATTCGAGTGGCCAGCGTGTCGGGCTGAGCTTCGAGCTCGGCGCGTTCGTCGGCTTGTTTTTGCCGCCGCTCAACCGCGTCAGCCAGCCGCCGCTCGGCATCCGCCTGACGCCGGCGCCACTCGCTCTGCTCGCGGCCGGCTGTGCCGTGTCGTTCGCGCGCGGCGGCCGTCTCGCGGGCCTGGGTGGCGGCTTCGGCGCGCTTGTCGGCGACCGCGCCGGCGGCTTCGGAAGCCGTCGCGCGCGCGGCTGCAACATCAGCTTCCAGCGCCGCCGGATCGGCCAGGCCGGTGAGCACCGCCTCTGCCATCGCGAGCGCGTCTTTCCCCGCTTTGGCGACCGGGGCGAGATCGGCCAGGCGCTGGGTCAGTCCGTCGCGCTGCGCCTGCAGCCGCTCGATCGCGGCGGCGGCGGCATCGCCGGCGCGCTCGGCATCGCGGCCGTCGCGCTCGGCGGCGGCGGCGGCGCGGCGCTGCTCCTCACCCTCACTGCGCCAGCGCTCGACGTCGCCGGCGGCGGAATCGCGGGTTTCTTCGGCCAATCGGGATTCGGCCTCGAGCTGCGGAAGCTGGCGCGACAATTCGGCCAGCCGGTTCGATCGGATCAGCCGCTCGGCCGCCGCCGCGCCCGATCCGCTCGAGACGAACCCGTCCCAGCGGCGAAGCCCACCGTCGCGGGTGACCAGCCGCTGGCCGACTGCGAGCCGCTGGCCCAGATCCTCGTCGACGACCCCGACCTGGCCAAGCCGCCTCGCCAGCTCGGGCGGCGCCGCGACATGGTCAATCAGCGGCTCGAGCCCGTCGGCGAGCTTCGGGTCGTCCGAATCCGCTTCGCTGCCCTGCCAGCGGCGCGCTCCCTCGCCGCCGACGACCGCATCGGCGTCCTCACCAAGCGCGGCGGCAAGCGCCCGCTCAAAACCCGGTTCCGCCGACAGGCTGGCTATCGCCGCGCCGCCGCCGTGCTGCAGCGCGCGTTCCAGTGCCTGCGCTTCGGCGCGCGCCGCGGACAGCGCCGCCCGGGCGATTGCCAACGCGCTTTCCGCCGCATCGCGCCGCTCCGCTGCCTTAGCCCGCTGTTCCTCGGCCGCCGCAACATTGGCGTCCGCGTCGGCCTGAGCGCGCTTCGCCGCATCGGCCCTGTCCCGGGCCTGCTGTTGCGCGTCCGCCTGCTCGTCGCCCGCGCCGAGCCCGTCGATCTGCGCCTGCAGACCGCCGCGCTCGCTCGAAATGCGCTCGACCTGCGCCCGCGCCGCCTCGTGCGCCGCCTCGGCGACCCGGCGTTCTGCGCGCATTGCCGCCTGGCGGGTGAGGAGGTCGGCAAGGTCCGCCTCGGCCGACCGCGACGCTGCTTCCAGTCCGGCCAGTTCGCCGCCGATCCGCGCCGCGTCAGCTTCCTGATCGGCAAGCCGCCGCTCGATTGCGGCGCGTTCCTCGTCGAGCCGGGCGATCGCCCCCTCGGCATCGTCGCGAAGCGCTTGCTCGCGAGCCACATCGCTCGTCAGCGCCTCGTCGAGCCGATCGAGCTCGGCCAACCGCCGCACGACCGTGTCGAGGCGCGCGCGAGTCGCCGCAAGATCGTGGGCCAGCGCGCTACCCCGGTCGCGCGCTGCAGCAGCCTCTTCCCTCCGTTCGGCCAGTGCGGAGGCGGCCTGCTCCTGTTTCAAGCGGGCCTCTTCCTTCAGCCGCTGCAGCCGCTCGACATCGGCCGCCGCTGCCGCGGCCTCTTCGCTCGCCGTCTCCGCCGCCCGGTCGGCTTCGACCCAGCGGGCGTGGACCAGCCGCGCCTCGGCGACGCGGATGTTTTCGCTCAGCTGGCGATAGCGCTCGGCGGCGCGGGCCTGGCGGCGAAGCGCCGCAGACCGCGCTTCCTGGTCCGACAGCAACTCGGCCAGCCGCGCGAGATTGGCTTCAGTCGCGCGAAGCTTCTGCTCGGCATCCTTGCGCCGGGCGTGAAGCCCGGCGATCCCGGCCGCTTCCTCGAGCATCTGCCGTCGCTCGGTCGGCCGGGCGGCGATCACCGCGCCTATTCGACCCTGGCTGACCAGCGCCGGCGAATGAGCGCCGGTGGCGGCATCGGCGAACAGCAAGGCGACATCCTTGGCGCGGACGTCGCGGCCGTCGATTCGGTAGGCCGAACCAGCGCCGCGTTCGATCCGCCGCGTCACTTCCGCCTCGCCCTCGGGACCGCCGTCGTCCCCCGGGTCGCGCTCGACCAAAATCGAGACTTCGGCGAAATCGCGCGCCGGCCGAGTCGCGGTGCCGGCGAAAATGACGTCATCCATGCCGCCGCCACGCAGCGACTTGGGGCTGCCCTCTCCCATCGCCCAGCGGATCGCCTCGAGCAGGTTC
>CAYUWJ010000018.1:0-26655 GCA_964448315.1 uncultured Sphingomonas sp. | reverse complement strand
ATCGCCATCGCCTCGCCCACCGACTTCATCTGGATGGTGAGGGTGTCGTCGGAACCGGGGAACTTCTCGAACGCGAAGCGTGGGATCTTGGTGACGACGTAGTCGATGCTCGGTTCGAAGCTCGCCGGCGTGGACTTGGTGATGTCGTTGTCGAGCTCGTCGAGGGTGTAGCCGACGGCGAGCCGCGCGGCGACTTTGGCGATCGGGAAGCCGGTGGCCTTCGAGGCGAGGGCGGAGGAGCGCGAGACGCGCGGGTTCATCTCGATCACCACCATCCGGCCGGTCTTGGGATCAACTGCGAACTGAACGTTGGAACCGCCTGTTTCGACGCCGATTTCCCGCAACACGGCGATCGACGCCGAGCGCATCCTTTGATATTCCTTGTCAGTCAGGGTCAGCGCCGGGGCAACGGTGATCGAGTCCCCGGTATGCACGCCCATCGGGTCGATATTTTCGATCGAGCAGACGATGATGGCGTTGTCGTTCTTGTCCCGAACGACCTCCATCTCAAACTCTTTCCAACCGAGCACCGATTCCTCGATCAGCACTTCGCTGGTCGGCGAGGCGTCGAGGCCGCCGCGGACGATCGCGTCGAACTCCTCGCGGTTGTAGGCGATGCCGCCGCCGGTGCCGCCGAGCGTGAAGCTTGGCCGGATAATCGCCGGCAGGCCGACCGTATCGAGCGCTTCCAGCGCCTCCTCGGGCGAGTGGGCGATCGCCGAGCGTGGGCTCTCCAGCCCGATCCGGTCCATCGCCTGGCGGAACTTCAGCCGATCCTCGGCCATCTCGATGGCGGCCGCATTGGCGCCGATCAGCTCGACCCCGAGCCGCTCCAATGTCCCGTCCTTGGCCAGCGCCAGCGCGGTGTTGAGCGCGGTCTGGCCGCCCATCGTCGGCAGCAGCGCGTCGGGCTTTTCCTTTTCGAGGATCCGGGCGACGAACTCGGGCGTCACCGGCTCGATATAGGTCGCCCCCTCCGCCTCGCTCCCGCCGACGAGCTCCGGGTCGGTCATGATCGTCGCCGGGTTCGAATTGACGACGATCACCCGATAGCCCTCTTGCCTGAGCGCCTTGACCGCCTGGCTGCCCGAATAGTCGAACTCGGCCGCCTGGCCGATGACGATCGGCCCGGCGCCGATGATCAGGATCGAGGATATGTCGGTGCGCTTGGGCATCAGCGAAGCACCTCATCACCGGCCATGGCGATGTCGGGCAGATCGCCGAGATCATCTGGCAATGGCGGCAGCGCGGGGCACGCGGCGCGGAGCCTGGAATGCAGCACCGCGATAGTCCGTCGCATGCGCTGCTGCCGCTGGTCTTCGGTGAGACCGAACAGCGCATCCCGCGGCTCGACTTCATGCTCCGTTCCGCAACCTTCATACTCGAGCCATTGCGAGAATTGCGTATCGGCCGTGTGGAACCTCAGCGTGAAAGCGCCAATCGTTCGGCGTGCATCGCAGCGAACGGCAAATCCGTCGTCCGAAGGCCTGCAGACCGTCGCCCACTCATTCTGCTGATACTCGGGCGGGCGCACTTCAGGCGTTAAGCCCGCGCATGCGGCGCCTGCAAGCGCAGTGGCGGCGCCGACGATCAGGGTGGAGGATATGGCGGTGCGCTTCGGCATCAGGCCTCCGGCTCGCTGAGCACTTCGATGATCACCGCGCGCATATGGTTGTCCATCGCCCAGCGCTCGACGCAGGCCCGCTCCCGGGCCGTCGGCGCGATCCGGAAGACGAACAACAGCTTCTTCGCATCCGCCTCCTGCACCAGCTCGCCAACCGCCAGCCCGCAACTCGCCGCGACCGAGTTGAGCTCGCCTTGCGAATGCAACCGCGCCGTCGCGCAGGCGGAAAGGGCGAGCGCGGCAATCCCTGCTGCAACAATTGATAGTTGGATGCGGCGGGGCAATCAGTTCACCTTCTCTGCAGGTGCTTCGCTGCCGACGAAGCCCATTGGCAGCTCGCTTAGTGTGTTTGAAGCCTTCAGCTCTCTCAGTGCGCAATCCACTGCTTCGAAAGTTGCACCTGGCGCAGGTCCCACTCGCAACTCGCGCTGTGGTGTGATGAAGAACGGGTCGACGGTGAACCCGCATTTTAGAGCGATCGCATCGAGTCCCGAGCGCTCAGCGGAGAAATGCTGCTGCTCGTCGTAAGCCTCAATGTCCAGTTTGAGACCGGACATGATGCTCCCGAACATGAACTCGCGAGCCTGAGGTGCCGTCCGCTCCGAAAAGGCCCAGTAGCGATATTGCCCCTTCTTCTCGTCCTTGCTGAGGAGAATCCCACCTTCCCATTGGGACGCGACCTCATTTTGGAACTTCGCAATTTGGTCCGCCGATCCCTGTATCGTGTAAATCGTATGATCGTGGACTTGGCGCTGGAAAGTTTGCGGCTCGGCCCCGGCCACAAGGGCGATGGTCAAAGCGAGCAAAATTCCATTCATTTCATCGCCCCGACAAATTTCTCGAACAGATAGTAGCTGTCCTGCGGTCCCGGGCTCGCCTCCGGGTGGTACTGGACGCTGAACACCGGCCGATCGGTCAGCTCGAGTCCGCAATTCGACCCGTCGAACAGCGAGACATGGGTTTCGCGGACACTGTCGGGCAATCCTTCGCGCGCGACCGCGAAGCCGTGGTTCATGGCCGTGATCTCGACCCGCCCGTCCTCCAGCCTTTTGACCGGATGGTTGGCGCCGCGGTGGCCCTGGAACATTTTCGAGGTTTTGCCGCCCACGCTAAGCGCCAGCAATTGATGCCCGAGGCAGATGCCGAACAACGGCTTGCCGGTGTCGATCAGCTTTTTGATCACCGGCACCGCATAGGCGCCGGTCGCCGCCGGGTCGCCGGGGCCGTTGGACAGGAAGAAACCGTCGGGCTTATGCGCCATGATATCGTCGAAGCTTGCTGACGCCGGCACCACCGTCACCCGCGCTCCGGCCGCGACCAGGCTGCGGAAGATGTTGCGCTTCGAGCCATAATCGATCGCGACGACGTGGGGACCACCTTCCCCCCCTCCCGCCTGCGGAAGGGGAGATTCCACTGCATAGCCCTGCCCCCAGGCCCATTTGCCGCCGCTCCAGCGCTCGACCTGAAGCCGGCTGACCTCTTTCGCCAGGTCCATGCCCTCGAGGCCCGGCCAATCGGCCGCCAGCGCCTGCAGCGCGTCGATATCGAACTCCCCATCCGCCCGGTGCGCCACGGCGATGGTCGGCGGGCCTTCCTTGCGCACCAACCGTGTCAGCGCGCGCGTGTCGAGGCCGGCGATGCCGATCCGGCCCGATTTGCGCATCCACTCGGCGAACCCCTGGTTCGACCGGTAATTGCTCGGCTCGGTGACGACTTCGCGGACCAGGCAGCCGAGCGCATGCGCCTCGGTCGCTTCCACATCCTCGTCATTGGCGCCGACATTGCCGATGTGCGGGAAGGTGAAGGCGATCACCTGCTTCGCGTAGGAAGGGTCGGTCATCACCTCCTGATAGCCGGTCATCGCGGTGTTGAAGCACAGCTCGCCGACGGCTTCGCCTTCGGCGCCGAAGCCCTGCCCCCAGATCAGCCTTCCGTCGGCGAACACCACGACTCCGGTCGCGCCCTTGGGCTGGGGCGCGGGCTCGGGTCGTGCGTCGGCCATCGGCGAAAGGCGCCTTCCGTCTGAGATTTCGAAACTGTCGCTAAGCCACAGCCGCTAAGCCGGTCGGGGCCTGAGGTCAACGCTGTAAAATCCCGCCTATCGCGGCTAGCACCATCCTTTGCTCCAGGCGGGACGATGAGATGATTCGCGATGAGATCAAGGCGGCGCTGGTTGCCGCGATGAAAGGCGGCGACAAGGCGGCGACCGGCACCCTGCGGCTGATCCAGTCGGCGATAAAGAACCGCGACATCGAGCTGCGCACCGCCTCCAGCGCTCCCGACGACGACCTTCTCGTGACCGAAGTCCTGCAAAAGATGATCAAGCAGCGCCGCGAATCGGTCGAGATGTACCGCAAGGGCGGCCGCGAGGAGCTGGCCGCCGCCGAGGAAGCCGAGATCGCGGTCATCGAGCGCTTCCTGCCGCGCCAGATGAGCGACACCGAAGCCCGCCAGGCGATCGGCGCGATCGTCGCCGAAACCGGGGCTTCGAGCATGAAGGACATGGGCACGGTGATGGCGCTGGTCAAAGCGCGTCACGGCGGCGCGATCGAGCCGGCGCGGGCAAGCGGGCTGGTGAGGGAAGCGCTGGGCTAATTCCTCTCCCGCTTGGAGAAGCGCAACTGTGGATAAGTGGGTCTCGACCGCTTGCGAGTAAGCGAGCGAAGACTAGGGTCGACTCGTGACTTTGAGTCCTCAATTTCTCGACGAGCTTCGCGCCCGGACCCTGCTGTCGGGGGTCATCGCGTCCTCGGTCAAGCTGCTCCGCGCCGGCCGGGAATGGAAGGCCTGCTGCCCGTTCCACAAGGAAAAGACGCCGAGCTTCACGGTCAACGACGACAAGGGCTTCTATCACTGCTTCGGTTGCGGCGCGCACGGCGATGCGATCCGCTTCCTGACCGAGGCCCGCGGGCTGCCGTTCATGGATGCGGTCAAGGAGCTTGCCAGCAAGGCGGGGATGGAGGTCCCCGCCCCCGACCCTAAGGCGCGGGAGAGGGCCGAGCGGACCGCTTCGCTGACTGACGTCATGGCGTCGGTCCAGGCCTGGTATGCCGAGCAGCTCGCCGGCATCGAGGGATCCGAGGCCCGCGAATATTTGAAAGCCCGCGGCATCGATGCGGCGGCGACGGCGCGCTTCGGTCTCGGCCTCGCGCCGCAGGGACGCAGCCGGCTGAAACAGGCGCTGGCTGCGCTCGGCGAGGAGCAGCTGGTCGAAACCGGAATGCTGATCAAGCCCGAGGAGGGCGAGACTTACGACCGCTTCCGCGGCCGGCTGATGATCCCGATCCGCGACGCCCGCGGCCGGGTGATCGCTTTCGGCGGCCGAATCCTCGGCGACGGCGAGCCCAAATATCTGAACTCGCCCGACACTGTCCTGTTCGACAAGGGTCGCACCCTCTACAACCTCGACCGCGCCGGCCCCGCCAGCCGGGCCGCCAAGCGGCTGATCGTCGTCGAAGGCTATATGGACGTGATCGCTTGTCACCGCGCCGGCATCGCCGAAGTCGTCGCGCCCAACGGCACCGCGGTCACCGAAGCGCAGCTGGAGCGGATGTGGCGGCTCGATCCGGCGCCGATCCTGTGCTTCGACGGCGATACCGCCGGAACCAAGGCCGCGGTCCGCGCCGCGCTGCGCGCGCTGCCGCATATCGGGCCAGAGCGGACGCTGCGCTTCGTCGCGCTGCCCGCCGGCCAGGATCCCGACGATGTCGTGCGTTCCGGCGGCCGCGCCGCGCTCGAGGTGCTGCTCGCCGCGCCCGAAGCGCTCGACGAACGGCTGTGGCGGCACGAGCGCGACGTAAAGCCGCTGACTACTCCGGAAGCCCGCGCCGGGCTTCGCCAGCGCCTGCTCGATCATGCCGCCACGATCGGCGATCCGGCGCTTCGTAGGCTCTATCACGACGAATTTTGGTCGCGCTTCGATAGCGAGTTCGGCAGGGCACGGTTCGAGCCGAGCCGCGGCCCGCGCCGCGCCTTCGATGCCAAGGGCCGCTTCAAGCCGCCGACGCCGCCGGCGGGCGTCGTTGCCCGGGCGATCGGCGCCGGCGGCATCGACCAAGCCACCTCGCGGGCGCTGGTCCTCGGCTTCGCTTATTATCCGCAGGCGCTGAACTCGCATTGCGAGCAGCTGGCGGCGCTGGCCATCCCGGATGCGCGCACCGCCACCCTTCGCGACCGGCTAGTCGACGCGGCGCTTTCGGGCGTTCCGCTTGATCGCCAGAACCTCGCCACCATATTGGCGGATGCCGGGGCAGCCGCGGAGCTGGATGATGCGCGCCGTGCCGGAACGATGGCCTTTTCCTTCACCAGGGGCGACGTCGAGCCCGACCGTGCCCGCAACGACCTTGCGGCCGCGGTCGAGATCGTCGCCGCGACCGAGGAGGTGGGACGAGCGCTGGTCGATGCAACCGAACGGCTGATGCGGGACTTTACCGACGAGGCCTATGACGAGCAGCAGCGGCTGATCGAGGCGCAGCAGCAATTGAAGCAACGGCTGGCATCCCTCGCCGGCACCGACTAAGCGGCACAGGATTTATGGCGAAAAACGACACTCCCGAGACCGAGACCGATACCAGCGAGGGCGGCGACGCCCCGCTGATCGATCAGCATGAAGCGGCGATCAAGAAGCTCAAAGCCCGTGCCAAGAAGCGCGGCTTCGTCACTGTCGACGAGATCAACAAGGCGCTTCCGCAGGAGCATATGACCTCCGAGCAGATCGAGGACGTGATGTCCGAGATCTCCGAAATGGGCGTCAACATCGTCGAGAATGAGGACGCCGGCGACGACGACGAGCCAAAGGAAGCCGAACCCGAGGATGAGGTCGATCCGCTCGACGACGGCGGGCCGCGCCCGGCCGCTGCGACCAAGAAGGAAGCGGTCGACCGCACCGACGATCCGGTGCGCATGTATCTGCGCGAGATGGGCGCCGTCGAGCTATTGAGCCGCGAGGGCGAGATCGCCATCGCCAAGCGCATCGAGGCCGGCCGCGACATCATGATCTGGGGCCTGTGCGAAAGCCCGATCACCTTCAACGCGATCATCGAATGGTCCAAGAACCTCAACGAAGGCACGATGCAGCTGCGCGAGATCCTCGATCTCGAGGCGATGCTGTCCAAGGGCCCGACCGCCGACCAGATCAACGACGACGACGACGGCGCCAGCGACGAGATTAGCGAGAAGACCGCCGGCCCGACCATCAAGGAGGATGAGGAGGAGCCCGCCGAAGAGCAGCCGGCCGACGAAGAGGACGAGATGGTCGAGCGGCGCACCCCGCGCCCGGTGGCCGACGACGACGATGAGGACAACGCGCTCAGCCTCGCCCAGATGGAAGAGGCGCTGAAGCCTCAGGCGCTCGCCAAATTCGCCACCATCACCTCATTGTTCAAGAAATTCTCCAAGCTTCAGGCGTCGCGGCTCGATGCGCTCGCCGCCGGCGACGCGCTGTCGACCTCCGACGAGAAGAAATATCAAAAGCTTTCGGAGCAGCTCACCGCCGAAGTCGAAAGTGTCCAGTTCCACGCCTCGAAGATCGAATATCTGGTCGACCAATTGTACAGCTACAACCGCCGGCTGATGGCGCTCGGCGGCCAGATGCTGCGCCTTGCCGAACGCCACCGGGTGCCGCGCAAGGCGTTCCTCGAAAGCTATGTCGGCAGCGAGCTCGACGACGGCTGGCTCGATCGCGCCGCCAAGGGCGACAAGAAGCTCGCCGCTTTCGCCTCCGCCGAAGCCGACAGCGTCGAGCGGATCCGCATCGAAATCGGCGAGATCGCCCAGGCGACCGGAATGGCGCTCGGCGAATATCGCCGGATCGTCAACCAGGTCCAGAAGGGCGAGCGCGAGGCCCGCGTCGCCAAGAAGGAAATGGTCGAGGCCAATTTGCGCCTGGTGATCTCGATCGCCAAGAAATACACCAACCGGGGCTTGCAGTTCCTCGACCTCATTCAGGAAGGCAACATCGGCCTGATGAAGGCGGTCGACAAGTTCGAGTATCGCCGCGGCTATAAATTCTCGACCTACGCCACCTGGTGGATCCGCCAGGCGATCACCCGCTCGATCGCCGACCAGGCGCGGACCATCCGCATCCCGGTCCACATGATCGAGACGATCAACAAGCTGGTCCGAACCTCCCGCCAGTTCCTCCACGAGAGCGGCCGCGAGCCGACCCCCGAGGAGCTCGCCGAGCGCCTGTCGATGCCGCTCGAAAAAGTCCGCAAGGTGATGAAGATCGCCAAGGAGCCGATCAGCCTCGAGACCCCGATCGGCGACGAGGAAGACAGCCACCTCGGCGACTTCATCGAGGACAAGAATGCGGTGATCCCGGTCGACGCCGCGATCCAGGCCAATTTGAAGGAAACCGTCACCCGGGTGCTGGCAAGCCTGACCCCGCGCGAAGAACGCGTGCTGCGCATGCGCTTCGGCATCGGCATGAACACCGATCATACGCTGGAGGAAGTCGGCCAGCAGTTCTCGGTGACGAGGGAGCGGATCCGGCAGATCGAAGCGAAGGCGCTGCGGAAGCTGAAGCACCCGTCGCGGTCACGGAAGATGCGCTCCTTCCTCGATCAGTAGGAAAAAGAGAATTTGACCGATCTGAAAGCTCTGGGAGTGCGATTCTATAGCGCGCTAGGATCAGGGGATGGCGAAACGCTCATGGAGTTGATGGCTCCCGAGTTCATAGGAGATTTGACGCCAGGCCTGCCGCTGGGGATCGGCCGACGGTTCGAAGGCCGCGACGCGATGATGGTCGAGTGCTGGGGTGCAATTGTCGAACATTTCGACATGCATTCTGACGTCGAAGAAATTCACGCAGCG
Organism: uncultured Sphingomonas sp.; assembly: GCA_964448315.1. Taxonomy (GTDB): domain Bacteria; phylum Pseudomonadota; class Alphaproteobacteria; order Sphingomonadales; family Sphingomonadaceae; genus Sphingomicrobium. The sequence continues at coordinate 18,218 of CAYUWJ010000018.1, read as the reverse complement.
GACAATGTTCTAGTTGCCCACGGCGTCTATCGCGGCACTGCCCGTAAGACAGGGAAGCCGATAGCAGCGCGCTTTGCCCATTTCTGGACTGTGGCTGACGGCAAGATCGTCTCGCTCCACCAGACCACCGACAGCGCCGCTTGGCACGAGGCGCTTAAGGCTTAGGGGCCCTCGCAGTCGGAAGAGGCGGAGGAAGATGAAGCATCCGTCCCGCTCAAGGAAGATCCGGAGTTTTCTGGATAAATGATAAGCGCCAGCAGCGGGGGACGATGAGATGAGACTCGACTTGAATCAGCCGTTCACTAGTCAGGACGTGGCCGACCTTCTCGTTTCTAAGGACGACAGTCAGCACAGGCAGCTGCGCGTCACAAAGTCCGGAGAAGCCTACCTTTCTGACACTGTCGGTGCTGACAACATCGGGGGCCTGGCATTCCGATTGGAAACGTGGGTTGCTGGCAATGGCTGCACCGGGCCTGAAGCGGCTGCAGATCCAAAGTTTGTTGCGAGAATTGAGGAGGTATTGAGGAGCAACTGGCCAAAGCCGTCAAGCACCTACATCGATTATTTCTGAGTGTTCACTAGCGGCGAACACAATCACATGTGATCCTCTTACTTCAGAAAAAGGTCGCCCACGTGTTTAGCTTTTTTAGCTTTTACGCCTTCTCGAGGAACAGCCGAAGGTCGTAAATGTCCATAGACCTTTGGAGGTTCTGGCAGCCTAGGCGCTTGTTCAATCTCCAAGAACTTAATTTCGCGACGTCTGTCAAAACTTCGATTGTCAAAGGAACGTCCCTCCAAGACAGATGCCCTAAACTCGCTCGTTGAGCTGAATTCCCCAAGATACTGGATATGGAAAGCACCCTGTTCTGCATCTAACACCTGCGACCAACAAAATTTCTCCAGCTCGCAATCAATATACGCTCTTAGCCGAGCGCTTGGCCGGACGTCCCACATCATCAATCGCCGGACTGCGCGAACAAGAGTTCCTAACCTACTCGGGTTATCCTCCAAGTTTATATCTAGTGTGCCAGAGTGAAGGAGGTGCAGGTAACGTTCAATAGCCCACAACTTGTGCTCAGTTACACCGTAGACCACAGCGTCCCAGTCGAAAAATGTTGTCTTGGTCAGATCGAATGGCGTTTTTAATTTCACGTGGCCAGCCATTCTTGCCCAAGTTCTCGAGAAAGCCCAAAAGTCTACTCTGTAGGCAGGAGTGCGGACTGCAAATCCACCGAAGCGGTTTTTCGTGCCGCCGCATTGCTGCGCAAATTCTTCAAGCCTCCGGGGCGAGCAACGAACTACCAAATCCAAATCTGACTCTGGCCGTTCGTGCATGCCATACATCGCTAAGTCTCTAACCAAGCCTCCAATTACGTACGCTCGCCCGAAGCGACCCACCGGACCCAATATCTCCTCGCGGATTCGCGCCATCGACCGATTGGATGAATTAAGAAAGCTGCGCACATCCTCTTTGAGTTGCGCTAACGTGAGGTCTTCAGATCTTAGCATCAAACGTGCCCAGCAGCCTTAAGCGACCGGTGCAAGTCCATCAGGTAGCCATCTGTCATCCCTGCAACCATGTCCGTCAGCAGGCGAAGCTCCTTATAACGCATCGGCAGGCCGTTGCCGTGCCGGTCTTTATAATGGTTTCTGATCGCGTTCTGCTTGTAATTGTCGCTGAAAAGTGTCCAGCCATAGGCAGAACTCGCTGACAATCGCTTCGATCCGAGCTCTGGCTCTTCACGGTCTTCGATCGCTGTCCAGAGAAAATCCATGACTTCGCTAATCGCGACGCTTCCGTCCGCTTCAACACGTCGTACTCCGCGACTGTCAAAGGCGTACCGATAAGCGATGACCTTGAGAAGGCCACACAGCCCGCATCCATCCAGTAACTCTTTTGTGTGCTTTCGGCCTTCGATCGCAGCCAGATTGCCTGTAAATGCGTCAACCGCATGGCAAATCATGTGGTTTATAGCGACGGTTCGGAAGTAAGATGCTTTTATCTCCCGAACTTCCTCAACGGATCGGCCTGAGCGATCGAACGAGCGATACACTTCGTTGAGTTTGATCGCTGTCTTTTTGAACTCTTCTCCAGCTTGTTCTTCAATTTCGGCAAGTACGTCCTCGGGGGATAGAATCCTCTTTTTGATCGCGTCCTCTATGTCGAGCGACGAGTAAGCGATGTCGTCCGCGGCCTCCATAATCCACGTTAGGGGATGACGCTGGCCAGCTTCGAGACCCGTCTTGGATCGTACCCAAGCAACGACTTCGCTCTCGCACTCGAAATAGCCAAACTTCTTGGTAGTTTGGGAAGCTGGGCTTCTAGCATCGCACGTTATCGGATATTTCATCAACGCTGCCAAAGTTGCAGCCGTCAAGTCCAGGCCATATCCGCCAGCGGAAACTTGCAACTTTGCCACTACCCGGACTGTTTGGGCATTACCCTCGAAGTCAGTGAACTCGGGCCAAAGCGAACCAGGAATCTTGTTTGACGCGCCGCCATCAAACTTACCTTCGTTGCGCTTGAACCAAGCTCCAATCGCCTTCTCGCCCTCATGCCCGAAGGGCGGATTTCCAAGATCATGGGCGAGGCCAATTGCAGATAGAATCGCACGAACCTCGCGTTCGCGCGATTTCCATGCGTCGAGCGACCCTAGAACTCGGTCTCCCATCGAACGCGCAAGATTCGCGACCTCATGCGAGTGTGTCAGTCGAGTCCGAACTGTGTCGTTCTTCTCAAGCGGAAAAACCTGCGTTTTATTCGCAAGCCGGCGAACTGGTGGTGAGAAAAGAAGCCGGTCGTAATCATGCTGGTGCGGAATACGCTGATCACCATCCTGTGCTGCAGGCCTGCCACGCCGCTCGTTGCTCCAAAAATCCAAGGACCCCTCCAAACCTGGACGCCGAGCAAATTGAAGGCTGGCAGGTAAATAGCCGTTTGCCAAGCAGGCGGTGGTAGAGCGCAACTCCATTTTTTCCGCTTGGCTGTCAGCAATCACTGACTATTGTGGGCTGGCGGAGAGATTCGGGCTCGCTGTCGCCCTTTCGGAAGGGGCCACAGTCCTGCTGGGAGGCGTCGATTCTCTCCGCCCTTCATCCGCAGTTTGGAAAAAGCGGCGAAGTACCCACCCATCAGTTTGATTCACTTACGCTGATACTTTCAAGACCTGTTTTTTCACAAGAGTGAAATAATCAGTCTTGACAGCGAAATCCCAGAGATTTCCAGAAAAAACCCCGAAAACTGCCATTTTTTGACAGACCTTTTACTTGACGTATGCGCGAATCGCGAGGAATCCTCAGTTATTTATGAGTACGTTTCGCGAGTTTTTTCGGAACAAGTCTTAATCGGATTGAGTGGGATTCACAGTTACAGTGCACTCAATCTACCGCCCCAGCACCACCCCGATCCCGGACAGCACCAGTTCCAGCTTGCGCTCCGCTACTTTGCCCACCCGCTCGGTCAGCTGGGCCTTTATCCGCCCACAGTTTCCCCTGTCCTACAGCCCGCCCGCTGTGGCACACCCTGCCGACTCGCTCTTTCCGATTGTCGGCCTCTTCCTCCCATCGCGGACCTCTTCGGGGTCCGGCGTCGTCTCCTCGCGCGTTAGGGCGTGAACTTCCTCCACTTCGGGCACCAGGATACCCGTCTCCGCGCCTCCGCGGCTCCGCGTGAACCCCCCGTCAGTGTGAACATTGGTGCACATTCGCGCTGCTCCCTACCCTCGTTTGGCTGCGTCATCCGGCAATCTCGCCAATCCCGATCCCCCACAAAAAAAGGAGCGCCGGCGGTTGGCCGGCGCTCCCATTGCTTGCTTTCGAGTTTGCCTTAACGGCGACGGTTGATGTCGACGTTGCGGACGCGGCCGCGATAGTCGACGTCGCAGCGGAAGCTCAGGTCCGGCTGGTACGAATAGCCGGCCGCGCCATAGGCGCCGACACCGTACGGCCCGTAGCCGGCGTGTCTGCCGCTGGTCGCGACACCCTGCACGCGAACGGTGCTGCGTCGCGGGGTCACTCGGGTCACGCCGAGCACCCGGCCCTGCGTCGCGGCGGTGTTGACCCCGACGATCGCGCCGAGGATTCCGCCGATGCCGCCCCGGTTCCGGTGATGAAGCCGGGCCTGGACAGCAGCGGTGCACTGCTGCGTCGCCATGTGGGTCATGTTGTACCGTTGGTTGTACCGTTGGTACCTTGGCTGCTGGTACTGATACTGGTTCGAATAGCCGTAGGGCTGGGCATAGCCATAGGCGTATTGCGCCGCCGCGGGAGCCGCGGCCGCAAGCGCGGCAATGCCGGCGCCGCCGGCGAGCAATTTGGTAAACAAGGTCATGGTTCGTCTCCTTGCTTTATCAACGAACCGGGTTGGGCGACGCACCCGGCCTCGTCGCAGCCAGTCGTCGGCTCGTCGCTGCAGGCTGAACGGGGCCTAAATATTCGTGAAGCGTTCCGGTGGGGCGCGCGAAAAATTCGCATACCTCCCCTGCTCCCGGCTTGCGCGTGGATTAACCACATCCCCTCATCCACCGCTAACCTGCGGCCGGTAAACCGCGATTCAGCAGCGGCCCCGATCCCGTCTATGCTGCTTTCGCCAGGGGCCAGTTCGAGTTGCGAAGCCCTGCCGCGATTGCTCCCCTGCCCGGCAGGGCTTCCGACTCGATCGCCCCAACATTCGCAATCTCGCCGCGCGGCATGGCGCCATTTCCCAACATTCGGCGATCGCCACCCGGTTGCGCGCGAAGGCGACAGCCCCCTTCGCGGCGAACGCTCGGAAAAACCGCGACTTCCCGACTTTGGCACGGCTCTTGCTCTGTAGTTGGCATCACCGCGGCTCACCGGCCGCCAGCCAACCGGAGTTCATCGAATGCAGGCCGAAACGTCCAACCTTTTCCTTCGTAACGACACCATCCTCGGCATTTGCGAGGGGCTTGGGCAGGATTTCGGGTTCAACCCGCAGCCGCTGCGAGTCGTGCTGGCGGCCGGGCTATTGTGGAACCCGGCGGTAATCGTCGGCATCTATCTCGCGCTGGGCGCGGCCGTCGCCGTGTCGCGCCTGCTGTTCCCTGTTCCGGTCGCCGTCGCGGAACCGGAAGCGGTCGCGAAGGTCGCGGCCGCCGCCAATGCGGACGCCGAACAGCTGACGCTCGCCGCCTGACCGGCTGGCCGGCTCCTTAACCTCCCTGACCGTTTCCTTACGCCGGCATAAACCTCCTCTTTACGCGCGTCGGTTAGGAGTGAGGCCTTAAGAACGGCCGATGGGGCCTTCAGGGGAGTGGTGGATGGAGATGAGCCGGATCGTCGACCGGAACGCGGTCAGCGTCGCCGAGGCTCACCTCGCGCGCGTTGCCGGCGCGGGTTCATCGACTCATCCCTATCTCGCCGCGCTGGTCCGCGCGTCGGGCCGCCACGCGGCGCGCGACCTCGCCGATGCGGTGCATCTTTTGTGCGGCTTGCACGGCCGCCATCCCGGAATGATCGAAATCGCGCTCCGCAATGCACCAGGCGGGCCGGTCGGCGAATGGCTCGCTTTGGCCAGGGAGTCGTTCGAGCGCGAACGCCATTATCTCGTCGCCCTGACCGCCGCGGTCGGTCCGCTGCCCGGCACTCCGGGCGCGGCCGAAACCGAAGCCAGCCTGATGGCCCAGCGCAACGCTCTCGACATTCTTGCCGGATCGGAACGGCGCGGCTGCGCGATCGGCGCCACTGCGGCGCTGGTCGGCGACTGGTCGGCGATCCGCGCGATGCTCGATTGCGCCGCGGCCCGTGCCGGAGTTACGCCACCGCCGATGTCGCTTCCCGATGAGGCCTCGGTCGTCGCCGCGATCGGCCAGGCGTCGGATACGCCGGCCAGCGCCCGCGCGCTGGTGTTCGGCGCCGAGCAGCTGCTGCTCCAGCACCGCGGCCTGCTCGACCTGCTCGAGGCAAGGGCGGAAGCGCGCGGCGATTACTGAGTATTTCGGTTTTCCGGGAGATGCGTCCCCGCCGCTGCGCGGCAGGGCGGATAATCAATCGTCGCGGTAGGCGAGCTCGAAATTGCCCCAACGGCGGCCCTTGATCCACAGCGGCACGAAGACATTCTTGACCGGGATGAACTTGTCGCCAAGCTCCATCCGGTATGTCGCCAGCATCGCCGGCTTCTCGCTGATGATCGCGCTTCGGGTCGTCTCGTCCATGAAGATCCGCTTGTTTCGGCAATGCTCGTCGTTCCACACCGGATCGGGTCCCGGCTCGTGGCTGCGCTCCGACAAATGGGTCGGCAGATAGCCGTTCACGTCGGTGATCGCTGAGCCGATGATGCGCTCGTCGCCGCCCTTGAAGCGGTCGAGAATGGTGCGGATGTGGGCATCGGCGAAGTCGCAGAAGCGGGTGTCGTACTGGGCCGGGTTGCTGCCCTCGATCAGCTTGTAATCGCGGTCGAAGACGTCGTCGATGTCGACCTCGCCCTCGTCGATGCCGCGCTCGACGGCAAGGGCGATCGAGCGCATCGCTTCCTGGGCCTTCAGGATGAAGGGCGTGTCGTCGATTTCGGCGCCGCTATTGGCGAGTGTGTCGAGCATCGAGTTGGACAGCATCTCGAGATGCACCAATCGCTTCTGTGCGTTCATCAGCTTGTCGCCATTGTCGCGGGCATCGCCGGCGAAGTCGGTCAACCCGGCCTTGACCCGGTCGACGCTGGTCTGGATCATGCTGGTCGAATGGGCGATGCCTTCGGTCTGGCGGTCGACCATGCCGACGATCTCGCTGACTTCGCGGACCGTGTCGCTGATCTGGCCGAAGCCCAGTTGCGCCGCGCGGCTGCGCTCGACTCCGGTCTTGATCTCGGACGTGACGGCGCCGGCCTCGCGAGTCAGCTCGCCGATCGTCAGCGCGATCTGGCTGGTCGCCGAGCGGGTGTCGTGGGCGAGTTTCTTCACTTCGGCCGCGACCACCGCGAAGCTGCGCCCGGCGTCCCCCGCCCTCGCCGCCTCGATGGTCGCGTTCAGCGCCAGCATATTGGTCTTGCGGGCGATCGTCTCGATGGTCGAGGAAACCGTCTGCACCTGGTTCATCGCCGTGGCGAAGCCGGCCATTCGCTCGCCGAGCTGGACGACCAGTTCGGTCAGCCCCTTGAAGCCGCCGATGGTGTCCTCGATCGCCTCGCGCCCGGCCTCGAGCTTGGATCGCGCCTGCTCGGACAACAGCCGCGCCTCGTCGGTCGAATCCGACACCCGCGCCTGGTCGGCGAGCAGCCGGGTGGTGACTTCCTCGAGGCTGTCGAGCGTCTTCATATGATCGCTGATTCGGGTGGCGACACCCTGGACGTATCCGGCGACGTCGCTGCACTCCATCGACAGCGACCCGCAATCGCGCGCCACTGCGCGGATTGCGTTCTCGGTGACTTCCTCGATGCCTGCAGTCGCCATAGATCCGCTTCCCATTCGCTGTTGAGGCAAAGGGATAGGAGCAACCTCCTACTCTTTCGTTAACCACGCTGGTGGATTAGCAAGCGAACCCATGGTCATCGGCTGCGTCGAAGCGCTTCGCCGCGCGAAACTCCCGGCGAGCCCGAAGCGGTGATCCGCCACTCCCGCTTTGTCGCCGTCCGCGAGCAGCTCGAGCGAGCGGCGGTCACGCCCGGCTGGCCCGGCAAACTCTTCGAATTTTCGGTGTTCGTCTTCAAGCAGGGCTGGGCGTGCCTGTTCGGTGCGCTGATGCTCGCCGCGCTTTTACTGTCCCACTTCTTCTATCCAGACACCGCTCCGCTCCACCGCTATGATTTCCTGGCCCTGTTTGCGCTGGCTGTGCAGGCGGCGATGCTCGGCTTCCGGCTGGAAACGCCGCGCGAGGCGTCGGTGATCCTGATCTTTCACCTGGTCGGCACGGTGATGGAGCTGTTCAAGACCGCCGCCGGGTCCTGGGTCTATCCCGAGCCGGCGCTGCTGCGCATTGCCGGCGTGCCTTTGTTCTCAGGTTTCATGTACGCGGCGGTCGGCAGCTATCTGGCGCGCGTCTGGCGCGGATTCGATTTCCGCTTCACCGGCTACCCGCCAAAATGGGCGACGCTGCTGCTGGCGGTTGCGATCTACGTCAATTTCTTCGCCCACCATTGGACGGTCGATATTCGCTGGGGGCTATTCGCAATTACCGCGCTGTTGTTCTGGCGCTGCCGGGTCTGGTTCCGGCCACTGGCGGTGCACCGCTCGATGCCCCTGCTGGTCGGGTTCGGGCTGGTCGCGCTGTTCATCTGGTTCGCCGAGAATATCGCCACCTTCGCCCGCGCCTGGAGCTATCCCGATCAGAACAATGGCTGGCAAATGGTCTCGATCGCCAAGCTCGGCAGCTGGTATCTGCTGATGATCATCTCGTTCGTGCTGGTGTCGCTGGTCGCGTCGATCCGCAAGCCCGACCCTGCTACGAATAGAGCAAAAATCGCGCCTGCTGATCCTGCCACGCCCGTTCGTCGGGCGCAGTGAGCGCGTCCAGATCGCCGGGCCCGGCGGCCGGATCGTCGACCCACTCCCTTAGCGCCGGGCCGCCATTGATGACGTCGATGGCGAGCTTGCCGAATTCATATTCGTACGGAAAATCGCGCCACAGGTCGTAACCCGGATCGAGTTGACGGATGGCCTTGAAGGCCAGCGCCTGCAGCCTCCACGGCTTGAAGGCGGAGTGGTCGTAGAATGGCCCCTCGGCGTGGATGTGAACGCCATGGCAGAGCTGGCCGACATGTTTGTGAAAGGTCGGCTCGAACGCGATTTCGCGTAGCTTGCAGCCGGCCAGCCAGTGCGGAGCGAGCCGTTCCATCTCGGCCATCACCGCCCGCGCGTCGATGTCGGGCGCCCCGAACAGCTCGAGCGGTCGGGTGGTGCCCCGGCCCTCGCTCAAGGTCGTGCCCTCCAGCATCACCGTTCCGGCATAGGCGCGGGCCATGGCGAGGTTGGCGGCGTTGGGGCTCGGGTTGATCCAGACGCGGTCGTCGGGCCAGCCGAAACCAGGCGCGGTGTCGGGCTGCCAGCCGCGCATCTCGATCACCCGATAGTCGACGTCGAGCTGGAAATGCTCGACGAACCATTGCCCCATCTCGCCCAGCGTCAGCCCGTGGCGCATCGGCATCGGCCCGGCGCCGACGAAGCTCTCCCAGCCGGGCCGCAGCGCAAGCCCCTCGATCGGCCTTCCCGCCGGATTGGGCCGGTCGAGCACCCATACCGATTTGCCCTGCTCCGCCGCCGCCTCGAGCACGTACAATAGCGTCGTGATGAAGGTGTAGATTCGGCAGCCGAGGTCCTGGAGGTCGACGAGGATCGTGTCGAATGTGCCCATCGCTTGGCCCGTCGGGCGGCGCACCTCGCCGTAGAGGCTGAACACCGGAACGCCGTGGACCGGATCGGTGAAGTCCTCCGACTCGACCATATTGTCCTGCTTGTCGCCGCGCAGCCCGTGCTGTGGTCCGAAGGCGGCCGTCAGATTCACGCCGGCGGCGGCGAGCGCGTCGAGGCTGTGGACGAGGTCGCGGGTCACCGACGCCGGATGGGCGAGCAGCGCCACCCGCTTGCCTTTCAGCGGCTTGCGAAGCTCGGGTTCGGCGAGCAGCCGGTCGATTCCGAACAGGGTCATCGTCCCGCTGCTTAAGGAAGCTTCGCCGCGAAGCAATCGCGGTGATGGAAATCGGGCTTTTCGCCGGGCGGATGGGCCAGCGCCCAATAGGATTTGGTGCCATCCTTTTCTTCAAGAACCACGGACAGCCCAACTGCCCAGGGTTGGCGCAGTTCGTTCGTGACGGTCGCAGCGGTCTCCCACCAGGTCAAATTGTCCTGAACGCTAATATATGGCGGGCTCGAAATTTCGGCATCCGTCCGACCGGATCTGATTGATAGAAAATCATACGCCGCCCAATCTCCGGACGGAGCGAAATTCCACTCTCGATACCCTTCCTGGCCGATAGGCTGCAGGAAGAATTCAAAACAGGTGGTCTGCCACAGTCCATCTGCCCTTCCAGGCTCAGCCGAAGGAGCGACCACAAAGCGATCCATCGACGCGCCAACGCCGAAGGAAAGGCTGGTAGTTGGCAATGACGCCAGCAGATGCGCGTGCTGGACATCGACCCACAGATCGAAATGCGGATTGGCAGGGGGCAACGAAGGATGGGGCATGAGGTTGAATTGCATCGCACCTTCTATCGTCATTCCCGCCTACGCGGGAACCCGCTTCTCCTGTGCCGCGTGACCCCGCTTTCACGGGGGTGACGAGTTGAGTATGCGGGACGGATGACCTCCTACCGTTCCTCCCTGCTGCAGCTGCTCGACGAGCGCGGCTATATCCATCAGGCGACCGACGCCGCGGCGCTCGATGCACTCGCGGAAGCCGAAACCGTCACCGGCTACATCGGCTTCGACGCGACCGCGCCGAGCCTGCACGTCGGCAGCCTGGTGCAAATCATGATGCTGCGCCGGTTGCAGCAGGCCGGGCACAAGCCGATCGTGCTGATGGGCGGCGGCACCAGCAAGATCGGCGACCCGAGCTTCAAGCCGGAAGAGCGCAAGCTGCTGGGTGAAGAGACGATCGCGGCCAACATCGCCTCGATCGCCCAAGTGTTCGGACGCTTCCTTAAGTTCGGCGACGGCCCCACCGACGCGATATTGCTCGACAATGTCGAATGGCTCGACGCGCTCCAGTACATCCCCTTCCTGCGCGACATCGGCCGCCATTTCTCGGTCAACCGCATGCTGACCTTCGACAGCGTCCAGCTTCGGCTGGAGCGCGAGCAGTCGCTCTCCTTCCTCGAATTCAATTACATGATCACCCAGGCCTACGACTTCCTCGAGCTGTGGCGGCGCCAGCGCTGCCGGCTGCAGCTCGGCGGGTCAGACCAGTGGGGCAATATCGTCAACGGGGTCGAACTGTGTCGCCGCGCCGACGGCGCCGAGGTGTTCGGGCTGACCACCCCGCTGATCACCACCGCCGACGGGTCGAAAATGGGCAAGACCGAGCGCGGCGCCGTGTGGCTCAACGCCGAGCAGCTCAGTGCTTACGACTATTGGCAATTCTGGCGAAATAGCGCGGACGCCGATGTCGGCCGCTTCCTCAAGCTGTTCACCGACCTGCCGCTTGACGAGATCGCGCGGTTGGAGGCGCTCGAGGGCGCCGAGGTCAACGCGGCCAAAATCATGCTCGCCAACCAGGCGACGGCGATGCTTCACGGGCAAGAGGCAGCCGACGCCGCGGCGCAAACCGCGAAAACGACCTTCGAGCAAGGCGGCAGCGGCGAGGATTTGCCGACACTGTCGGTCGGCGCCGAAGGCATTGGCATCGCCCATGCGCTGACGCAGCTTGGCTTCACCCCGTCGAACAAGGAAGCCAAGCGCAAGATCGCCGAAGGCGCGGTGCGGGTCGACGATCAGCCGGTCAGCGACCCCGGTTTGGTGGTCCAAGTCACGGGCGATCCGGTCAAAATCAGCCTCGGCAGAAAGCGGCACGGGCTGCTGGTGAAGTAGAAGGAGCTACCCGCTCCTCAACAACCCCACCGCCTGGTCGCGCTCGAACAGATAGAGACAGATTCGCGCCGCCTGCCCGCGCGGTCCGGCAAGGCCGCCGTCGCGCTCGAGCAATAGCCTGGCGTCGCTTTGCGCGATCGGCCCCAGCGCCTCGATATCCTCGGGCCCGGCGAGGCGGAACGCCACCTCGCCCGACTGGCGCGTGCCCAATATTTCGCCCGGCCCGCGCAGCCGCAAATCCTCCTCGGCGATGCGGAAGCCGTCATTGGTCTCGCGCATCAATGCCAGCCGCGCGCGGCCGGCTTCGGTCAGCGCACCGCCACGGATCAGCAGGCAACTGCTTTTGCCCGCTCCGCGCCCGACCCGACCGCGCAGCTGGTGAAGCTGGGCCAGCCCGAAGCGCTCGGCGCCTTCGACGATCATCAGCGTCGCGTTGGGCACGTCGACCCCGACCTCGATCACGGTGGTCGCGACCAGCACCGCAAGCTCGCCGCCGGCGAATGCAGCCATCACCCTGTCCTTGTCCGCGCCCTTCATCCGGCCGTGGACCAGCCCGACCTTGTCATCGCCGAACCGCAGCCGCAGCACCCGCGCCCGCTCCTCGGCGGCGGCGGCGTCGCTTTTCTCGCTTTCCTCGACCAGCGGGCAGACCCAATAGGCCTGGCCGCCGCCCGCGACATGGCGACCGAGCCCGGCGATCACCTCGCCCAGCCGCTCGTCGCTGATCACCCGCGTATCGACCGGAGTCCGGCCGGGCGGCATTTCGTCGATCCGGCTGACGTCCATCTCGCCATAATGGGTGAGAGTCAGCGTTCGCGGGATCGGGGTCGCGGTCATCACCAGCAAGTGCGGAGGCCGCTCCGCCTTTTCCGACAGCAGCAGCCGCTGCGACACTCCGAAGCGATGCTGCTCGTCGATCACCGCCAGGCCGAGATTCTTGTAGGCGACCTTTTCCTGGAAGATCGCATGGGTGCCGACGAGAATGTCAATCGATCCGTCGGCAAGCCCCATCAGCACGCTCTCGCGCGCCTTGCCCTTCTCGCGGCCGGTGAGGATCGCCACCCGGACGCCGAGCGAATCGAGCTGGCCGAGCAAAGTCGCATGATGCTGGCGGGCGAGAATTTCGGTGGGCGCGAGCAGCGCCGCCTGGGCGCCCGCCTCGATCGCACTCAGCATCGCCATCACCGCGACCAGCGTCTTGCCCGAGCCGACGTCGCCCTGCAGCAGCCGAAGCATCGGCGCGGTCTGCGCCAGATCGCCGCGAATCTCCTCGATCACCCGCTGCTGCGCGCCGGTCAACTGATAAGGCAGCCGTAGGCTCGACGTCAGCCGGCCGTCTCCCTCCAGCGCTACGCCGCGCCGCCGCCTGGCGTGCTGCCGAAGCAAGTGCAACGCCAGCTGATTGGCGAAAATCTCGTCATAGGCGAGCCGCCGGCGCGCGTCCCCGGCGTCCGGCTTGGCATGGGCTTCGGCCAGCGCCGAACGCCACGCCCGCCAGCCCTCGCGCGCCGTCAGCGACGGCTCGATCCATTCGGGCAGTTCGGGAGCGCGCTCGAGCGCGAGCCCGGCAAGCTCGCGCATCCGTTTGTTAGCGATGCCCTCGGTCAACCCATAGACCGGCTCGCGCAGCGGCAGCTCACCGACATTCGCCGGCGCCATCACGTCGGGATGGATGATCTGCCATTCGTCGCCATAGGCTTCGAGCTTGCCCGACACGATCCGCTTCTCGCCCATCGGCAGGCTCTTCTTCGCCCAGCCGGGATTGTTGAAATAAATCAGGCTGATGGTGTTGCCGCCACGGTCCGATGCGAACACCCGCATCGGCCCCCGGCCCGACCGGGATTCCCTGCTGTCGAACGGGGTCAACTCGAGAATCACGGTGCGCCCGAGCAAGGATGCGTCCGCCTCGTCGACCGCCAGCCGTTCGATCACGCCCGTCGGCAAATGGCAGAGCAGGTCGACGACGCGAGTGAGATCGAGCCGCTTCAGCGCCTTGGCGACCTGCGGCCCGACACCCGGCAGCGCCTCGACTTCGGCGAACAGCGGGTTGAGGACGTCCGGGCGCATCAGCCGCGGTCGCCCATCAACAATTGCGGATGCTCATTGAAGTAGGCGGTGATCGAATCGAACAGGTCGCGTCCGGGCGGCCTTCGCAGCACCGACCGTCGCGCCACCAGGAAAATCTCGACGTCGAACTCCTCGATCGGCGGGAAGCAGCGCACCAGGTCCGGATCATGGTCGCCGACGGTACAGGGCAAGGCGGACACCGCCGCGCCCGAGGCGATCGCCGATCTCAGCGCGCGGTAATTGCTGCAGCGGATCGGCCGCGATTCCCGCGCCGGCAGCCGTTCGAGCCACTGATAGATCGGCAATTGTCCCGGCAGCCCTTCGAGCAGTGCCAGAGGAAAGTCGACGACCTCATCCGGCGAGCTCGGTCGTTCCTCCGGGGAAGCGAGAGCGGACGCATAGACCGTCCAGCCGGTAGGCGGCAGCTGGTGGACGACCAGCTCGTCGCCGCTCGGCCGCTTCCGCCCACGAATGGCGATGTCGGCCTCGCCGCGCGCCAGGTCGTAAATGCGATCGGTGGCGAGCAGCTGGGTTTGGATCCGCGGCCAGCGGCTGCGAAACGCACGAAGCACCGGGACCATCAGCCGCTCGAAGTGATCGAGGAAGGTCAACCGGATTATTTCGAGTTCGCCTCCGGTCAGCGCATCGACCTCGGCGGTGAACTCGCACACCGACCGCTCGACCTGCTCGGCATAGCCAAGCAGCTGGTGCGCCGCGCTGGTCGGTTCGAAGCCGGTCGGCTTCCGCTCGAACAAAGTCAGGCCAAGCTGTTGCTCGAGCTTCGCGATGCGGCGGACGACCGTCGGCTGGCTGCATCCCAGCGCCGCCGCGGCGCGGCCGGTAGTCCGCTCCCGGTGAAGCGCCAGGAAGACGGCGATGTCGTCCCACGCGAACATCGGCCAAGCTATTCACCTTTGCATACCCCCTTGCAAGCCTTTCGATTGAGACCGGCCGGAGCTGGGCATAGAGCGCGTCGCGACAGGGAGCGACAATCATGCTGAAAACCGTAATCGGCCTCGCGGCTGCGTCCGCGACGGCCATCGCCATTGCCAATGCCCAGCCGGGCGCCGCCACGACTCTCGAGCCGACGCTGGACGAAGTGCGTGCAGCGACCGAGCGCTTCCGCGACGTCGAAGTGGCCCTTGCCGAAGGCTATGTGCGCGACCCGATGAACCTTTGCGACACCGCGCCGATGATGGGCTTTCCGGCAGAGCTCGGCGCGATGGGCATCCATTTTTTCCGGCCCGACCTGCTCGGCATCTCCGCTCCTCCCAACCCGCGGGTGGACGGAAACGGCACCCACACCGATTTTCGCAAGCCGGCAATCCTGATTTACGAGCCGCAGGCAGACGGCTCACTGGAGCTGGTAGCGGTCGAGAATCTTGTTTTCCAAAAGTCCTGGCATGCGGCCGGGAACGACCGGCCGCCGTCCTTCCATGGCGTCGAATATGACACGATGCAGGACGATCCCGCGACCGAGATCGACGAGGCCCATATGTTCGAACCCCATTATGATCGCCACGTCTGGCTCTATCGCGACAATCCGAACGGCATGTTCGCCCAGTTCAACCCGCGGGTGAATTGCTCGTCGCACGTGGCGAGCGCGGGACATTCCATGGCCAAGGCGCACTAGCGGGCGCACGCCTTCTAAAAGCGATCGGCAAGGGCGGCCTTTCCTCGAGCGCCGCCCTTCCCTAGATCCGCGGCGCATGCATGCCGACGCGGACCTGAAGCGCCTTTTCTGGCGCGCACACCATCGCGGCACGCGCGAGGCCGATATGCTGATCGGCGGCTTTTTCGACGCGCACTACGCTTCGTGGGGGGAGCATGACCGGGCTCTGTTCGCCGAACTGCTCGACGAGCAGGATGTCGACATCATGGCCTGGGCGCACGCAACCGCCGAGCCGCCGCCGCGCTTCCACGGGCCGATGATGGCGGCACTGAAGCGGCTCGACTATATCCGGACCGCGCGATGAGCGAGCCCCTGCAACAGCTTCTTCGCAGCCGCGAGCCGCTGACTCTCGCCGGCGTTCCGACCGGTTTCCTGCCGTGGCTGGCCGCCGACCTGGCGCGCGCCGCTTATGGCTCGGGCCGTGGCCGCGCCGTAATCATCGCCGCCGACGAAGCGGCGATGCGGGCGCTGGCCGAAACGGTGCCCCTGTTCGCGCCCGAGGTCGCGGTCCTCGCATTGCCGGCCTGGGACTGCCTGCCCTACGACCGCACCTCGCCGGCGCTTCGGGTGATGGCGGAGCGGCTGGCGACGCTCAACGCGCTGCAGGAAAAGCCTGAGGGCCCGCAGCTGCTGGTGGCGACCGCCAACGCCGCCGCCCAGCGGCTGTTGAGCCCGTTTCGCGTTCGACAGCTGACCAGGCGCATCGCCGCCGGCGACCGGATCGACCGCGAGGCGCTGATCGGGCAACTCGGCGCGCTCGGCTATCAGCGCGTCGACACGGTCGCCGAACATGGCGAATATGCGGTCCGGGGCTCGCTGATCGACCTTTTCGCGGCCGGCGAGGCGAGCGCCCTGCGGCTCGATTTTTTCGGCGACGAAATCGAATCGCTGCGCCGCTTCGATCCGGCCGACCAGAGATCGACCGAGCGCGCCGAGGCGTTCGTCCTGATGCCGGCTTCCGAAGCTTTGCTCGACGAGGACAGCATCAGGCGTTTCCGGGCGCGCTACCGCGAGACGTTCGGCGCCACCGCTACCGGCGATCCGCTCTACCAGGCGCTGTCCGACGGTCGGCGGATGGCGGGGATGGAGCATTGGTTGCCGTTGCTCGAGGAGCGGCTGACGACGCTTGCCGACCATCTCGGCGACAACGACCTCGTCATCCGCGACAGCGGGGCGGACGGGGCGCTGGACGCGCGGTGGGAAGCGGTCGAGGATTATTACGGCAATCGCCAGCGGGTGATGGTCGCGCAGGCCGGCGCCTACCGCCCGCTTCAACCGGCCGCGCTCTATGTGACCCGGGACGAATGGCAGGCGATGGTCGACGACCGGCCGGTCCACTTGTCCTCGCCCTTCCCCGAGCCCGAGGGCAAGCGCACCGTCGCTTTCGATGTCGAGTCCGCGCGCGACTTCGCGCCCGAGCGCGGCCGCCAGGCGAACGTCTATGAAGCGGTCGCCAAACATGTCGCGGCGCTGCGCAAGAGCGGCCGCAAAATCGTGCTTGCAAGCTATACCAAAGGCGCGCGCGAGCGGCTGGCGGGACTGCTCGAGGAGCATGGGCTAAAAGCGCGCCAACCGGTCGAAAGCTGGTCCGAAGCGCTTGGCGCGAAAACCCAGCCGGCGCTGATGGTGCTGCCGCTCGAGCATGGCTTCACCACGCCCGATGTCGCCGTGCTCACCGAGCAGGACATGCTCGGCGACCGACTGGTGCGCCGCCGCAAGAAGCGCAAGGGCGCCGCCGCCTTCCTGTCGGAGCTGGCGACGCTGTCGCCGGGCGACCTCGTCGTCCACGCCGACCATGGCATCGGCCGCTACGAAGGGCTGACCTCGATCCTGGTCGGCAAGGCGCCGCACGATTGCGTCGCGCTCGAATATCATGACGGCAACCGGCTCTACGTCCCGGTCGAGAATATCGAGCTTCTCTCCCGCTACGGCAGCGAGTCCGAGGGCGTTGCCCTCGACCGGCTCGGCGGCGAGGCGTGGCAGCGCCGCAAGTCGCGGATGAAGGAGCGGATCCGCGAGATCGCCGGCGAGTTGATCAAGACCGCCGCCGCCCGCGCCACCCGACCCGGCACGATCGCCCAGCCCGACAGCGCCTTCCCGCAGTTCGTCGATCGCTTCCCTTATGACGAGACCGAAGACCAGGCCCGAGCGATCGAGGAGGTGCTCGAGGATCTCGAGGCCGGCAAGCCGATGGACCGGCTGGTGTGCGGCGATGTCGGCTTCGGCAAGACCGAGGTTGCACTGCGCGCCGCCTTCATCGTCGCCATGACCGGGTTGCAGGTCGCTTTGATCTGCCCGACCACCCTGCTCGCTCGCCAGCACTACGGTAATTTCGTCGAGCGGCTGCACGGCTTTCCGATCGAGGTCGGCCGGCTGTCGCGGCTGGTCCCGGCCGCCGAAATCAAGAGAACCAAGGAAGGCCTCGCCAAAGGCCGGATCGACATCGTCATCGGCACCCATGCGCTGCTCGCCAAAAATCTGGAGTTCAAGCGGCTGGGCCTCGTCATCGTCGACGAGGAGCAGCATTTCGGGGTCGCCCACAAGGAGCGGCTCAAGGCCCTGAAAGCCAATGTCCATGTGCTGACCCTGACCGCGACACCGATCCCGCGAACGCTGCAGATGGCGATGTCGGGGCTGCGCGACCTGTCGGTCATCCAGACGCCGCCGGTCGACCGGCTGGCGGTGCGAACCTATGTCACGCCCTGGGACCCGGTCGTGGTCCGCGAGGCGCTGCTGCGCGAGCATTACCGCGGCGGTCAGTCCTTTTTCGTCGTGCCGCGCATCGCCGACCTCGCCGCCATCGAGGACTGGCTTCGCGAGGAAGTGCCGGAAGTGACGGCGGTCGTCGCCCACGGTCAGATGAGCCCGACCGATGTCGAGGCGCGGATGAGCGCCTTTTACGACCGCAAATATGACGTGTTGCTGTCGACCAGCATCGTCGAGAGCGGTCTCGACATCCCCAGCGCCAACACGCTGATCGTCCATCGCGCCGACCGCTTCGGGCTGGCCCA
>CAYUWJ010000017.1:0-2643 GCA_964448315.1 uncultured Sphingomonas sp. | reverse complement strand
TCGGAGCCGGCGGCGCGCAGTTGGTCGAGCGCCGCGTCATAGGCTTGCGCGATATAGCCGCCCTTCGCGGCATCGATCGGCGGCGACTCGACCAGCGCGCGCTGCAAACGCTCGACCAGCGCGTCATGCCCACCGAGCGTCGGCAGCAGCGCGGCGAGCAACGCCGGGCGGTCCGGCTCGCCGCCAAGCTCCGACTGGAGCGCCGCGGCGGCGGCGAGTCCGTCGCGCAGCTGGGCAAGATCGCGCGGCGACCCGCGGCCCGCGGTCAGCCGGCCGAGCGCCCGGGCGACGTCGGGCAGCGCTTTCAGCGCGGCGTGGATTCGGTCGCGGCGCAGAGCGTCGGCGAATAGCCAGGCGACCAGCGCCAGTCGCGCCTCGACCGCCGGCCGGTCGGTCAGCGGCGCCGACAGATCGGCACCAAGCAGGCGGCGACCGGCGGCGGTCGCACAGCGGTCGATCTCGCCGAGCAGGCTGCCGGCGACGCTGCCCGCGTTCGACCGGCAAAGCTCGAGGCTGTCGCGGGTCGCTGCGTCGATCGCCATGTGCGCCGACCGCTCGATCCGGCGCGGCGCGTCGAGCAGCACTCCGGCGCCTTTCTGGGTGGCGTCGAGGTAAGCGAGCAGCCCGCCGGTTGCGGCGAGCTCGGCCCGCGACGGGCTGCCGAGGCCGTCGAGCGTGGCGAGACCGAAGCGCGCCTTGATCGCCCGCTCGCCGGCGGCGCTGTCGAACCCGCCCTTACCAGACGACGGGTCGAGGCCCGGGACGGGGTCTTCGGCGATGGTTTCGGCGGGGCCGATCCGGGCGAGCTCGGAGGCCACTTCGCCGGGCCCGCAGGCGACCAGCTCGAAGCGCCCGGTCGAGATGTCGGCGGCGGCGATCGCCCATAAGTCGCCGGCCCGCGCCACCGCCGCCAGCCAGTTGGCGGCGCCGGATTCGAGCAATGTCTCCTCGGTCAGCGTGCCGGGCGTGACCAGCCGGACGATGGCCCGCTCGACCAGGGTCTTCGCCCCGCGCGCGCGCCGCGCCTCGGCCGGGCTTTCGATCTGCTCGGCGATCGCCACCCGGTGGCCGGCGCGGATCAGCCGGGCGAGATAGGCATCCGCCGCATGGACCGGCACGCCGCACATCGGCACCGGCTCGCCGGCGGCTTCGCCGCGCTTGGTCAGAGCGATGTCGAGGCAGGCGGCGGCGACCCTGGCATCGTCGAAGAACAGCTCGAAGAAGTCGCCCATCCGGTAAAACAGGAGCGCTTCGCCGGCCTCGTCCTTGAGGCGCCGGTACTGCGCCATCATCGGTGTCGGTGCGTCGGCTCGGGCCATGACCCAAGGGTAGCCCTCTTCGTCATTCCCGCGAAAGCGGGAATCCCGCTTTTATTTGACCGCCGATGAAGGCAGCGCCCCCCGCTTTCGCGGGAGTGACGGTTCCGCTAAGGCCCGCACCATGTCCGAAAGCAACGTCAAATTTTCCGAGGCCGAAGCGCTCGACTTCCACGCCCGTGGCCGGCCGGGCAAAATCGAGATCATCGCTTCCAAGCCGATGGCCACCCAGCGCGACCTGGCGCTTGCCTATTCGCCGGGAGTCGCGGTTCCGGTGCGGGCGATCGCCGAGGATCCCGGCCGCGCCTATGAGCTGACCGCCAAGGGCAATCTCGTCGCCGTCATCTCCAACGGCACCGCGATCCTCGGCATGGGCAATTTGGGCGCTCTCGCCGCCAAGCCGGTGATGGAAGGCAAGGCGGTGTTGTTCAAGCGCTTCGCCGACGTCGATTCGATCGACATCGAGGTCGACACCGAGGACTGCGACAAGTTCATCGAGGCGGTGGCTTTGCTCGAGCCGAGCTTCGGCGGCATCAATCTCGAGGACATCGCCGCTCCCGACTGCTTCCAGATCGAGCAGGCGCTCAGGGAGCGGATGAACATCCCGGTGTTCCACGATGACCAGCACGGCACCGCGATCATCACCGCCGCCGGCCTGATCAATGCCTGCCACCTCACCGGCCGCAAGCTCTCCGACATCAAGGTGGTGGTCAACGGCGCCGGTGCCGCGGCGATCGCCTGCAGCGAGCTGATCAAGGCGATGGGGGTGCGCGGCGATAAGGTCATCATGTGCGACCGCAAGGGCGTCATCCACAAAGGCCGCGGCGACGTCGACCAGTGGAAGTCGGCGCACGCGGCCGACACCGATGCCCGCACCCTGACCGAAGCTTTGGTCGGAGCCGACGTCTTTCTCGGCCTGTCGGCGGCCGGCGCGCTGAAGCCGGACATGGTGATGAAGATGGCCAAGGAGCCGATCATCTTCGCGATGGCCAATCCCGACCCCGAGATATCGCCGCCCGAGGCGCGCAAGGCGCGGCCCGACGCGATCATCGCCACCGGCCGTTCCGACTATCCCAACCAGGTCAACAATGTGCTCGGTTTCCCCTTCATCTTCCGCGGCGCGCTCGACGTGCGCGCCACCGCGATTAACGATGAGATGAAGATCGCCGCGGCGCGGGCGCTGGCCGCGCTCGCCCGCGAAGCGGTGCCGGAGGAAGTCTCCGCCGCTTATGGCGGGCACAGCCACAGCTTCGGCCGCGACTATATCATCCCGGCCCCGTTCGACCCGCGGCTAATGGAAGTGGTTGCTTCGGCGGTGGCCGAGGCG
>CAYUWJ010000016.1:0-16174 GCA_964448315.1 uncultured Sphingomonas sp. | reverse complement strand
CCGGCGAGATCGAGGAAGAAATCATTGTCGAGCCGGCGCACCCAGGCCTTGCCGGTCCCCACCACCCGGGAGCCCCGGCCGCCCGGGCCGGGAATCACCCGCAAATCGGTCTGGACATCGACGATCCCGAGGCCCTCGATGAAATAGCGGGTGATGCCGCCCGACAGCATTATCTCGAAGCGGCCGGTGACGAGGTCGATCAGCAGCGAAGCCCGAGCCCGAACCCGATCGCTGGTCAGCAGCAGCCGCTCGCCCCGGATGCGCTCGGGCGTCACCGTCAAAATGCCCTCGAGCCGCGCATTGGCGAGGATTTCCCCGGCGACATCGCCGGCGCCGGTAATCGCCCGCGCCGACAGCCGCAGCGGCACCCGCAGCGGCCAGGCCGAGAGCCGGCCCCGCCCTTCCGCGCGAACGTCGGTAAAGCCGATGCTGTCGAACTCGACCTCCGGCGACGTCAGCCGATAGGCAAAAGTGGCGGTTTTAAATGGGCCATCGAGCGTCCACAGCAGCCGCACGTCGCGCCCGCTCATGTTGGGGAACAAAGCATTCGGCCGCAGCAGGTCGACTCCCAGACGCGCCCGTCGGTAGCGGCTCGAGCCGAAGTCGACGGCACCGCTGGCGACGGCGCGCAGCGCGGCTGAGCTGAGCACCAGTTCCCCGTCGAGCACCCGATCGTCGAACGTCGCGTTGCCGCGCACCCGGACCGTAGGCGCGGTTAGCCGCATCAGGCTGCCGTCGAGGAAGCGCGATGGGGCGAGCGCGCCCGACAGGCCGTAACGGCCGTCTGCGGCGGTCAACGCGAGCCTCGCCGCTGGCCGGCCGGACAGGTCGAGCTCGGCGTTGCCTCGCCATTGCGACCAGCGGCCATCGCCGGTGACCGAAAGCGCGATCGAGCGGCGTATCCCGAGCATCGCCGGAAGCAGTCCATCGTCCGGGGAAGAAACCCAGACGCCGAGGTCGAACCGGTCGCGGTCGGGCTCGGCATCGAGCGAGAATTTAACCTGGTCGCCGCCGCCATCGATCTCGGCGGCGAGCTCGACCATCGCCCGCCCGGCGCGAATGTCGGCGCTTCCCCGCACCCTGCCGCTGCGCGCCGTTCCGGTTACTTCGGGCAAAAGCCGCAGGTCGCGGATGGCGAACTCGCCGATATGAATGTCGAAGCCCGGCAGAAGCGGCCCTTCGCCCTCGGTCTCCTTGAGCTCGGGCAGTCGCCGCAAGGTCACCTGATCGGCCGTCAGCCGGTCGATATGCAGATCATTATAGAGCCAGGCGCCTGGCGCCCAGTCGAGCTCGATTTCGGGCGAGGTCAGGAAAATGCCATGCTGGTCCATGACCGCGACATTCCTCAGGCGCATTTCGTCGAAGATCGATCCCTCGATCCGGCCGATCTTGACGCGCAGACCAGACTCGGTCTCGATTTGGCCGATCTGGTCGCTGATGAAGCGGCGACCCGGCGAGGTGTCGAGAAGAACCAGCGCGCCCAGAGCCAGAATCAGCAGGGCGAGCACCAGCGTGGCGAGTTCGATCGCCAGCCGTCGCGGCCAGTCGCGGCGAAACTGCGGCCATCGCAACCACTGCCGCTTGCGGCCTTCGATGACCTCTTCGGCCATGGCTAGAACGCCTGCCCGAGCGAAACCGCGACCGCGACGAAAGGATCGCCTTCGCGCCGGTTGAGCGGCATGCCGACGTCGAGACGGATCGGCCCGAAGCTCGAATAATAGCGAAGGCCGAGGCCGGCGCCGAACTGCCAGCTGCTGAAATCCGGAGTTGAGTCGGTGGTCAGCGAACCGCCGTCGAAAAACGGCACGACGCCAAAATTGCCGCCGAAAGCCTTCAACCGGACGCGCGCCTCGAGCGAAAATTCGGCGAGGCCGGCGCCGCCGATCGGGTCGCCGTTTGCATCGCGCGGCCCGAGCCGCTGATAGCCATAGCCGCGGACCGAGCCGCCGCCGCCGGAATAGAGCCGCCGCGACGGCGCCAGCGACGAAGAATCGGAACCGAGGATGCTCCCAAGCCGGACGCGTCCGGCAAGCACCGTGCTGGCGGAAACCGGCCGATAATAGCTGCCGTCGATCTGCGCTCGGGCATATCGGCCACCGCCGCCCTTGGCCGAGATTTCCGGGCTGACCCGGGCGCCGAGCCGAAACCCCTCGGTCGGATTGAGAAGGTCGTCGCTGCCGTCGTAGCGAAGGCTGACCGGCAGGGCGGCGATCAGGAAGGCCCGGGTCTCCTTGTTGGCAAGATCCCGGAAGATGCCGCGCTCGTCGGTCGCGATCAGCTCGGCGCCAAGGCTCCAGGTCCAGGTCTTGGGCCAGATGATATTGCTCAGTCGCTCGAATCGCCCCGCTATCATCACCGTGCGGGCCCGATAGGCATCGCGATCGAGATTGCTTGCCACCGCCTGCAGGTCGACCACCTGATCGCGGCCGCGGAAATTGTTGCGGCGGAACTGGACGGCGGCGAGCTGCTCGCGGGTTCCGGCGACTCCGCGCAGCGTCAGCGCGCCTTCCGGGTTGATGAAATTGCGATGCTGCCAACTGGCCTCAGCCCGCGCGCCCTCGCCGGTGCCATAGCCGAGCTCGCCCGCAACAGTGCGCATCGGCGCCGGTTGAAGGTGGACCGCAAGATCGACGGTCTGGCCGGTGGCGCCGGGCACGACCTCGACTTCAACCCCGGCGACCAGTCCGGTCGCGACCAGCGCCCGGCGAAGGTCGTCGACCTTCGACCGCTGGAAGGTGTCGCCGGGCTCGAAGCGGGCGATGGTGGCGATATGGTCTACGCCGAACGGCGGCCGGCCGCTGACCCGGATTTCGCCGAAGCTGGCGAGCGGCCCCGGTTCGACCGGCAGCACCAGGCTTGCGGTGTGAGTGTCATGATCGATGACGATCTGCTGCTCGCCCAGATCGGCAAGCGCGAAGCCGCGCTCCCCAAGCTCGATCCGAAGCGCCACTCCCGCTGCAATCACCTCTTCCGCGATGACCGCATCGCCGGTCTCGACGGCGAAGGCCTCGCGCAGTCCGGCGGCTTCCTCGCCGGTGGCGTCAAGACCAGGGAGCTCGATCGTTTCAAAGTGATATTGCGCTCCCGGCTGCACCTCCATGATCACCAGCAGGGCTTCGTCGGCCGGCTGGATTTGCGGCTCGACGATGGCGTCGTAATAGCCCTGGCTGCGCAGCAATTCCGCCAGCAGCTCGGCGTCGGCGGCGGCGCGGCGCTCGATCTGGGCGGCGTTGGCGGGATCGTCGTCGCCTTCCTGCAAGGCCGATCGCGTCTCGAACGCTTCCTTCAGCTGGTCCGCGGGGCCGACGTCCTCCATGCCCTCGATGGCGATCGCATAGCGCCGCTCCGCGGCCGGATCGGCGACCGGCGCGCGTTCCGCCTCGGGCGTGTCGGCGAGCGGACCCTGCGCGGGGTCCGCGTCCATGTCCGGCCAGTCGACGCCGAGCCCGGGCAACGGATCGAGCGGCGCCGACGGTTCGACTTGTGCCGAGCCGGCGGGCTGGGCAGCGGCCGCGGTGCACAAGGCTCCGGCCGCGGCCGCGCACAGCAGCCGCGCCGCAACGCGCGCCCTTCCTCTCGCTCTCATCGGGGCAGCCTTTAGTCAGCGCATCTGAACAGCGCCAGACTCAATCCGAAATTAGTGAATGGTTCCGCGCACTTCGTCGCAAGTCAGAGTGGCGATCACCCGTTCGATCTGCCGCCAGTGGCAAAAGCGCACGACATTGCCGGCGTCGCGGCTCACTTCGGCGCGCGTCGCTGCCTCGAAGCCGGCATCGTCGCCGAAGCGATCGATCAGCTCGGCCGCATCGCTGAGCGCCAGGCGCCCGGCTATGAAAGGTCCGTCCATACCCAAGCCATTACCGGCTTCGCCTTTCCCGAACGCGGACAAAGCTCGTGAATCGCGCGTTCACCATGATCGAAACCGGGTGGAGCAGCGCCAGCGGGTCTGGCATGACCGGGGGGATGGAGAGGCAGACACGATCCGGCGGCGTTTTCCTGATGCTGGCGATTCTGATCGGCTTCGGCTGGGGTATGACGAACGGCGACGCGATGAAGGGCGTCTTGCTCGGCGCCGCGGCCGGAGTCGGAATCGTGACTGCGGTGTGGCTTGCGGACCGGCGCCGGAGCTGAGCGTCAGGCGATCTTGCGGCCGGCCCAGAGGGCCCGGCCAACGCAGTGAATTTCGTCGGTGTCGCGGTCCGGCCAGTCGGGATAGGCCGGATTGTCCGACTGCACCGTTACCCGCCGCCCGACCGGGTGCAGCGCAAGCCTTTTCACGACCAGCATGTCGTCGGCGCGAAGCACGTAGATGCCGTCGCGTAGCCGGTCGAGGCAATCGCCGGTATCGACCAAAATGTCGTCGCCGGCGCTGAGCGTCGGCGCCATCGAGTCGCCCTCGACCCGGATGATCGCCAGCTGGCTGGCCGGTGAGGAGGTCAGAAGCTTGAGCCAGCGCTCATCGAAAGCCAGATAGGGCTTTCCGGTTTCCGCATAGGACAGCGCACCATGGCCGGCCGAGGCCCGGACCGGGACGCGAACCACCGACACCAGCCCGGCCGAATCCTCCTCCTCACTCGGGCCGCCGAGAAGCGATTCCGAAATCGCGAAATATCGCGCCAGTTTGCGGCGCTCCTGCTCGCGCAGGCGCTTGGGCACGCCGCGCCGCACAAACTGCTGAATATAAGCGGGATTTCGGCCGAGCATGCGCGATAGCCCAGCGAAGTCGTCGCCGCGTTCCGCACACAGGCGCACGAGTACGGTACGCGGGTCAGAAACCATATTTTCGCTCTTAGTTATAGGCAAGTGCCTAGACAAGTAGGAATTGCGTTGGAATTGGATGGGAAGCCGAGTCGCACTGAGGTGGGGGAATGAAGAGTGCACTTGCTCCGAGAAGTCGAGAAATTTCTACGTTTAAGCAATACGGCCCCAACCCGCTTTGGGCGCGACGCGGTGGGCGATCCGCGTTTCGTGTTCGACCTTCGGCGCGGTCGCGAGCCGAGGGCCGGCACCGAGGCTAGGGTGCGCGCTTTCCTGGAAGCCGGGCAATGACCCGGCTCCCCATGTCGGCCGCGGCCGGCGGCCTGCTCCGGGCATTGCTGGCGCGGGCCGGCGAGGCGCGAGATAGGATATTGCTTACCGACCTCCAATCGGTCGACTGGCAATCGCTGACTTTCGTCGGCGAGCGGCACAAGATGCGCTTTCGAATCTGCGGGCCCTTTGCCGACGCGCTGCTCGCCCGGTTCACCAACGAACTCGACGATGCGGAATTTTCGATTCCGGGGCAGATTCTCGCCAGCATCGCCGTCGAGGGGCGCCCGGCGCGCAATTCGGACGATTCGATCACGCTCGCAATCGAGGCGTTGACGATTGCCGAATGAAATCAGCGCAGCGATTGGCGCAGCGTTGCGAGCGCGCTTTGCAACACGAAAGCGGCGTTGGCATCCTCCTCGACGGCCTGGTCGCAAAATTCGAGCGCCGCCGGCTGGAAGGGGGGCAACGCGAGCCGCGGCGGCGGACCGCCCAGCTTGCGCAAACCCAGCACCGTCGCCACGAAGACAGCCGTCCCGGCGACAATCGCCGCTGCTCCGGTATGGCCTTCGAGCCCGCCGGCCGACGCGAGGCGGATCGCCGCGAACGCCGCCGAGGCGCCAAGACAGGCGGCCGGCGCAAGCTCCAGCGCCAGGGCCCGAGCCCAGATCCGGTCATCCCACTGCATAAGCGGCACAATAGCGGCCAATGGTTTCCAACGAGTTGCACCGGAACCGCGGCGGCCGTTCGCTCGCTTATCCAGCCCATGGGTGAAACCAAGCAACCCCGACTGCGTCACAGCAGCGATTCCGAGCCAGGCTTCACCCGCAAGCGGCCGAGCCGTTACTGGGCCTATTTCGACGCGGACGGGAAGCGGGTCGCTAACCGCGATACGATCGACCGGTTGAATGCGATCGGGCTTCCGCCGGCCTATGGCGAAGCCTGGTTCTGCAAGGACGGCAACGGCCATCTGCAAGCGACCGGCAAGGATGCGCGCGGGCGCAAGCAATATCGTTACCACCCCGATTTTCGCGCCAGGTCCGAAAAGTCCAAATTCGGCGAGCTATGCGAATTCGGCAAGGCCCTGCCCAAGCTGCGGCGCAAGATCGAGCGCGACCTGGCGAAGCGCAAGCTGACTCGCGACGCGGTGCTGGCGGCGGTCGTGCGCCTGCTGGACATCGAATATCTGCGCGTCGGCAACGAACGCTATGCCAAGGCCAACAAAAGCTTCGGCGCGACCACCCTGCAGCGCAGGCATGTCCGCCAGACCGGCAAGAAGCTCATGATGCGGTTCGCCGGCAAGCACGGGATCATTCGCGAGGTGACCGTCACCGACCGGCGACTCGGCCGAGTCGTGCGAAAATGCCAGGAACTGCCCGGACAGACCCTGTTCCAGTACATCAACGGCGAGGGCGTTCCGCACGCGGTCTCGTCATCCGACGTCAACGACTATATCCGCGAAGCGACCGGCGGCGAGTTCACCGCCAAGCATTTCCGCACCTGGGCGGCGAGCGTCATTGCCTTCAAGGCGATTCTCGACGCCGACGAAACCCAGCGGGTGATGAGCGTCAATACGATGGTAGAGCCGGTCGCCGAGGCGCTCGGCAACACGGTCGCGATCAGCCGAACATCCTATGTCCACCCGGCGCTGATCAAGGCGGTCAAGGACCGCCCGCGCGATCCGCTGCGGGGCATGAAGCGCCCGCGCGCGCGCAAGTGGCTGTCGGCCGCCGAGGTCGCTCTGTGCAAATTCATTTCAGCCAGGTCGCGCAGCCGAGCCAAGGCGACGGGTTGATCGGCTCGGCCATCCCCGGCATTTGACCGGTATGAATATTACCCCAAGCGCCGTGGAGGCGCTCGACACCAGCCGCGGGACGATCGAGGCGCTGATCGACTGGTTCGAAGCGAACCGCGCCGACCTGCCGATCGGCATCGCCGTCGCCGTCGGCATCGTCGCGGTGATGCTGATGCTGCGCTGGGTCGGCACCCGGATGGTCGCCGGCGACCCCCATTGCACGCGCTGGCGAGGAGTCATCGGCCACGTCCTGGAGAAGACCAGTGTCGTCTTCATGGTCGCGGCGGCGCTCGACATCGTCGTCACTTTTGCCGCCGTCCCCGATCGCATCGCCCGCATCGCCGATCTCTTCTTTATCTTCGCCTTCGCCTTCCAGGGGGCGATCTGGGCGCGGGCGCTGATCCTCGGGCTGATCGGCCGAAACGTCGGCGAGGATCCCGGCGAAAATGCGCTCGGCAATGCGATGTCGGTGATCCGGGTGCTGGTCAGCGTCGCATTGTTCGGAATCGCGATCATCGTCATCCTCGACAATGTTGGGGTCAACGTCACCGCGCTGATCGCCGGATTCGGCATCGGCGGCATCGCCATCGGCCTTGCCGCCCAGGGCATCTTCTCCGACCTGTTCGCGGCGCTGGCGATCATCTTCGACAAGCCGTTCCGGCGCGGTGACACGATCCGCTACGGCACCAGCATCGGCAAGGTCGAGAAAATCGGCCTGAAGACCACGCGACTGCGCTCTATTGAAGGGGAGACGCTGGTGATGGCCAACACCAAGCTTCTGGAGCAGGAGATTCACAATTTCGCCGGCGGCCATAGGCGCCGCACGACGCTTACCTTCGGCGTCATTTACCAGACCCCGCCTGACGCGCTCGAACAATTGCCGGAGCTTGCGCGCGGTGTCGTCACAAGTCGCACCGGCTGCAGCCTGGTCCGCTGCGCGATAACCGGGTTCGGAGATTCGAGCATAGATTTCGAGTTGATCTTCGATTCGGCGACGGTCGAAATCGCCATTGTCGCGGCCGACCGCACGGCGATCGTCGTCGAGCTTAAGCGGGTCTTCGCTCTGCACGGCATCGAGTTCGCCTACCCGACCCAGACGACCTTCACCTCCGCTCCGGACGGTACGATGGTGATGCCCTGGCCGCCGCGCCGTGAAGGGAAGAATGACTGATGCCGGTCGCCGGCATCGCCGAGATTCGGGCCCGGATCGGCGAAGACGTCGGAGTTTCGTCCTGGCTGGCAATGGACCAGCAGCGGATCGCCGACTTCGCCGACGCCACCGAGGACCGGCAGTTCATCCATATCGACCCCGAAGCCGCGGCGCGAACCCCGTTCGGCGGGACGGTGGCGCACGGCTTTTTGTCGCTGGCGATGTTGTCGCGCATGGCGGCCGAGGCGATGCTCGTGCCCGACGGGCTGAAGATGGCGGTCAACTACGGGCTCGACCGGGTGCGCTTCATCACCCCGGTGCGCTCGGGCAAAAGAATCCGCGGACGCTTCCGGCTCGACTCGGTCGAGGAGAAGGCGCCGGGACAATTGTTCGTCCGCCACACCGTGACGGTCGAAATCGAGGGCGAGGACAGGCCGGCGCTGACCGCCGAATGGCTGGGACTTTTGTTCGTTTGACTTCTTCCCCTCCCACTTGAGGGAGGGGCAAGGGGTGGGTAAGCGGCAGGCTGGCTCAATGCCGGGCTGCCGCTTCATCGCACAAGCTCGCTTCGCTCGCACTGAGGAGAAATCGCATGTCCGTCCGTGACGCCGTCATCGTTTCCACTGCCCGAACGCCGATCGGCAAGGCCTATCGTGGCGCGTTCAATGCCACGCCTTCGCCGACCCTTGCCGCCCATCCGATCCGCGCCGCGGTCGAGCGGGCCAAACTCGATCCCGCCGAGATAGACGACGTCATCATCGGCGCAGCTCTGCAGCAGGGCGTTCAGACGACCATCGGCCGCACCGCCGCGCTTCGCGCCGGGCTGCCGGTGACGGTCGCCGGAATGTCGATCGACCGGCAATGCGCATCGGGGCTGATGGCGATCGCCACCGCCGCCAAGCAGGTGATCGTCGACCGGATGGACGTGGTCGTCGCCGGCGGCGTCGAATCGATTTCGCTGGTCCAAACCGGCGACATGCGGCTCGGCCCGGACCCCGAGCTATTGGCGATGCACAACGGCGTCTACATGCCGATGATCGACACCGCCGAAGTCGTCGGCGAGCGCTATGCGATCGGCCGCGAGCGCTGCGACGAATATGCGCTGCGCTCGCAGCAGCGCACCGCCAGGGGCCAGGCCGAGGGCCGGTTCGACGACGAGATCATTCCCGTCACCGCGACCATGGCGGTCAAGGACCGCGAAACCGGCGAAGTCTCGATGCGCGAAATCACGATCGACAAGGACGAAGGCAATCGGCCCGAAACGACGCTGGAGGGGCTGGCCAAGCTCGAGCCGGTGCGCGGGCCCGGCAAGCTGATCACCGCCGGCAATGCCAGCCAGCTGTCTGACGGTGCATCGGTCTGCGTGCTGATGGACTCCGCGCTCGCCGAAAAGCGCGGGCTGGAGCCGCTCGGCCGCTATATCGGCATGGCGGTCGCCGGCACCGAACCCGATGAAATGGGAATCGGCCCGGTGTTCGCGGTGCCCAAGCTGCTCAAGCGCTTCGGCCTGAAGGTCGAGGACATCGGCCTATGGGAGCTGAACGAGGCATTCGCCGTCCAGGTGCTCTATTGCCAGGACAAGCTCGGCATCCCCGACGAGCTGCTCAACGTCGACGGCGGCGCGATTTCGATCGGCCACCCCTATGGCATGAGCGGCGCGCGCCTGACCGGCCACGCGTTGATCGAGGGCAAGCGCCGCGACGCGAAATATGTCGTCGTCACCATGTGCGTCGGCGGCGGCATGGGCGCGGCGGGATTGTTCGAGGTGGTGTAGCAAATGGGCGTCGCATGTCCGCCGTTGAGCTGATCGCGCTGGCCGCAAGCCTCAGCCTGCTCGCCGGCTGGCGGCTATACCTCGTCACCTTCGCTACCGGCCTGGCGATGAAATATGGCTGGATCGCCCTTCCCGATCAGCTCGCTGCGCTCGACGTGCTGGCCAATAATTGGATCATCGGCATCGCCGCGCTCGGCGCATTGGCGGAGTTCTTCGCCGACAAGATCGCCTGGGTCGACAGCGCCTGGGATGCGATCCACGGCTTCGTCCGGCCGGTCGGCGGGGCGCTGCTCAGCCTGGCGGTGATCGATTCCGGCGACACCGCTTGGCAGGTGGCGAGCTTCCTGCTCGGCGGCGGCGCGGCTTTTCTGGCGCATGCCGGCAAGGCCGGGACAAGGACCATGGTCAATACCAGCCCCGAGCCTTTGTCCAACGTCGTCGTCTCGACCTCAGAGGATGTCGCCACCGGCGGCCTGCTGGTGCTGGCGATCGCCAATCCGGTCGCCGCCGCGATCATCGCCGCGGCACTGGTTTTGTTGTCGCTGTGGCTGGTGCTCGCCGCCCGTCGCCGGCTACGGCGGTTGCTCGACCGGTTCAGTCCACCGCCACGCCCCGAGTGAAACCCGAGCCGCCGCGGCGGGTTTCACCGCCGACAGGAGACGCATCGATGCCCGAATCCGCCACCCCGCTCGCCGAACGGATCGCCCGAGTGCTCGCCGGCTCGGAGCTCAGCAGCAATGCGCAGGGGCACGATTCTTCGGCCGGTACGAAGGTCGACGATAGTTGGCGCGACCATGTCAACCAGGCGCTGGCGGTTCTGCACACGATGCGCGAGCCCGACCATCAGATGGCCGCGGCGGGGGATACGGAAATCTGGGCGCGGATGGTCGAGACGGCGATCGCGGCGGTCGAGGAGGAGGACCTGCCCACCTCAATCGTTTGAGGCGATCCATTTCTCGACCACCGGCGCGATCTTGTCGCGCCACTTGCGGCCGTGGAAGATTCCGTAGTGGCCGACATTCCTGGCCAGATGATATTTCTTCTTCGGCTCGGCCAGCCGGCTCGCGATCTTGAGCGCGGCGCGAGTCTGGCCGACACCCGAAATATCGTCGCGCTCGCCCTCGATCGCCAGCAGCGCGGTATCGCGGATCGCGGCCGGGTCGACGCGCCGGTCGCGGTGCATCAGTTCGCCCTCGGGCAATAGGTGGCGCTGGAAGACCACGTCCACTGTCTGCAGGTAGAATTCGGCGGTCATGTCGCAGACCGAGCGATATTCGGCGTAGAAAGACTGAGTTGCCGCGGCGCTTTCCTCATCGCCTTCGACCAGATGCTTGAACAATTCCCAGTGGCTGACGAGGTGGCTGCCGAGGTTCATGGTCATGAAGCCGGCCAGCTGCAGGAACCCCGGATAGACCTTTCGGCCGGCGCCCGGATAGTAGATCGGCACCGTCGCGATGGCATTGTCCTGGAACCAGCTGTGCGGTCGCTTGGTCGCAAGGATGTTGACGTCGGTTGGCGCTTCGCGCGTGTCGATCGGGCCGCCCATCATGGTCAGCGTTTTCGGCCGCCAGCGGTTCTTGTCGGCGTTCATCACCGCCGTCGCGGCGAACGCCGGCACCGACGGCTGGCAGACCGCGAGCAGGTGCGGCCGCTCGCCGGTTTCCTCGCCGATCGCTTCCATATATTCGATCAGATAGTCGATATAATCGTCGAGATCGAAACCGCCCTCGCTCAGCGGCACCCGCTTGGCGTCGCGCCAGTCGGTGATGAAGACATCGTGGCCGGGCAGCAGGCGCTCGACCGTGCCGCGCAGCAGCGTCGCGAAATGGCCGGACATCGGCGCGACGATCAGCAGCTTGGGGTCGCCGGCGCCTACGCCCTCGCGAACGAAATGCTTCAATTGCCCGAACGGCTTGCGCAGCAATATCTCCTCGCGGACCGCCACCTCCTTGCCGTCGACGATCGTCGAACGGAGCCCGAACTCGGGCTTGCCGCGCGGTGCCGAGGCATGGGCGAAGACGTCGAGGCCGGCGGCGACCAGCGGGCTCATCGACGCATAAGCGACCGGGTTGGCGGGATTGTTGAGCCACCCGGAGCCGAGCCCAGCGAGCCTGCTTGCCCCCGCCAGCAGGGAGCGTTGCATCTCATAGGCGTCGTAGAGCATCGGGTACCTCGCATTTGGGGGAATTCACCTGATGTGGCGGTCCGGCGCCCCCTGCGCAAGGTTAATGCTGCACCGCGGCGGTTGCAGCGCGG
This sequence comes from uncultured Sphingomonas sp., assembly GCA_964448315.1. GTDB lineage: Bacteria > Pseudomonadota > Alphaproteobacteria > Sphingomonadales > Sphingomonadaceae > Sphingomicrobium. The sequence continues at coordinate 4,171 of CAYUWJ010000016.1, read as the reverse complement.
CAATTGAGGCAGGGGCGACACACTGCTAGGCGCGAGCGATGGCGAGCACTCCCGACGGAACCCGAACGAATCTGGGCAAGCTGATGCTCGTCTGGCGCTATGCCGCCCGCTACCGGGGCAGAATCGCGCTGGCGCTGCTGTTCCTGATCGCCTCGTCGGCCGCCACGCTTGCCATCCCCTACGGATTCAAGCGCGTCATCGACCAGGGCTTCATCGCCGGCGGCGGCGGGCCGGCGGTCGAAATGGCCTTTCGCTATCTGCTGATGATCGTCGTCGTGCTGGCGGCGGCAACCGGGCTTCGCTTCTATTTCGTCTCGTGGCTCGGCGAACGGACCATCGCCGACCTGCGCGCCGCGGTGCAGCGCAATCTTTTGACCCTGCCGCCCCGCTTCTTCGAAGAGAACCGGCCGTCCGAAATCGCCTCGCGGCTGACTGCCGACACCGCCATCCTCGAACAAATCGTCGGCTCGTCGGTGTCGATCGCGCTGCGCAATATCGCCACCGGAATCGGCGGCATCGTCTATCTGTTCGCGCTGTCGCCGAAGCTTGCGGCGATGCTGATCGTCGGAATTCCGGTGGTGCTCGGGCCCCTGATATTCTTCGGCCGGCGAATCAGCGCGCTGAGCCGCGCTGCGCAGGATCGCATCGCCGACGTCGGCTCGACCGTCTCCGAGACATTGGGCGCGATGAAAATAGTCCAGGCGTTCGGCCAGGAGGATCGCGAGGCGAAGCGGTTCGACGACCGGGTGGAAGACGCGTTTCGCACCGGCAAGCGCCGCATCCGCGCCCGCGCGATAATGACCATCTTCGCCATCGCTTTGGTGTTCGGCTCGGTCGTGCTGGTGCTTCGCGAAGGCGCCATCGACGTCGCCGCCGGACGCATGACCGGCGGATCGATCGCCGCCTTCGTCTTCACCGGCGCGCTGGTCGCCGGCGCGTTCGGAGCGCTGAGCGAAGTCTATGGCGACCTGCTGCGCGGCGCCGGCGCCGCCGGCCGCATTTCCGAGCTGCTGGTCGAGCAGTCAGAAATCCGCGCGCCGGCAAAGCCCGTGCGCCTTCCCCAGCCCGGTCGGGGAGCGCTGGCGTTCGAAAGCGTCACCTTCCGCTATCCGACCCGCCCCGACGAAAAGGCGCTGCACGCGCTCGACCTTTCCATCGCTCCGGGCGAAACGGTGGCGGTGGTCGGACCGTCGGGCGCCGGCAAGTCGACCCTGTTCCAACTGGCGCTGCGCTTCTACGACCCGCAGGACGGGCGCGTCGCCCTCGACGGAGTCGATCTTCGCGACGCGGATCCCGCCGACATCCGCAGCCGCATCGCGCTGGTGCCGCAGGAAACGGTGCTGTTCGCCGCCTCGGCCCGCGACAATTTGCGCTACGGGCAATGGGAGGCGAGCGACGATGCGATCGTCGAGGCCGCCACGGCGGCCAACGCGCATGAATTCCTTACCACTTTGCCGCAAGGCTATGACACCTTCCTCGGCGAAGGCGGCGCGCGGCTGTCGGGCGGCCAGCGCCAGCGCATCGCCATCGCCCGGGCGCTGCTGCGCGACGCGCCGCTGCTATTGCTCGACGAGGCGACATCGGCGCTCGACGCGCACAGCGAGAGGCTGGTTCAGGAGGCGCTGGAACGGCTGATCCGGACCCGGACGACCGTCGTCATCGCTCACCGGCTGGCGACCGTCCGCTCCGCCGATCGGATCATCGTCATGGACGAGGGCCGGATCGTCGAGCAAGGCACGCATGCGACGCTGTCGGCCGCCGGCGGCCTCTACGCGAGCCTGGCAAAATTGCAATTCGAAGAGCGGGCAGCCTAGGCCGCCCGATTCCGCGCTTAGCTCTTGGTGCCGCCCGATGCGCCCTTGCGCGCCGTCGTCTTTTTCCGCCGCGTCTTGGCCTTGGTCGTTTTTGCCCGCGTCGTGCGTGGCTTCGCGGTGCTCGTTTTTTTCTTGGTGCGCGACGCCGTCTTGGCTTTCGGCTTTTTCGCTGCGGTGCGGGCACGCGTCGGCTTGCGCGCCGTCGCGCTGGACGAACGGGCGCCGGCAGTTGGGCCGTCTTCGTCGGTCCAATTGCCCGACATCACTTTCTGCGCGGCATCGGCGACCGCCTCGGCAATCAGCGAGCCGAGTCGTGTTGCGCTGGAGACGACCGTGTTCGCCGCCTGGGATGCGCTGTCGGCCGCATCGAGTCCTGCATCGCGGATCTTGCGCCGCGCAGCCGGGCTGGCGCTGATCGCTGCGGCCGCTGCGGCGAGGCCGGCGGCGAGCATTTCGCGGCTCATCGCCACCTTCGCCAGCTTGTCGACCGTGCTGGTTTTTGAACCGGACGAACGCTTCTTGGACGAAGATGATTTCTTCTTAGCGGATTTGGCCATCGTAATACCTCCCGTTGATCGCAATAAAAGACACTTCAGACGCACAAGGGTTCCGTTTCGGCCGCGAACGGACCCGCGGATGATGCGCGACGAAGCAGCCGGATCGCCTTGCCACTCGCCGGCCGCCGCGCCAATGGACGACCGGGCCGACCTGCTGCAAGCGGCCGCGTCAGGAGTATCGTTTGACCAGATCGCTCGCAATGCTGCTCGCCTTGCTGCTCGCCGCCTGCACAACGACGGGCGCGCCGAACATCCCGGCGGCATCGCCAAAAGTCTTTGTCGCCGCCGCCCATCCGTCGGCGACCGAGGCCGGGCTGTCGGTGCTCGGCCGCGGCGGCAGCGCGATCGACGCGGCGATCGCGGTGCAGGCGATGCTCGGCCTGGTCGAGCCGCAGAGCTCCGGCTTGGGCGGCGGCGCTTTTCTCACCTATTATGACGCGCGCAGCGGCGCGGTAACAATTTACGACGGGCGCGAGACCGCTCCGGCCGGCGCGACACCGGACATGTTCCTCGACGACAATGGTCGGCCGCTGCCGTTTCCGATGGCGGTGACCAGCGGCCGGGCGACCGGCGTTCCCGGCGTGGTGCGGATGCTGGACATGGCGCATCGCCGGCACGGTCGCCTCGGCTGGCAGACATTGTTCGGCGACGCCGAACGCGCCGCACGCGACGGCTTCACCGTCAGCCCCCGCCTCGGCCGGTTCGCCAACGGCAGGTCGCCGCAAGCCGCGGCGCCCGATGTCGCCGGCTATTTGACCAAGGCCGACGGCCGCCGGGTCGTCGCCGGCGATCGCCTGCGCAATCCGGCCTATGCGGATTTCCTCCAGCGACTGGCTGCGCAAGGCCCCGACGCTTTGTATCGCGGCGAGACCGCACAGCGGATCGTCGCCCGCACCCGGGCCGGGCCGCTCGGCGGGACGATGACCCTCGCCGACCTCGCCGGCTACCGCCCGATCGAACGGCAGCCGCTGTGCGGGACGTACCGGATCACCCTGATCTGCGTGCCGCCGCCGCCTTCGAGCGGAGTCGCGCTTCTGCAGATGTTGGCGATCCTCGAGCGGACCGATATCGCCGAGCGCGGGCCGGACGATGCCCAGGCCTGGTATCTGTTCGCCGAGGCCAGCCGGCTGATGTATGCCGATCGCAACCGCTATGTCGGCGACCCGGCGTTCGCCGACGTGCCGGTCGCCGGGCTGCTCGACCCCGCCTATGTCGCGGCCCGCGCCCGGCTGATCGGCAACCGTGCCGGGCCCGCCCCCGAGCCTGGAATCCCCCCGGGCGTTACCGCCGCTGCGAACGAGGACGCGACCGTGGAGGCGGCCGGGACATCCCATTTCGTCATCGTCGATGCGGCCGGCAACGCGGTATCGATGACCACCACCGTCGAATCGGTGTTCGGTTCGGGGCGGATCGTCGACGGCATCTTCCTCAACAACGAGATGACCGACTTCTCGTTCGTGCCGAGCGGCCCCAATGCGATCGCCCCAGGCAAGCGGCCGCGCTCGTCGATGGCGCCGGTTGTGATGGTCCGCGGCGGCCGCCTGGTCGGCGCCGTCGGCTCGCCGGGAGGACACTCGATCCTCGTCTATGTCGCCAAGACGATCGTCGGCACGCTCGGCTGGGGCCTGCCGATGCAGCGTGCGATCGAGCTTCCTAATCTGATCGCCTCCGGCGATCGCTTCCGGGGTGAGGCGGGGAAAATGCCGCCGCAACTGCTGCGGGGCCTCGCCCAGCGCGGCGTGATCGTCGAGCCGGAGGGGGGCGAAGACTCGGGAGTGCACGGTGTCCTCGTCACCGACG
>CAYUWJ010000015.1:0-3793 GCA_964448315.1 uncultured Sphingomonas sp. | reverse complement strand
GCGCCGGGGCGATCATCCGACACGGACCGCACCACACGGCCCAGAAATCGACGAGCACGGGACCGGAGGCTCCAAGCACATCGGTTGCGAAGCTCTGGTCGGTAACGCTCTTGGTGGCCATGGCGGCGACTCTCCGTATCTTAAGGTTGATGGCGCATATGGGGACAGTCGCGCTTTCTCTCAACCTGTCAGCTCAAACAGACGCGGCCCACCGGTATAGAGCAGAGCCGCACGGATCTTTCGGCCGGGAAAAATCACCTGCAGCGCCTCAGTATAGGCGAGCATCTGCGCCCGGTGAGAGGGGGGAATCGCGCTGTCCGATTCGGGAACGCGGCCGGTCTTATAGTCGATCACCGAGACCCTGCCCTCCTCGACCAGCAGCCGGTCGACGGTGCCGGCAATCACCCGTCCGTCGGGCAGGGCGGCGGCGAGCGGCGCCTCGCCGAGCGATCCCGGGCCGAACAAGGGCGCGAAACTGGGGTCCGACAGCACCGCGCAGGCGGTGTCGGCGATCTCCCGGCGCAGAGTTTCGTCGGCGACGCCGGCCGATCGTTCGAGCCAGCCAAGCGCCGCTTTATGCCTGTTGTCGGCGGCGACGTCGGCAAGCCGCTCGAGCAGCAAATGGATGAGCGTGCCCCGCTCGGCCGCGGCCTTCAGCGCGGCGGAGGGCGGCGGCGCCGCTTCGCCATCGTCGGCGAGGGCCGACGGAGCCAGCGGCCGCGGCGGCCGGGCTTCGGGCGGCGCCGGGGTTCGCGCCCAATCGGGAATCGCCGGCGGCTCGAGCCGCAGCTTGTCGCGTTTCGCCTTCGGCGGCCGCCCGGCGACCGTTCCGCGATAGCGGAGTATTTCGCCCCACTCCGAATCCTCGTCGGGCTGTGCGCCCAGCGCCACAAGCGCCCGCGTCACCATCGCGTGCCAGCTTCCCTCGACGATCTTGCCCTTGTCGAGGCCGGCGATCACCAGCCGCTCCTTGGCGCGGGTCAGGCCGACGTAAAGCAGCCGCCAATGCTCCTGCAGATCGAGCTTGTCCTGATCGGCCATCACTTCGTCGAACGGCGACACCCGCTCGGCCTTGCGCGGCCGGATTACCGGCGCGTTACCGACATCGCCGATCGGCAGGTCGACCACCGAGGAGACGCCGCCGAGCTTGGCCGGATCGGTCGTCGCGTCGGCGAGGATCACATAAGGCGCCTCGAGCCCCTTGGCGCCGTGGACAGTCATCACCCGCACCGCATTGGTCGGCGCGGACGGGTCGCGCTGGACCTCGAAATCGCCCCGCCCGAACCAGGCAAGAAACCGCTCGAGCGACGGCGTCTCGCCGCGCTCATATTCGATCGCATTGGTCAGCAATTCGTCGATCGGGTCGCGGGCGGCAAGGCCCAGCCGGCGATAGAGCTTGCGGCGGCCGTCCAGCGGTCCGGACAGGATCGTCTCGAAAAAGCGCGCCGGAGTGGCGAAATCGGCCATCGCCAGCAAGCCCCCCAGCGCCTCGCGCGCGGCGGCGAACGGCGCGCCCTCGCGCGACCGCTCGACCAGCCGCTTCCACAGCGGCGTGCCGCCGCGGTTCGCCGCCAGTTCCATCAGCTGCTCCTGAGTCCAGCCGATCAGCGGCGAGACCAGCAGGTTGGCGAGGTTGAGGTCGTCGAGCGGCTGCACCGCGAAGCGCACCGCGGCCAACAAGTCGCGGACCGCGAACGGCTCGTGCAGGTGCAATCGGTCGAGCCCGGCGACCGGCACGCCGGCGGCGAACAGCCGGGCGACGATCAGCGACGCCAGCTCGCCGCGGCTTCGAACCAGAATCAATATATCGCCGGGCGTCAGCGGCCGGCTGGTCGAGGCGAGCACCGGCGCCTCGTCGAGCCAGGCCTTCACCCGGTTTGCCAGCGCGGCCGCATAAAGGCGGTCGTCTTCGGCGATCCAGCCTTCCTCGCCATCGTCGTTGGCGGCCGCGCCGTCTTCGGTTTCGGCCGCGAAGGGCTTCCACAGCTCGACCAGCCCCTGCCGTTCGTCATGGAAGGCGAGATGCGGCGGCGGTGCCTTCTCCAGCCCCATTTTGCGATGACCGACCTCGTCGATCACCGCGTCGACGACGTCGAGCACCGCCTGCGTCGAGCGGAAGCTGGCGCTGATCGACACCTCGCGATAATCGAGCGCCAGCCGCTGCCCGTCGTCGGCTTCGTCCTCTGTCGCTCGCAGCGCCGCCGAGCGCTCGCGCACTTTCTTTCGCATATCCTCGAATTCGCGCGGATCGGTGCCCTGGAAGCCGTAGATCGCCTGCTTGAAGTCGCCGACCATGAACAGGGTGCGGACCCGGTGCTCGGCCTCGCTCGATCCGCTGAAATACTCGGACGCCAGCGCGTCGACGATTTCCCACTGGCCGCGGTTGGTGTCCTGCGCCTCGTCGACCAGGATATGGTCGGTCTGCCGGTCGAGCTTGTAGCGGACCCAGTCGCCCATCCCCGGCTTCGCCAGCAGCCGCCGGGTCCAGGCGATGAGATCGTCGAAATCGGCCAGCCCGGCGCTACGCTTGGCACGCGTATAAGCGGCGGCGAACGCCTGGCCCGCGCGCAGGCCCGCGGCCATGTCGCGGACAAGTTGCGCCCGCCGCTGAATGTCGACGAGCTCGCCGATCGCGCCGGCCAGCACGTCGGCGCGATGTTGGTAGTCGGGATCGATCCTGGTCTGCCCGGCCGTCACCTTGCGGGGCTCGCCGCTGCCCGTGAACACGACCAGCGCCAGGTCGGGAAGCTGGCGTGCCCGCTCGTCGGAAGCCAGCGCCAGCCAGCGCTCGATCCGTTCGACATGCCCCGCGCCGGTGACGCCCGGCCATTGCCGGTTCGCAGCTGCAACGGCTTTCAGCAGATCGCAATCGAAACTCTCGTCCGAGCAGCGAGCGGCAATCAGCTGGTCGATGTCCTCATCCGGAAGACCCAGAAGGCGGCACAATAAAGGCTCGATCTCGTCCGCCGGCCCGAGCTTGGCAAGAACTTCCGCCCGCCTGGCGCAGCGCATCAGATAGGCGACCGCGTCCTTTTCGCCCATCCGCAGGCTGAGGCACTGGACGTCGCCGATCAGCCGCTCGTCGCCGCGCTTTTCCGCATCCGACAGCAGTTCCGCCAGGGTCGTCCGCGCCAGCTCCTGCTCCGCCCTTTGCTCGATCGGCCGGAAGCCTGGGACGATCCCGGCCTCGGCCGGGAAGGCGGCGAGCAGCGCCTGGGCGAAGCTGTGGATGGTCTGGATGCGAAGCCCGCCCGGCGCATCCAGCACCCCGGCGAACAGCCGCCGCGCCCGCTGCATGGTCTGCGGGTCGTTGCGCTCGCCGATGTGGGTGAGGTCGGTGCGCAGATCCTGGTCGCGCATTCGCACCCAGGCGGCGAGCCGGGCGCCGATGCGATTGGCCATTTCCGCCGCGCCGGCCTTGGTGAAGGTCAGGCAGAGGATCGTTTCCGGCCTCGTTCCGCCGAGCAGCAGGCGCAGCACGCGGGCGGTCAGCACCTGGGTCTTGCCGGTCCCGGCCGAAGCTGACAGCGCCGCATGAACGTTCGGGTCGGCGGCCCGCGCCTGATCGCGGCCTAGCGCGTGAAAGGTTTCGATCCGCGGGCGCATCAGGCGGCTTTCCATCGGCGCGCCGCCGCCATAGACTGTCCGGCACCAACCACCAGGGACGCACCATGACCGACCCCAAGGACGAGGATTCGAAAGAGGAAGGCGAGGAACGCCGGGCCAAGCTGGTCAAGGCCGGAGTCGCGGTCGGCGTCGGCTCGGCGGCGATCGTCGCGGCGCTGCTCTACGC
>CAYUWJ010000014.1:0-21114 GCA_964448315.1 uncultured Sphingomonas sp. | reverse complement strand
GGTTTCGGCCATCCTCCACCTCTCGCGGCGAAGCGAGTTCGATCGCCTTGGCTTCACGATCATCGGCGATGGCCCATTGTTTGAAGAGACTTTGAAGCCTGTGCTGAATGTGCCCAACGTCTATATCGAGCGCCGCTTTCTGACCCAGTCCGAAATCGCCGCGCAACACCAGCGCAACGGGATATTCCTGGTGCCGACCCGGCTCGACACCCAGGGCGTGTCCCGCGACGAGGCGATGGCGTCGGGGTTGGTCCCGGTGACCAACTTTGTGTCGGCGGTTCCGGAATTCGTCGATGACAGCTGCGCCGCGCTGGCCGGGCCCGACGACGCGCCCGGTCTTGCCGAGGCGCTGTGGGCGATGATCGAAAAGCCGGATCTGTTTCTTTCGCGGTCGGCGGCGGCAGCCGAACGGGTCCGCCGCCAGAGCGGGTATAGGGTCGTCATTCCAGCCGAACTGGCATTGCTCGCCGAGGCCGCCGGTGCCTGATTCCTTTCTTGGAGAGGGAGTTTCCGGCCCGGATTTCTATATCGCGGCGATCGGTCGCTCCGGAAGCACGCTCCTGTCCAACTGGCTGACTCGACCGCCCGACAGGCTGGTGTTCATCGAGCCCTTTTTCCTTCGCACCAGCAATCCGCGCCTGCTGCGCATTCAGCTCGCCAATTTCGGCCTGCCGGTCGACGACCAGGACTGGAGCCGTGGCGACACGGACGCGGCGCAGCGGTTTCGAAGGATCATGGGGCCGCGGCTGATCGGCCGCCGCTGGGCCTTCAAGGAGGTGCTTTGCGAGGAGCATTTCAAAATTCTCGACGCCTTCGCGCCGCCACGGGTGGTGATTACCGTCCGCAACATCGCCGACGTCGCGCTCAGCTTGTTCGAGAAGCACCGGCTGCAGAACAATCTCGATCGCTTCGACGACGCCTGGGTGAGCGAGTATTGCCTGCGGGAGAGCGCCGGCATTCTCGAGTATCAAGAGTTGCTGGCACGGCGAGGAATTCCCTTCCATGTCCTCCGCTACGAAGATTTGATCCGGTCGGACGCGGCGCGGCTTGGCGTCGCCGACTTCGTCGGCTGGGAGGGCGGCGGCGTCATCGACAGCCACCTTGCGCAGTTCGATCGCGGATTTGAGGTCGAACGCCATGGCCGGGAGGTATCCGGGCAGGCGCGGGATCGCGCCGAACGTCGGCTCGGCGCCCGGCAACTGGAAACCGCGGATGGGATCGCCGAGAGATGCTCCAGCTATCAGTCGGCGTTCGGCTATGCGTGACGCCACCCAGGGCGATTAGCGTGAAATCGCCTCGTCGAGCATCATCAGCCCGGTTTTCGCGCCGTCGCCGAAGGCGTGGCGCTTCCAGCCCGGGCCGGCGATCCGGTCGAGGGCCAGGAACAGTGCGAACCCCTGCACCTGCGACCACCACCGGCCGGTCCGAAACTGCGTCCGTTCCACAGGGACCGCCCCGCCGCGCGCGTCGATCGCCCATTGGTAGGCGGCCCATTGCGCCGATCCTTCCATCGTCAGCCAGACGTCTTCCGCCTCCGTGAGATAGGCGTCGTCACCGGTGAACCAGCGCTGTTGGCGCTCGCGCATCATCTCGCGAGCCTGGCGCGCCAGGCGCTTCGCTTCGTCGACCTCCGGGGCATCGGCGGCGGCAAGGAGAAGCGCGGTCTCGCGCTCGATTGAGTCGGCGAAGTCGCTTCTTTCCGCAAACCTCTTCTGGATGCTGTCGTCGCTGAAATCGTCGGGCAGATTATTCGCTTCGGCGAGCGCACCGATCCTCTTCCCGTAGGTCGGGATCTGGGCGACATGCGTGCCTTCGTGAATGACGACGACCGTCATCAGCTTTTCCAGGCTGCCGAGCCCATTGTCGGACGTGTTCGCCGCTCGCCAGACGCTCGGCATCGACATGACGAACTGGTCATTGCCCTCGCCGCCCATCGCGAAGCTGATCACTCCGGCAGGAATTTTCGGCCCGCCCGGTACCTGCACCTGACCGTCATGGGCTGTAGCGCGCCACAGTTTCGGGCCGCCGTTCATCGCTGTGTCGCTGATGAGCATGCACCGGGCGTCGAAGAAGACTCCGCGGATCGATTCCACCTGTCCGACGCCGGTGATTTCGTCAGCTGCATAGTCCCACGCGTCCATGGCGTCGTCGAGCCAGGCCTGGTCGGCGGCGGATACGGCGCAATTGCCCTCGACCCGGGACGCGGCAGGCTGCACCGAGGCGGGCGTCGTGCAGCTTGCCAGTAGCAAGCCGGTCAGCAGCAACCGGCGAAGGGCCAAATCTCTCACTCCCACTCGATCGTGCCGGGCGGCTTCGAGGTATAATCATAGACCACCCGGTTGATGCCCTGGACCTCGTTGACGATGCGCGTGGCGACGCGGCTGAGGAAGGCAGCGTCGAACGGGTAGATGTCGGCGGTCATGCCGTCGACGCTGGTCACCGCGCGAAGGGCACAGACATGATCATAGGTGCGATGGTCGCCCATCACGCCGACCGTCCGCACCGGCAGGAGCACCGCGAACGCCTGCCAGATCGCGTCGTATAGGCCGGCATTGCGGATTTCCTCGAGATAGACGGCGTCGGCTCTTCGCAGAATGTCGCAGCGCTCCTTGGTCACCTCGCCGGGGATCCGGATCGCCAGGCCTGGGCCCGGAAACGGGTGCCGACCGACGAACGCGTCGGGCAGGCCGAGCTCGCGGCCAAGCGCGCGCACCTCGTCCTTGAACAGCTCGCGCAGCGGCTCGACCAGTTTCATGTTCATCCGCTCGGGCAGGCCGCCGACATTGTGGTGGCTCTTGATCGTCACCGACGGCCCCCCGGTGAAGCTGACGCTTTCGATGACGTCGGGATAGAGCGTGCCCTGGGCGAGGAAATCAGCTCCGCCGATCCTCGCCGCCTCGGCCTCGAACACCTCGATGAAAGTCTTGCCGATGAACTTGCGCTTGGCTTCGGGGTCGGTGACGCCCTCCAGTCCGGCGAGGAAGTCGGCGCTGGCGTCGACGTGGACCAGCGGGATGTTGTAGCTGCCGCGGAACAGTCCGACGACCTGTTCGGCCTCGTCGGCGCGCATCAGCCCATGGTCGACGAACACGCAGGTCAGCTGGTCGCCAACGGCTTCGTGGATGAGGACGGCCGCGACCGCAGAGTCGACCCCTCCCGAAAGCCCGCAGATCACCTTGCCCCCATTCGGGCCAACCCCGACGGTCTCGCGGATTTCGGCGATCTTCGCGTCGCGAAAGCTCGCCATCGTCCAGTCGCCGGCGCAGCCGCAGACGTGGCGGACGAAATTAGCGAGCAGCTTGCCACCGTCGGGCGTGTGAACCACTTCGGGGTGGAACATCATCGAATAGAAGCGGCGGTCTTCATCGGTGGCGATGGCGAAGGGCGCGCCCTCGCTTTTGGCGACGATGCCGAAGCCGTCCGGAAGCTGCTCGACCCGGTCGCCATGGCTCATCCACACCTGGTGGGTTTCGCCGACCGCCCACAGCCCGTCGAACAGCGCCGATTCGCCGGTGATCTCGATGAAGGCCCGGCCGAACTCGCGATTGTCGGAAGCCGCGACCACTCCGCCAAGCTGATGGGCCATGGTCTGCTGGCCGTAGCAGATGGCGAGTATCGGCAGGCCCTGCTCGAACAGCCGTTGCGGCGCCCGCGGGCTGTCCTTCACCATCACCGACGAGGGGCCGCCGGACAATATCACGCCCTTCGGCCGGAGCCGGTCGAGCGCCTCGTCGGCGGCGTTGAAAGGGACGATTTCGGAATAAACCCCGGCCTCCCGCACCCGGCGCGCGATCAGCTGCGTCACCTGGCTGCCGAAATCGACGATGAGGATGGTTTCCGACGGCTGGATGGTCATGCCGGGCGGATAGCCATTTTGGCGAGCGAGTAAAGTTTTCGGACGCCCGATCAGACGCCGGTGTTCGGATTGCGCGCGGCCGGCGCGACGATGCTAGTCGTCGCTGTCGCGGTCGCGGTCGCGCCTGTCGCGCCGTGAATCGCGGCGTTCCTCGCGGGCTTCCCGGCGCTGTTCGCGGACGCGCTCGGCGCGCTCGGTCCGGCGAGCGACGATCGCGTTGCGAAAGCCGCGCTGATCGTCGGGCCGCTCGGTCCTTTCCACACGTCGGACGGGGCGGTCGGGACGCTCGGCCCTGCGCACGATGACGTTGCGAAAGCCGCGGCGATCGTCGCCCCGCTCGGCCCGGTGGTCGCGGCGGAAGCCGGTCCAGTTTTCGCGGTCGCCGCGTCGATCCCGCCTCGCTTCGCGTCGGCTCTCCCAATAGCGGCGCTGGCGATCGTTCCAGCGGTAGCGGCGTCCGCCGCGGTCATAGATGTAAAAGCCGATGCCCGGATAATAATAGCCGCCGTTCCAGCCATAATAGGACGGCTGGTAGCCGTAGCCGCCGTAATAGGGATCGGCGTAGCCACCGCCGTAATAGGGCGAATCATAGCCGCCGTAATAGCCGCTGCTGCCATAGCCTACAGAGACACCGCTATAGCCATAGTCGCCATAGGTGGCGCAGCCGCCAAGACCGATCGCGGCCGAAGCCACTGCCAGTGTGGCACGAAGGCGGGGCGTGAACATGGGCGACTCTCCAAAATTACCGAACGCTGGAGCGGATATGGTCCAACTTCGGGCTTGAACCTGTGCTGAACCCGTCCGTGAACAGGATTTTGCGTCAGTGCGCGTTGGGGAACTGGACGGTGAAGCAAGCTCCGTCGCCTTCCTGCCGCCGGCCGGCCTGCATCGCGCCGTCCAGCTGCTTGGCAAGCGATGTCACAACCCGCATGCCCAGGCTAGCCCGGTCCGAAGCCGGATCGAAGTCGGCCGGCAGGCCGAGCCCCTGATCGCAGACCACAAGTCGATGTGCCCCGTCGGCGGCTCGATAAGTCACGTCGATCCGGCCGGCGCCGTGTTTCGCGGCGTTGGTCACCAGCTCGTTGGCAATCAGCCCGATCGGCTGGATCCAGGTTGTCGGGACCTTGTCGTCGTCACCTTCGACGACAATCTCCCGATCCAGAATGGCGGACAAATCCTCGCACAACCGCCTCAGGAATATGACGCACGACACTTCATTCGCTTCGTCGGCATAGAAATGGCGATGAACCTGCGCCACCGCGGCAACCCGGTTGGCCGCCAGCTGGAGGTGCGCCGCCGCTTCGCCGATGTCGGGTGACCGGCTTTGCATCGACAAAAGCCCCGAGACGAACTGGAGGCTGTTCATCACCCGATGGTCGATCTCCCGCGCCATCAGCTGTGCCCGGCTGACCGCGCTTCGCGCCGACAGCCGCATTTCCATCTGGTCCATCACGACCGATGCCAGGTCCTTCAGATCCTCGATCTGCGCCTTGTCGATGGTGCGCGGCTCGCGATCGATCACGCACAGCGTGCCGAGATTATATCCATCACTGGTGGTCAGCGGAACCGCGGCATAAAAACGCAGGCCGAACTCTCCGGCAACCAGCGGATTCGCCAGCGACCGCGGGTCGGTACGCGCATCTTCCACAAGATAGGGCACGTCGCCAAGAATCGCCGACGCACACAAGCCCGGCGCGCGGTCGATCTGCTCGACCGGCAGCCCGTGATGGGATTTGAACCAGATGCGATCTTCGTCGACGATGCTGATAACCGAAATCGGAACCGCGAACCGCCGAGCGGCAATCGCGGTGATGCGATCGAACGTGCCGTCGGGCGGCGTGTCGAGAATGTCGTAACGCCGAACCGCGGCCAACCGGTTGATCTCGTCGGAGGGAATGATGTCGGCGACTGGCATAGTTGGTACGCTCCCCTAATCGCTCAAATACGCAGCGCAGGACCCTGTCGCTGATGTCGGTCGGCCTTGGGCCCTCCCGCACGCAGGAGGAAGGCCGTTTCCTGGCACTGCAAATCGCCCATTATGCTGGCGATTGCAATAGGTTAGTCATGCTGCGGACGCTGAATAATTGACCCTGACACGCTTATGCCGATCCAAGTGGAAAATGCGCCGGACCCGTTGAGGCCCGGCGCATCCTTCAGCCAAGTGGTCGGTGGATTAGCGGTAGCGATACCGCAGACGGTCGATGTCGACGTTGGTCACTCGACCGCGATTGTTGACCGAGCAGTTGAACCGCAGGTCAGCCGCATGAGCCGCGTTGTAGCCGCCCTGATAGCCGCCGTACGGGGACCCGTACTGGCCGCCATACTGGCCACCGTATTGACCATAGCCGCTCATCTGGCCCGAAGTCGCCGTGCCGTAGATCCTCAGGCTGCCGTTGGACCGCCGCTGGATATTGGTGATGTTGACGATGCGCGCCGGGCTGGCGTTGGCATAGCCGCCATAGCCATACTGGCCGCCGTACTGACCACGATACTGACCGCCGTATTGGCCACCATAGCGGTTATAGCCTGCGTAGCTGCGCTGCAGCCGGACTTCGGTTGCGCGAGCGCATTGCTCGATCAGGGCACGCTCACGGTGCTGATTGTACCCGTAGCCGTAACCCTGATGGCCGTAGCCGCGCTGGGCGCCGAGAATGGCGTCGATGATCGCACCCAGGCCGCTGTTGCCATAGCCCTGGTTCGGATAGTTCGGATAATATTGAGCGGCCGCAGGAGCCGCGCCGGCCAGTGCTGCAAGTCCGATGCCGCCTGCCAGTATCTTTGTAACAGCCTTCATGGCCTGTCTCCTTAAAGTTGTCGCAGTCGCCGGTTAAACGCATGGCAACTTGGTATGCATCCTAACAATCCGGCAATGCACGCGTGCTGAATGCAGTTGTTCGCTGGCGTTCACACTGGATGCGGCGGTTTTACTTGGCCATTGCGGACCGTCGGCAAGCATGGGAAAACAAATCGTGAGTCCTCCGCTGTAGAGTGTTCGCCCGATGTCGGTCCTGCGATGCTGAAACCGCCAGAAACCTCCACCTCTTTGCCGAATTCGAGTTCTGCCGCCGATGAAGGCACCGAGCTGGCGCCCTACGAGCTCAACCTTGAAACCGGTGAAGGCGGCTGGACCGAATCAGCCTTCCGGCTGGTCGGTGCGCCCGTCCCCGCCGATGGGATCGGGACCTATGAGCTGTGGCGAAGCACCATCCATCCCGACGACCTGGCGCGAGTTGAACAGGAGCATGCCGCCGCTGCCGCGCGCGGTGGGCCGTGGACGATCCGCTACCGAATCGTCCGCCAGAACGACGGTGAGGTCCGCTGGCTAGCCACCTACGGCCAGTTCGTCATCCGCGACGGGGTCACTTTTTCCGCTGGAGTGGCGATCGACATCACTGATCAGAAGCGGATTCAGGACGAGGCTGAGGCAACCCGGCACCAGCTCGAACGCATCACTCAAGCGACGCCGAGCCTGCTCCACATCTACAATCTCGAAACGAAACAGTTCGAATGGGCAGGCGGCAACGCCATGTTCCTGTTCGGCTATTCGGGCGAGGAAATTGTCGCCATGCCGGCCGGCTTCGGCACCGCCTCGATCCATCCGGACGACCACGCCGTGGTCGAAGCCGGCTGGTCTCAGTTGAACCAGTCGCAAGATTCCAATCCGGTCGAGTTCGAATGCCGGGTCAAGCATCGCGATGGCAGCTTCCGATGGGCGGTCGCGCGCTCGGTGGCCTTCGACCGGTCTGAAGACGGCAGGCTGCGTCGAGTGTTGACCGCGGTGGTTGATATCAATTTACGCAAGCTGGCCGAGGAAGCGCTGAAGGACCGCGAAGCGGAGCTCAAGGCGGCGCTCGATGCCGGCTCGATCGCGGTCGTCGACCACGACCATGTCACCGGCCGCTTCAAACCCTCGCCGCGCTTCAACGAAATGTATGGCTATCCGCCAGACCTCGACCTGACCATCGAGCATGTCCGGGCACGCTATCATCCCGATGCTCGCGACGCCATTTTCGCCCGGCGTGACCGTGACGCGCAGAACAGCGACGTCGAGTTTGACTGGACGCTAAAGTTACTGATGCCCGACGGATCGATCAAATGGGTGCAGGGCATCGGCGAGTATCTGCGCGACGAAAGCGGCCGGATTCTCCGGTCCCGCGGAGTGGTCATCGACATTACCGAACGGCGCCGCTGGGAGGACCACCAGCGCCTGCTGGTCGGCGAGCTCAACCACCGCGTCAAGAATACGCTGGCGATCGTGCAGAGCCTTGCCCATCAGACCTTCCGCGACGCGGCGGTTCCGGCCGAAACCAGGGCTGCGTTCGAAGGCCGGCTGGAGGCGCTGGCAACCGCCCACAATCTGCTGACGAAGGAAAATTGGGAGTCGGCCGACTTTATCAGCCTGATTGACGGGGCGCTTCGGGTCCACTGCCACGAGCGGCAGTATCGCCTTTCGGGGCCGGTGCTGCGGTTCGATCCCAAGACCTCGGTCACCATCGCCATGGCGTTCCACGAGCTTGCCACCAACGCCGCCAAATATGGCGCGCTGTCGCGGCCCGGCGGCCGGGTGACGGTCGAATGGACGATCGCAAGCGCGCGGTTGCGGCTGCGCTGGACGGAAAGCGGCGGGCCGCCGGTCCAGCCGCCGGCACACAAGGGTTTCGGGTTGCGGATGATCGAGCGCGCGCTGGCAGCCGAACTCGGCGGCAGCGTCGAACACGACTTCGCCGAAACGGGCTTTTGCTGCACGATCGAGGCACCGTTGCCGGCGGCGGCCCAGCCCAATCCGGACCAGGCTGCTGGCGGCGGCGGGGCTGAAAGCTAGGCCGCTTCCATTTCCTCGTCGCCCATCACCGGACCCGAATCCTGGCCCTTGGCCGACAGGTCGCGGTCGACGAACTCGATGATCGCCATCGCCGCCGCGTCGCTGGCGCGGATGCCGGCCTTGACGATCCGCGTGTAGCCGCCGGCGCGGTCCGCATAGCGCGGCCCCAGCACGTCGAACAATTTGGCCAGCTGGGCTTCGTCCATCAGTCGCGAATTGGCCAGCCGGCGATTCGACAGCCCGCCCTTCTTGGCGAGCGTCACCAGCTTCTCGACATAGGGGCGAAGCTCCTTCGCCTTGGCGGTGGTGGTGGTGATCTGCTCATGCTTGATCAGCGCCGCCGCCATGTTGCGGAACAGCGCCGCGCGATGGCTGGAGGTGCGCTGAAGCTTACGATGTCCGACGCGATGCCGCATGGCCTTGTCCTTCGTTCGTCAGGCAGCCGTTCCAGGTACTGCCAGCCGGGCGCTGATAAAGGGCAGCGCCCAAACCCGATTATCCAAGCAATTCCTGCTCGAGCTTCTTGGCCATTTCCTCGATGTTCTCGGGCGGCCAGCCGGGGATGTCCATGCCCAGCCGAAGCCCCATCGACGCCAGCACTTCCTTGATCTCGTTCAAGGATTTGCGGCCGAAGTTCGGGGTCCGGAGCATTTCCGCCTCGGTCTTTTGCACCAAATCGCCGATGTAGATGATGTTGTCGTTCTTCAGGCAATTGGCCGAGCGCACCGACAGCTCCAGCTCGTCGACCTTCTTCAACAAATAGCGATTGAGCTGGTTGGTGTCGGCCGGAGTCTCGGCCGCGGCGGCGGCGGCGCCCATCATCGCCGGCTGGGCGGCGCGCACCTGGCTCTCGTCGAAGTGGACGAACAGTTGCAGCTGGTCCTGAAGGATCCGCGCCGCATAGGCGAGCGCGTCCTCGGGCGCGACCGTGCCGTCGGTCTCGACCGTCAGGGTCAGCTTGTCATAGTCGAGTTCCTGGCCGACGCGTGTGTTCTCGACCTTGTAGGCGACCTGCCGGACCGGCGAGTAGAGCGCATCGACCGGAATCAGGCCGATCGGCGCGTCGGCCGGCCGGTTGGCGGCGGCCGGCACATAGCCTTTGCCGACGTCGACGGTCAGCTCCATGTTGAGCGTCGCGCCCTCGTCGAGGTGGCAGATCAGAAGATCGGGATTGGTCACCTCGATGTCGCCGCTGGTGGCGATCATCCCGGCGGTGACGTCGGTCGGACCGCTCGCCGACAGTTGCAGCCGCTTGGGGCCTTCGCCTTCCATCTTCAACGCGATCTGCTTGACGTTGAGGATGATGTCGGTGACGTCCTCGCGCACTCCGGGAAGCGACGAGAATTCGTGCAGCGCACCCTCGATCTTGATCGAGGTTACGGCGGCGCCCTGGAGCGACGACAGCAGCACCCGGCGCAGAGAATTGCCGAGCGTCATCCCGAAACCGCGCTCGAGCGGCTCGGCGACGAACGCCGCGCGGCGGCGAATGTCGGCGCCGCTCTGCTTGCGCTCGAGCGCGTTGGGCTTCTTCAGTTCCTGCCAGTTCTTCGAGTTAACGGCCATGTTCATCCCTTGGCAGTGCGAGGGTGGCTCCCGTGAGCCCGCCCTCTAGTTTGAATTTCGTTCGTCCGATCCTGCTGAGCGCGCTTGCCCTTGATCCGTCAGACCCGCCGCCGCTTCGATGGCCGGACCCCGTTGTGCGGGATCGGCGTCACGTCGCGAATCGAGGTGATGGTAAAGCCGACCGCCTGCAGCGCCCGAAGCGCGCTTTCGCGGCCCGAGCCGGGGCCCTTGACTTCGACTTCCAGCGTCCGGACGCCATGATCGGCGGCCTTCTTGCCGGCATCCTCGGCGGCGACCTGGGCGGCATAGGGAGTCGACTTGCGGCTGCCCTTGAAGCCCATCATCCCGGCGCTCGACCAGGCGATTGCATTACCCTGTGCGTCGGTGATGGTGATCATCGTATTGTTGAAGCTGGCGTTCACATGCGCGACGCCGGCGGTGATGTTCTTGCGCTCCCGCCGACGGATGCGCTGAGGTTCGCGTGCCATTGTGACCCTGACCCTTACTTTTAAATCCGCTCACCCCGAACTTGTCGAAGGGTGGCTTCGGAAAAAATTCTGCCCGGAGAAGAAATATTCGATCGTCCCCCGGACGATCGTTATTTCTTCTTGCCCGCGATCGGCCTCGCCTTGCCCTTGCGGGTGCGGGCGTTGGTGTGCGTGCGCTGGCCGCGGACCGGCAGGCCCTTGCGGTGGCGCAAGCCGCGATAGCAGGCGAGATCCATAAGCCGCTTGATGTTCATCGCCGTCTCGCGCCTGAGATCGCCCTCGACCGAATAGTCGGCGTCGATCGTCTCGCGAATGTGAAGCACTTCCTGGTCGGTCAGGTCCTGGACCCGCCGCTCGGGAGCGATGTTGAGCTTGTCGGTGATCTGCTTCGCCTTGGTGCGGCCGATTCCGTGGATGTAGGTCAGCGCGATCTCGACGCGCTTGTTGCTCGGGATATTGACGCCGGCAATACGAGCCATTCTGCTTCCTTCTTTAGCTCCACGAAGCGCATGAACGCGCTCCATCTCGTCGCTAGGGGCCTGCTCCAAAGGCGAAACCGACGCGCGCACGAATGCGCCGCCGGGTTACCGGTGGAACGGGATAGGGAGCAAATAGGACTCCGACCGGGTCGAGTCAAGCTTGCCGCGGCACCGCATTTGCCGAGTGGCAAGGAGGCGGATAGAGGCGCTAGGCCAATGCAACGCCTGTCCCTCGACCAGCCGCTTCCCGAAGCCTTTCGCGGCGCGATCGTCGCGCTCGGCAATTTCGACGGAGTCCACCTCGGCCACCAGGCGGTGATCGGCCGGGCGGTGGCGCGCGGCCATCATGAGCGTCGCCGCGTGATCGTCGCCACCTTCGACCCGCACCCGGTGCGCCTGTTCCGGCCCGACGCGCCGCCGTTCCGGTTGACCAGCCTCGACCAGCGGCAGCGATTGTTCGCCGCCGCCGGCGCCGACGCGATGCTGGTGTTCGCCTTCGACGCCGACCTCGCCGCGACCAGCGCCGAAGATTTCGTCACCGAACTGCTCGGGGAACGGATCGGCGCTGCCGGGGTCGTCACCGGCGAGGACTTCACCTTCGGCCGCGGGCGCGGCGGCAATGCCGCGGTGCTGCGCGAGCTCGGCGAGCCGCTCGGCATCGCCGCCGAGGCGGTGCCGGCGGTGATGCAGGACGGCGAGCCGGTGTCGTCGAGCCGTATTCGCGAAGCGCTGCAGGGCGCCGATCCCGGCACGGCCACCAGGCTCCTGTCTCGTGCCTTCGCGATCGAGGGCATAGTCGAGCGCGGCGACGGCCGCGGGGCAAGCGACCTTGGCTGCCCGACCGCCAACCTCAGCCTCGGCAAATATCTGCGGCCCGCCTACGGCATCTACTCGGCGCGAATCCGCCTCGACGACGGCAGCGAGCATCCCGGCGTCGCCAGCCTCGGCATCCGCCCCAGCTTCGAACCGCCAATCGAACTGCTCGAGGCGCATTTGTTCGATTTCGACGGCGACCTCTACGGCCGGGCGATCGAAGTCGCGCTGCATCACTACATCCGTGCCGAAAAGAAGTTCGACGACATGGCTGAGCTTGCTGCGCAGATGCGCGCGGATTGCGAGCAGGCCCGGCGCGCTCTAGAGGGTCGCTCGACTTGAACCCCTACCGTTCGCATCGAGCGCAGGTTCGAGCGCAGCCGAGAACCGCAGTCGAGATGTCCCTCGACGGACGCGCCTCGACTTCGCTCGGCGCTGCTCGGGACGAACGGGCATGGAAGCCTTGATGTCCGACGCGCCCGCCAGACCCGACTATCGCCACAGCGTCTTCCTGCCGAAGACCGATTTTCCGATGAAGGCCGGGCTCCCGCAGAAGGAGCCGGCGATCCTTCAGCGCTGGAAGGAACAGGACGTTTACGCCCAACTTCGCGCCGCCCGCGCCGGTCGCGAAAAATTCATCCTCCACGACGGCCCGCCCTACGCCAATGGCGACATCCACATCGGCCACACGCTCAACAAGGTTCTGAAGGACATGGTCGTCCGCACCCAGACCCTGCTCGGCAAGGACGCGCCTTACGTGCCCGGCTGGGATTGCCACGGCCTGCCGATCGAGTGGAAGATCGAGGAGCAGTACCGCAAGAAGAAGCTGAACAAGGACGAGGTGCCGTTAAAGGAGTTCCGCGCCGAGTGCCGCGCTTATGCCGCCCACTGGGTCGACGTGCAGCGCGAGCAGTTCCAGCGGCTCGGCATCACCGGCGACTGGGCGAACCCCTATCTGACGATGAGCCCGGAGGCGGAAGGCACGATCGTCGCCGAGCTGATGAAATTCGCCGAAACCGGCCAGATCTACCGCGGAGCCAGGCCGGTGATGTGGTCCCCGGTCGAGAAGACCGCGCTGGCCGAGGCCGAGATCGAATATGAGGATATCGTCTCGACCCAGATCGACGTGGCGTTCGAGATTGTCGAGAGCCCGATCCCCGAGCTGGTCGGCGCGCATGCGGTGGTGTGGACGACGACGCCCTGGACGATCCCGGTAAACCAAGCGATCGCTTATGGACCTGAGGTTGAGTATGTTCACGTCCAACTCGGCGTCGACGCGCACAGGCGTGAAGAGTTCAAGGAGGACGCACCTCTCGAGCAGTTTGTTGGCAAGCGCGTTGTCGTCGCTGAGCCACTACTGATGCAATTCCTGAACCGCTTCAAAGACGGTGTCGTCGCGTCGCAGGACGAAGATTCGGAGCACATTTACACACCGACCGCGTCTTGGACGAAAATCCGCGGTCAGGACCTCGCCGGTACTATTGCCCGACATCCCATGCACCATCTCGGCGGCTTCTTCGCCAGGCCCCGCCCTTTCCTCCCCGGCGATTTCGTCACCACCGACCAGGGGACCGGTCTCGTCCACATGGCGCCCGACCATGGCGAGGACGATTTCGCGCTGTGCAAGGCGCATGGCATCGACCCGGTGTTCGCGGTCGAGGGCGACGGCCGCTATCGCGACGACTGGGCGTGGCTCGGTGGCCAAGATGAACGGCGCGCGAGCGTCATCAACCCCAAGTTCAACGCGCCCGACGGGCCGATCTGCTCGGATTTGCGCGAGGCGGGGGCCTTGCTCGCCGCATCCGCCGACTTCGCCCACAGCTACCCGCATTCGTGGCGGTCGAAGGCCAAGGTCATCTACCGCTGCACCCCGCAATGGTTCATCGCCATGGACCGGCCACTCACCCATCAGTCGCCCAAAACTCCCGAAGAAAAGCGCTGGGAAGGCGAAGGCGGCGCGACCTACGCCGGCGACGAGGTCCTTTGCGCTTCGCCGACGCTTCGCGAAGCGGCTCTTGCCGCGATCGCCGACACGCGCTTCGTGCCCGCCAAGGGGCGCAACCGGATCGGGGCGATGGTCGAGCAGCGGCCCGACTGGGTGATTAGCCGCCAGCGCGCCTGGGGCGTGCCGATCGCGCTGTTCGTCGAGCGCAAGAGCGGCGAACTGCTGGTCGATCGCCAGGTCAACGCCCGAATCGTCGCCGCCATCCGGATAAACGGCGTCGACGCCTGGGACCCCGCGAACGCCGCGCATTTCCTCGGCAACCGCAACCCCGACGACTATGAGATGCAGACCGACATCCTCGACGTCTGGTTCGACAGCGGCTGCACCCATGTCTTCACGCTCGAAAGCGGCGACTGGCCCGACCAGCGCTGGCCCGCCGATCTCTACCTCGAAGGCAGTGACCAGCACCGCGGCTGGTTCCAGTCGAGCTTGCTCGAGAGCTGCGGCACGCGCGGCCGGGCACCGTTCAAGGCGGTTCTGACCCACGGCTTCACCATGGACTCGCGCGGCATGAAAATGTCGAAGAGCCAGGGCAACACGATCAATCCGCTTGATCTGATCAAGGAAAGCGGCGCCGACATATTGCGGCTGTGGGCGCTGTCGGTGGATTCGTCCGAGGATCACCGCATCGGCAAGGAGATCCTTGCCGGCGTCTCCGACCAATATCGCAAGTTGAGGAACACATTCCGCTATCTGCTCGGTGCGCTCGAAGGGTTCAGCGAGGAGGAGCGCGTCGCCGATGCAAGCGCGATGCCCGAGCTCGAGCGCTACATGCTGTCGCTGCTGGCCGAGCTCGACGCCAAGCTGCGGCGCGCGGTCGAGGATTTCGATTTCAACGAATATACAAGGCTAATCGCCGACTTCGCCAACAACGACCTCAGCGCCTTCTACTTCGATATCCGCAAGGACAACCTTTACTGCGACTCGCCCGGCGACCCGAAGCGCCGCGCCTACCGGACCGTGCTCGACACATTGTTCCACGCGCTGGTCCGCTGGTCGGCGCCGGTGCTGGTGTTCACAGCCGAGGAAGTGTGGGGCACCCGCTTTCCCGACGGCGGCTCGGTGCATCTGCTGGAGTGGCCGGAGATTCCGCAGGTCGTTGCCGACAACGCGGCGTGGAGGACATTGCGCGGGCTGCGCGAGCAGGTCACGGAAGCGATTGAACCGCTGCGCAAGGATAAGGTGATCGGCTCGAGCTTACAGGCCGAAATCAGAATTTCTGACCTTCAGAGCATCCTAGGCGACTTCGGCGACATCGATCTGGCTGAGGTTTTCATCACATCGACTGTCCATCAAGTAGCTGGAATTGAAGGCATTCAGGTGTCCAAGACCGACAACCACAAATGCGGCCGCTGCTGGCGGCACTTGCCCGAAGTCGTCGACGACGGCGACTTGTGCAATCGCTGCACCGACGTCCTCGCGCTCTGAAAATGCTGTCCTACAGACATAGGGATGTGCAAGTGCAAGCGATCATGAAGCCGGCGACCCGCCACTCCGGTGAGAGGATGCAGGAAATCGACGCCGTTAGTGCGAACATTGGGACCATTCGGGCGGAATGGGCATGAATTTACGGTCAATCGGATACCCGGTCGCCCTCGTCATCTTTGTCGCCGACCAGCTCATAAAGTGGCTGATGATCGGCCCGCTCGCGCTCCAGCAGGTAAGGCAGATCTACATCCTGCCGATCTTCAACCTCACCTGGACCGAAAATTACGGAATCTCGCTCGGCCTTTTGCAGGCGACCAGCGACGCGATGCGCTGGGTGCTGGTCGCGGCGACATCGGCGATCGCCATCGGAGTCGCCTGGTGGATCGGCCGCGAAAAGGCGCGCGGCGACCAGATCGCACTGGGAATGGTGCTTGGCGGAGCGCTCGGAAACATTCTCGACCGTATCCGTTTCGGCTATGTCGTCGACTTCGCCGATTTGCATTTCGGGGATTTTCGTCCCTTTTTCATCTTCAATGTCGCCGACGCTGCGATTAGCATCGGTGTTGTGATATTGCTGCTGCGCGCCTTCTTCTCGCCGAAGGAGCGCCCTAAGGAGAATGCCGAACATGCGTAAAATCGTCACCGTCCTGCTGCTCGTCCCGGCGATCGGCCTTTCCGGCTGCAGCCTGTTTCGCGGCGGCTCCGCTCCGGATGAGTTCGCGGTCGCCCGCAACGCGCCGCTGGTCATCCCTCCCGATTATACGCTGAGCCCGCCGGCTCCCGGCACCGCGGCGCTCAACGCCAACGAAGCGCAGGCGCAGGCGATCGAGGCGCTGTTCGGCGGGCCGGCGCCACGGAGCCAGACCGAAACCAGCCTGCTCGAGCGCGCCGGGCGCGACCAGGCGGACGC
Source organism: uncultured Sphingomonas sp. (assembly GCA_964448315.1). Classification (GTDB taxonomy): domain Bacteria; phylum Pseudomonadota; class Alphaproteobacteria; order Sphingomonadales; family Sphingomonadaceae; genus Sphingomicrobium. Next base: position 4,750 of record CAYUWJ010000014.1, on the reverse strand, counting down.
CGGAGCCCGCTCGACCGCCGGCGATCCCGATACGCGCGTCGTCGACAAGGGCCAGACAACGCTAGCGATACTCGCCGCGCCCGAAAGCAGCGGCCAAATAGCGTCGGTCCAATAGGCCTGATTTAAAGGGAGACCAGCGGCAATGGCAGAAGAGACGCTTTCCACTCGCCTGGTCGAGGTGGAATCGCTGCTCGAGCGCTCCCGCCGCCGCTTCGAGGAGGGCGCGCGGCTGGTCGAGGAAGCGCATCAGACGCTGGCCGACATCCAGCAGGCGCTGATCGGCTCGCCCAGCGTCACCTCGCCCGAGGACAGCGACGAGGCCGGCTCGCGCCTGCTCGATACGCTGAAGGCGGCCGGCAGCGACATGCCGGCGACGCTGTGCGGCGGGCGGCTGGCGGTCGATCAGGTGCAGCGCCTGATCCGCATCGACGGCCACCCGATCGGCATCACCGAAATGGAATATCGGGTGCTCGAGCTGCTCGCCTTCGCTCGCAACAACGTCGTCACCCGATCGATGCTGCTCAAGCATCTCTACCGGCGCTCCGACGACCAGCCGCAGCCCAAGATCATCGATGTGTTCATTTCCAAGCTCAGGAAGAAGCTGCGCAGCGCGACCGGCGGGGCCGAGTTCATCGAGACGATCCCGCAACGCGGCTGGATCTTGCGCGACGTCGAGCCAAACCCGGACTCCGACTCCTAGTTTTTCACCAAATCTTAGAGCCGCCTGGGCGATGAACGGCGCAATGATTCATCTTTTACCTATCCCGCAGGCCGACCAGGCCTGCCCCGGAGAGACCGAAGGGCTGGCTCGCTTCTCGGCAATGCGGCGCGTCCTTGCCGTGCTCGACCCGTCGCCGCTCGACGACGACGGGCTTGCCCGAGCCGAGGAGGCGCGCGCCTGGGAGGGCAGCAGCGACGCAGCCCGGGCCTGCTTCGACGTCCGTTCTGAGGAGCTCGCCGCGGCGGTTGCAACCGGGCTCGAGGCGTTGCTCGCGCCCGAGGCCGAAGGCCGCCAGGCCATCGCCGCGCGGCAGCGGCTGGCGGCGGAAATCCGCTCCGGGCTCGAGTCGCTGCGGGCGATCCTGCGCGGCTAGGCGGGTCCGATTGCCTTGGCCGTCGCCGGATCGGCGCCCCATTCGCTCCAGCTCCCGTCGTACAGCCGGCCGTCGCGGTTGCCGAGCAGATGCGCCGCGAAGATCAGCGAGGCGGCGGTGACGCCCGATCCGCAGCTGGCGATAAACGGCTTGTCCGGGTTGAGTCCGGCGCGCTCGAACGCCCGGCGGATTTCCTCGCTGCGACGGAACGTGCCGTCGTCGGCATAGAGCTCCGCGAAGGGCAGGTTGCGCGATCCCGGGATGTGGCCGGCGGCGACCCCGGGGCGCGGGTCGGCTTCGCTCCCCTCGAAGCGGGCGCGGTCGCGCGCGTCGAGGACGGGAACGCCGGTGCCGGCGGCGACCTCGGCCTTGCCGACCACCTCCCCGTGCCGCTCGACCGCCTCGAACCGCGCCTCGCGCGGCGCCGGTTCGCTGCTCTCGACAGGCCGTCCCTCGGCAATCCATTTCTGCAGGCCGCCGTCGAGGATCGCTACTCGCCCGGCGCCGAAGTGGCGCAACATCAACCAGCCGCGAGCGGCGCTGCGCAGCGGCGAATTGTCATAGACGACGATGCGGTCGTCGCGGCTGATACCGATCGCCGTCATGGCTGTGCCGAACTCGCTAGCCGAGGGCAGCATGTGCGGCGCGCTCGCCGACCGGTCGCTCACCGCTTCGATGTCGAGGAAGCGGGCACCGGCTATGTGCGCTTGGGCAAATTCGGCGCGCGGGTCGCGGCCGCTCGCCGGCATCACCATCGTCGCGTCGACCGGCACCAGGTCGGGCGCTTCCAGAGCCTCGGCCAGCCATTGCGTCGTAACCAGATCGTCCATCGCCGTCCTTCGGTTGCGCGAAGGATAGGCTTCGACGCCTCTCCCTGCTAGTCGCCCGGCGATGGACCCGCTGCACCTTGGAAAGCCGAGCAGCCTTCCCGCTTCCCCCGAATCGGCGGTGCTCGACTATGTGCCCAACCCCCAGCCGAAGGCGCTCTATTTGGTGCGCTTTACGGCGCCCGAGTTCACCACGCTGTGCCCGGTCACCGGCCAGCCCGATTTCGCGCATCTGGTGATCGACTATGCGCCCGCCAAAACGATCGTCGAGTCTAAAAGCCTGAAGCTGTTGCTGTCGAGCTATCGCAGCCATTGTGGCTTTCACGAGGATGTGACGGTTGGCATCGGCCGCCGGCTGACCGAAGAAATGGCGCCGAAGTGGCTTCGGATCGGCGGCTATTGGTATCCGCGCGGCGGGATGCCTATCGACGTCTTCTGGCAGAGCGGCCCGCCGCCCGACGGGCTATGGCTCCCGGACCAGGGCGTGTCGCCCTATCGCGGTCGCGGCTAGCCCTTCGGTTTCGGCTCCGGCGGCGGCGCCGGGGTCGAATGGCGGCGGACGACCTGCCACTGTCCATCGTCGAGCACCCATACGTCGGTCAGAAGCACGCAATCGTCGATCTCGCGGCCGAGATATTTCAGCCGCCATTTGGCGGTGATGGTCGCCACCATGACCGTGTCGAAAACGACCGAGTCGCTGATGTCGAGGTCGATCGAGATCAGTTCACGCTTCTGGATTCCCTCAAGCCATTCGTCGCGCGACATGGTGAACGGACCGCTCGAGCGGGTGCCGATCAGTACGAATCGCGGATGGACCAGCGCCCGCAGCCGATCCATGTCCCTGGCACACAAAGCGTCGCGCCATTCGCGTTCGAGCTCGCCGATCAATTCCCTGCTGCCTTCGGCCACGCGCAAGCCCTCTTCCGAGCCCTATTTTTGCGAAGCAGAGTTGCAAGCGCAAGCGGGAACAGCCGCAAGCTGGCGGAAAATGCATTGACGCCGCGGGCTAACCGCCAATCTCGACTCCGACGAATGCTTCGGGCGCTCCGCCGCGCTTGACGAGCAGCAACACGCTATTTCTGCCCGCGCGCCGCGCCGCCTCGACTGCGGCCAACACCTGCGCCGGCGTGGTCACCGCCTGGCGGTTGATCGACATGATGAGGTCGCCGCGCCGCAAGCCTTTTTCGGCCGCGTCGCTGGTCGGCTGGACCGCAGTGATGACGACACCTTGGACGTCGTCCGGAAGGTTGAGCGCCGTTGCGATCTGCGGAGTCAGCGGCTGGAGCGAGACTCCGAGAGCGGCGCTGCCGGGGGAGACGGGCGCATCTTCCGGGGCAAGGCCGCCGCCGTCGTCCGCGCCGCCGCCGAGCTGGCGCGTCAGCTCTTCCTCGGTCGGGCGCTGGCCGACATCGACCGTGACCGACAGCCGCCGGCCGCCTCGAATGATCTCGACCGGGATGCTTGACCCGACGTCGGTGTTAGCGATCAGATAGGACACCGTCTGATCGGGGTTCACGTCCTGCCGGTTGACGCGCACGATGACGTCGCCCTGCTGGATTCCGGCATTCGCTGCCGGGGTATCGGGCTGCACCGACCGGACGATCTCGCCGCGGTCCTTGGGAAGTCCGAGCGATTCGGCGATATTTTCGTCGAGCGGCTGAAGGCCAACGCCGAGATAGCCGCGCTGCGGTTGCTGCCCTCGGCGCAGCGAGTCGATCACCGGTTTGGCGAGCTCGGCCGGGATGGCGAGGCCAATTCCGACCGATGCGCCGGTCGGCGAGATCAGCGCCGAATTGACGCCGATGACGTTGCCTGAGAGGTCGAACATCGGGCCGCCGGAGTTGCCCATGTTGATGCTTGCGTCGGTCTGAATGTAGCGGTCGTAGGCGCCGACCCCGGTAATGCCGCGGTGAAGCGCCGAAATGATTCCGGAGGTAACGGTGCCGCCGAGGCCATAGGGGTTGCCGATCGCCAGAACCCAGTCGCCGACCCGTGAGCGGGTGCTGTCGCCCCAGTTGACGTACGGCAGGTTGGTCGCGTCGATCTTGAGCAAAGCGAGGTCGGAGGGCGCGTCGCGGCCGATGATTCGGGCGGTATATTCCCGGCGGTTGGTCAGGGTGACGGTGACTGTGTCGACCGTGCCCCGGCCACCGACTCCCTGGACGAGGTGGTTGTTGGTGACCAGATAGCCGTCGGGGGAAATGATGAAGCCGGAGCCGAGCGATCCGGATTCGCGGGTGCGCGGACCGCCCGGGGTTTCGGGGGTCACGCCGAAGCGGCGGAAGAATTCCTCGAGCGGATCGGCCTGATTGCGGACCGGGACCCGCTGGCGCGTGGATATGTTGACGACTGCGGGCAGAAGCCGTTCGGAAAGATCGGCGAATGACATCGGCGCGCCCTGCGGCGCCACCATCGCCGGCGCATTCTGCGCCACCTGGGCGCCGACCGGCCCGGTTGCGATCGAAAACGCGGTTCCACCCACGAGCAGGGCCAATGTCACCCCATAGGCATAGCGCACGGTTGCGGACTCCTTCAAACTCATCGGTACCCCTTGGCTTGGACTGAACGACCGGCGTTGGCTAACGGCATGGCATGAACGCCTATTGAACGCCTCAGCGCCCGTTTCCAGTGAATTCCCGCAGATAGTCGTTCTGCGGCGACAGAATGATGCTCGTTCCAGACGCCGGTTTCTCGCCGTCGCCGATGAAGGTCGTTTCGTACGACTGCATCGCGCGGTAGAATTCGTAGAAATCCTCGTCCCGGCCAAAGCTCGCGGCATAGGTTCGGGCGGCCTCGGCGTCGGCTTCGGCACGGATGATCTGCGCCTGC
>CAYUWJ010000013.1:0-6573 GCA_964448315.1 uncultured Sphingomonas sp. | reverse complement strand
TCAGCTTCGCCAGCCGGTCGACCTGGCCATAGCTCATCTGCAGCACCCGGCCGGTGTCCTTGAGCACAGCGCGCGCTTTCAATCGCCCGAAGGTGATGATCTGGGCGACCCGGTCGCGGCCATATTTCTGCTGAACGTAGGCAATCACCTCCTCGCGCCGGGTTTCGCAAAAGTCGATGTCGAAGTCCGGCATCGACACGCGCTCCGGGTTTAAGAAGCGCTCGAACAACAGGTCGAGGGCGATCGGGTCGAGGTCGGTGATGGTCAGCGACCAGGCTACCACCGAGCCGGCGCCCGAGCCGCGGCCGGGCCCGACCGGGATATCGTTCGCCTTCGCCCATTTGATGAAATCGGCGACGATCAGGAAATAGCCGGCGAATCCCATCCGGATGATGACGTCGAGCTCGAATTCGAGCCGCTCGCGATAGGCTTCGCCCCCATTGTCCACTTGGGGATGGTTCCTCAGCCTTTCCTCCAGCCCCGCCCGCGCATCGCGGCGCAGCTGCTCATCCTCGTCGTCGCCCAGCCGCGGCAGGATCGGCCGGCGCTGCGGCGCCCCGACCGCGCAGCGCCGGGCGATCACCGCGGTATTGGCGAGCGCTTCGGGAAGGTCGGCAAACAGTTCGGCCATCGCCGCGCCGTCCTTCAGCCAGGCCTCCGGAGGCGAGGTCGCCCGGTCGCCGCTTTCGAGATAGGCGCCCTGGGCGATGCACAGCATCGCATCGTGCGCGGCATGGAAGCTCAAATCGCAATAAAAGGCGGGGTTGGTCGCGACCAATGGCAGTTCGCGCTGATAGGCGAGCTCGACCAGCGCCTCCTCGGCCGCCTCCTCGACCGCATCGCCGCGCCGGCTGAGCTCGATGTAGAGCCGGTCGGGAAACAGCGCCTGCAGCCGGTCGGCAAAAGCGCGCGCCTTGTCCGGCTGCCCGTCGGCGAACAGCCGGCCAAGCGCGCCCTCCGACCCGGCGGTCAGCGCGATCAGCCCGTCGCTCGCCTGCTCGAGCGCCGCGAACGGGACATTGGGCTCGTCGCCCTGCGGCCGGTCGAGGTGCGCCGCCGACACCAGCCGGCAGAGATTGGCATAGCCGGCCTCGTCCTTGGCCAACAGCACCAGCCAGTCGAGCATCTCCGGCCCGCCGATCTCGCTCGGACGGGCGACGGCGAGCGCCGCGCCGATGATCGGCTGCACGCCATTGGCGATGCAGGCGTCGGTGAACGGCATCGCCGCGTACAAGCCGTTGCGGTCGGTCAGCGCGACCGCCGGAAAGCCGAGCTTCGCGGCGCGCTCGGCGATGGTCTTGGGCTCCATCGCGCCTTCGAGCATGGTGAAGGACGAAAAGACGCGAAGCGGCACATAGGGTGCGGTCATGCCGCCACTATGGCCGATAGCGCGGCCGATGGAACCGGCGCCTAAGTCTTTTCCACAACTATTTGGCCGTGGCGCTGGGCCTGTAGGTGAAGTCGAAGAAAGGCGACCAGCTCAGGCCGTGGTCGGTCGAGATTTCGCCGAACTGGCGAACGGCACCGCCGTCGAGCTTGCTGTAGGTCATGCGCACAAGGCCGTCCTTGCCTGGCCCATTGGCGTTCTTCCAAAAGCCCGCCAACACCATCTTCCCGTCGGCAAGCCCGCCTTCGAACAATACGCGGGCATTGGTGGAGTCCATCCAGGTCTGGTGCCAGCGCCCGTCATTGCGGTCATAATGGTTGAGGCTGCCGCCGCCGGTCCCTTGCAGCGGCATCCAGTTCTCGCGGATGACGCACCCGCCATAAAGCTTCTCGATCAAGCTGTGGGCCCTCAGCTTTGTATCGCCCGTGCGATAGACGTCCCAACGCCCGACCCAAAAGTCGAACTGGCGATGCTCCGGGCCGGCGCAGGCGGGCGGCGGCGGCGCAGGCGCGGCCGTCTGCGCAGCGGCGGCCGGCGCGGCGAGAGAAGCGCCGATGAAAATCCCGGCGAGGACTGCGCGACGAAAAGATGCATGCACTTTCATGACTACAGCCAAGCTAGAATCGATCCGCCGGCGGAACAAGCTTTAGCGCGGCGGCTGCCAGCGACCTGCCATTATGTCGCTGATTTCCCGCATTCTGCCGCGATAGGCGTCGGCGACGCAGCGGTCCGAGCGGCAGGCATCGCGGAAGGACAGGAAGCGCGAGCGGGTCTGGCTCAGCAGGCTTCGCCGCTGCCCGTCGGCGGTGGCCACCGACTGAGTGTAGAGCGCCGCCAATTGCCGATCGAGTGCGGCCAGGTTGGGGCTTGAGCAGACCGCGATTTCGCCGCGCGTGCGGGCGTTGCGGCAATCGAAGCTCGGCGATGCCGCCGTTGGCGCAGCAGGTTGCGGCGGGTCGGCCGCCCTTTCCTCTGGTGGCGCCCGCTCCTCGCCGATGCCGGACAGCAGGTCCTCGAGATCCGTCATGACCGCGTTCGACTCATCGGGTTCCGCTTCCGGCGGCGGGGCGATGCGGGCAAGCGTGGCGAGCGGTGTGACGATCGCCTCGGCGTTGCTGATGGTGACGACTTCGCCACTGCCGTCTGCAGCGGCCTGGACGGCATAGTCGATCTGGGACGCGAGGACCCGTCGTCCGCCGACCACCGCCACGCCCGGCGGCAGGTCGAGCGAGAAATAGCCCGAGCAGCGGGCGATCCCGACCTCCTCGTCATAGGCCTCGAGCACAGGCCGCTCCATGCGCACCGACGAATAGCCGGCAAGCTGGTCGAACGCCGCCAGGTCGCTGCCTCGCGCGGCCGCAGCACGGCGGAAAATCTCGTCCCGGATGCGGTCGTAAGTCGCCTGCGATCCGCAACGCTCCTGCGGGTCGGACGCCGCCAGCTCGCGGGCCTCTTGTTCCGAAAGCCGGTCCTGGTTGCCGTCGCGGCCCCAGGCGAAATAGGCGACTAACGCCAGCAGCAGAACTGCTGCCGCGATCGCAATATTGCGGGGAGTCAGGCGCTCCATCGGCTCGCCAACGCACCGCGTCCGAGGCGGCTCCACATCATGTGCGCTCCTTATTCAAGCCGGCCCTCGTGCAGGCGCACCACCCGGTCCATCTTCGCCGCGATGCGCTCGTTGTGGGTGGCCACCAGCGACGCGCTGCCCTCGCCTCGCACCAGCGCCAGAAACTCGGCGAATACCGTGTCGGCGGTAGCCTCGTCGAGATTGCCGGTCGGCTCGTCGGCGAGAATCAGCGGCGGGCGATTGGCCAGCGCCCTGGCGACCGCCACCCGCTGCTGCTCGCCGCCCGACAGCTTGGACGGCCGGTGATCGAGCCGCTCGCCGAGCCCGAGCACGCCCAGCAATTGCTCGGCGCGGCCGCGGGAAGTGTCGGTGTCATGGCCGCGCACCAGCTGCGGCAGCATGACATTCTCGCGCGCGGTGAATTCGGTCAGCAGATGGTGGAACTGATAGACGAAGCCGAGCGCCTCGCGGCGGATGCGGGTGCGGTCGTGATCGTCGAGCAGCGCCGCCTCCTGCCCCCGGATGCGGATCGAGCCCTCGAAGCCGCCCTCGAGCAGCCCGACCGCCTGCAAAAGCGTCGACTTGCCCGAGCCCGACGGGCCGAGCAGGGCAACGATCTCGCCAGCCTCGACCGCCAGATCGACCCCGCGCAGCACTTCGATGGTGACATCGCCCTGAACGAACGACCGTTTGAGCCCAGTGGTCTGGAGCACCGCCTCACTCATAGCGCAGCACCTGCACCGGGTCGGTGCTCGCCGCTTTCCACGCCGGATAAAGCGTCGCCAAAAACGACAGCACCAGCGCCGTGACGACGATCGCCGTCACCTCGACCGGGTCGGTCTTCGACGGCAGCTCGGACAGGAAGCGCACCGACGGGTCCCATAAATTCTGCCCGGTGGCGAGCTGGATCGCGTTGACCACGCCCTGGCGGAAGAACAGGAAGATCGCGCCGAGGATGACGCCTAGCACGATGCCGAGCGAGCCGATGGTGACGCCGACGGTGATGAACACCTTCATCATGCCGCGGCGGCTGGCGCCCATGGTGCGCAGTATGGCGATGTCGCGGGTCTTGGCCCTGACCAGCATGATCAGCGACGACAATATGTTGAACACTGCGACCAGCACGATCAGCGACAGCACCACGAACATCGCGATCCGCTCGATCTCCAGTGCCTCGAACAAAGCCGAGTTCATCTGCCGCCAGTCGATGATGATCCCGCGCCCGCTGACCAGCGGCCGGAGCGGCGCAATGATCTCGTCGACCCGGTCGGCGTTGGTCGTCTGGATCTCGACCATCCCGACCTCGTCGCCCAGCATCAGCAAAGTCTGGGCATCCTCCATCGGCATGACGACGAAGCCCTTGTCATAATCATAGACCCCGACCTCGAACACCGCGCCGACGGTGTAGGAAACGATTCGCGGCACGGTGCCGACGACGGTCGAGCGGCCTTCGGGGCTGATCAGGCTGATCTGGGTGCCGACATAGGCACCGAGCACTTCCGATAGCCGAGACCCGATCGCCACGCGATTGCTGCCCGGTGAGACCGACTCCAGGCTGCCCGACTTCACATTGCCGCTGATCACCGGATTGTCGCGAATGTCCTCGAACCGCATCCCGCGCACCAGCACGCCTTCCACCCGGCCGTTGGCCGAGGCCATCAGCGGCTGCTCGATGAGCGGCGTCGCCGAAGTGATCCCCGGCGTTCGCCGGGCAGTGTCGGCGATCTGCTGCCAGTTCGCCAATCGCCCTTCATAGCCCTGGACGATGGCATGGCCGTTCAAGCCGACGATCTTGTCGAACAGCTCGGCGCGAAAGCCGTTCATCACGCTCATGACGATGATCAGCGCGGCAACCCCGAGCGCCACCGCGCCAAGGCTGATCGCGGCGACCAGGAAGATGAACCCTTCCCCCTTGCCCGGCAGCAAATAGCGCTTGGCGATCATCCGTTCGTAGCGGTTGAGGATCATCGGCTTGCCACCGTCATGCCGTCAGCCTTGCCAGCGCGCTTTCCACGCTCAGCTCCTCGCGCTCGCCGGTGGCGCGGCGCTTCAGCTCGACGGTCCCCGCGGCAATTCCGCGCGGGCCGACGATCAGCTGCCAGGGAAGTCCGATCAAATCCATCGAGCCGAGCTTCACGCCTCCCCGCTCGTCGCGGTCGTCATAAGCGGTCTCGACTCCTGCGATACGCAGACTGTCGTAAAGCTGACCGGCGGCAGCAACGGTCGGCTCGTCGTCGGCGCGCATCGTCACCAGCCCGACCCGCCACGGCGCGACCGCTTCGGGCCAGACGATCCCCGCCTCGTCGTGGCTCGCCTCGATGATCGCGCCGACCAGCCGCGACACGCCTATGCCGTAGCTGCCCATCATCGGCACCACCGGCTGCCCGTCCTGCCCGGACACCTTAAGGCCCATCGCCGCGGAATATTTGTCGCCGAAATAGAAGATGTGGCCGACCTCGATGCCGCGACCGGTGCGGCGCCGCGCTTCCGGGACCGCCGACCATTTCGCGTCGTCGTGGGTCTCGTCGGTCGCCGAGTAAGTTGAGCCGACCTGATCGAACAATGCTTGCAGCCCGTCGGCATCGTCGTAGCCAAGGCCGGCCTGCTCCCAGTCCATGCCCTCGAACGCGGCGTCATAGAACACTTCGCTCTCGCCGGTCGGGGCAAGGACGATGAACTCGTGGCTGAGATCTCCGCCGATCGGCCCCGAGGCCGCCTTCATCGGCACGGCCCTTATGCCCATCCGCTGGAAGGTGCGAAGATAGGCCAGCAATTGCCGTTGATAGCTCGCCCGCGCGCCCGCTTCGTCGAGGTCGAAGCTGTAGGCGTCCTTCATCAAAAACTCGCGGCCGCGCATCACCCCGAAGCGCGGGCGGACCTCGTCGCGAAACTTCCATTGAATGTGATAGAGCGTGCGCGGCAGGTCGCGGTAGCTTTTGACCTCGTCGCGGAAGATAACGGTCAGCATTTCCTCGTTGGTCGGACCGTACAGCATCTCGCGGTCGTGGCGGTCGCGGATGCGCAGCATCTCCGGACCATAGGCGTCGTAGCGGCCGCTTTCCCGCCACAGCTCGGCCGACTGGATGGTCGGCATCAGCATTTCGATCGCGCCGGCGCGGTCCTGTTCCTCGCGGACGATCGCCTCGATCTTCTTGAGCACGCGCAGGCCGATCGGCAGCCAGGCGTAAATCCCGGCCGCGGTCTGCCGGACCAGCCCGGCGCGCAGCATCAGCTTGTGGCTGACGATCTGGGCGTCGGTCGGGCTTTCCTTCAATACTGGCAGAAAATAGCGCGAAAGTCGCAAATCTCGGTCGCTCGCTTGGTGACTGCTGGAAGCCGTGCCCTAGGGCGCTCGCCGGATCAACGCAATGCGCGAAGCAGGCGCGTGGCGTTGTGGCTGAGCCGACACAGGCGATGCACAATAACGGCAAATGGTCGCTAATCGGGTGACAAGCGCGGACGCTCGCGCATAGCCTGCGGCACATCCGGACAAGCGGCTCCTTGGGGCCATGTCCGGACCGTCGCGCGGCGCTTCGTTTCGCGGCGGGCAAGCCAAGGGGGCTGACGAGCAATCGTCACGCAGGACGCCCGGGCCGCCACGCGGTTCGGGCGTTTGCCG
>CAYUWJ010000012.1:0-11578 GCA_964448315.1 uncultured Sphingomonas sp. | reverse complement strand
TCGATCGCCGAGGCCAGGCTGCCGACCGCGGCGATGCCGGCAACGGCGATTGCCAGGCAGGCCCACAGCAGCAGCAGCCCGGACAGGCCGCCGCGCAGGTCGCGCAGCGCAAGCTTCAGCCCTTGCCTCACCCGGCGATCCGCCCGTCCGCCATGTGCACGATGCGCTGCGCCCGCTCTGCGATCGCCGGGTCGTGGGTGATGACCGCGAGGCCGGCTCCGGCCGCGCTCGCCCGCTCGAACAACAGCGCGATGATCGCCGCTCCGGTGCCTGCGTCGAGGTTACCGGTCGGCTCGTCGGCGAGCAGCAGTTGCGGCCTCGGCGCGGTCGCCCTGGCGATGGCGACGCGCTGCTGCTCGCCGCCCGACAGCTGCGCCGGATAATGATTCTCGCGCTCGCCAAGGCCGACCATGGCAAGCTCGTCGCGGGCGCGGTCGCGGGCGTCGCCGACCCCCGCCAGCTCCATCGGCACGGCGACATTCTCGATCGCCGTCATCGTCGGCAGCAGCTGGAAGGATTGCAAAACGATACCGATCGACCGGCCGCGCAGCCGCGCCAGCTCATCCTCGTCCATCGCCGCGGAATCGCGGTCGAACAGCCGGGCCTGTCCCGACGTCGGCTTTTCGAGCCCGGCCATCACCGCCAGCAGCGAGCTCTTGCCCGAGCCGGACGGGCCGAGGATGGCGACACTCTCGCCGGCGGCAAGGCTAAAATCGACCCCGCGCAGCACGTCGGTGCGGACGGCGCCGCGGCCAAGGGTCAGGCGAATGTCGGCAAGTTCAATCAACAATTGGGTCATCGCCCGCCCGCTACGGCCATTGCCGCCGCCCGGCAATGGCGCGAAAGAGCAGGCCATGCGCCTTGTCCTCACGTTCCTGCTGTGGCTCGCTTTCGCCACCCCCGCCGCCGCCCAGGCGCAGCGGCCGCTGATCCTGGCGTTCGGCGACAGCCTGACCGCCGGCTACGGGCTCGACCCGGGTCTCGGCTTCGCGCCGCAGCTGCAGGCGACCCTGCGCCGGCACGGGATCGCCGCGAGCGTCGAGGACGCGGGCGTTTCCGGCGACACCAGCACGGCCGGGCGGGCGCGGCTCGAATGGACCCTGGACGGCCTTGGCCGCAAACCCGATCTGGTGATCGTCGAGCTTGGCGCCAACGACATGCTGCGGTCGATCGACCCCGAGTTGGTGTTCGCCAATCTCGACGCGATCCTGGCGGAGCTGAAACGCCGCGAGATCCCGGTCCTGCTCGCTGGGATGCGCGCGACCCGCAACCTCGACCCGGCCTATGTCAGGGCGTTCGAGGACAGTTATCCGGCGCTGGCCGCCCGGCACGACGTGCCGCTCTACCCCTTCTTCCTCGACGGTGCGGCGTTGGTGCCCGGCATGATGCAGCCGGACGGCCTCCATCCGACGTTCGAGGGGGTGAAGCAGATTGTGACGCGGATCGTGCCGGCCGTGAAGGCGCAGCTGGCGCGCTAGATTTCGTCTTCGGCGCCAAGCCCTTCCAACGAGATCGGATCGGCGAATTCGGCGCCGATCTTGTCGCCCGCGGTCCATTTGACGACGGCGTTCGCTCGATCCCGGCCCGGCAGCATCAACCAGACGCGCGAGCCGATTTCGAAATCGCCATCCGATTCGGCCATGAAGCCGGATTCCGAAATGTTGAGAATCCGCGCCTCGATGCCCTTGGCGCCGAGTTCGCGGACGTTCGCTTCAAGGTCGACGCTGTAACGCGATGAGCGCCGCCGGTCTTTAGGGTCCGACGCCTCCCCAATGCGCGCCTTGATCATGGAAAAGCTCATCTCCATGCGCCGCTACTCCAGCGGAGCGGCGAAGTTTACCCCGATGCGCCCGTCCCTTACCCACCGGACATGGCCGGTGACCCGGCCGTGACCGAGCAGCTGGAGGACAAGCTCCTCGCCGATATGCGGTATCAGCGGAAAGATTACCATAGCGCCCGATGGCGAGATGTTGACCAGCCGCACGACGTGCTTGCGGCCGTTGAGTTCCATCACCGCGGTTTGCGATTCCGACGCGTCGCGCGGCTCGGCGCGCTGGTCGAACACGCGCTTGACGTTGCGCGGAATCATCGCCCCGTCCAGACTGAATTTGCTCACTTCCGGTCTCCTCCGGCCGTGTCGGGGATAGACGGTGGAGCTTAAGGATTCGTTGGCCGGACGCTTAAGATTATCCGAAAACTGTGGCCGTGGCGTCACTGGCAGCAGCCGTTCAGCCCGTGTATGGATTGCGTCGGGCATGAGGGAAGCGAGAGTCCGGACTTGTCGTTCAAAACAGGGGGTTTTTGCTGATCATGCGCCTAGGTTTCCAGTCACTGGCGGTTTTTTCCGCACTGTCGCTGCTCCCGGTCGGCCTCGCCTATGCCCAGACGTCCGCGCCGGCACAGCCCTTGCCCGTCGCCACCGTGCCGGCACCGCCCGCAGCAACCGCCCGGCCCGTTGTCGCGCCGCAGCCGGCCCAGCCACAGCCGTCGGTCGAAGCCCAGCCGGCGCCGCTGCAGATCGTCTTGCCGCCTCCGGTATGGACGCCGGCCGACGCGCATCAGCTGCTCGCCGCCATCCATGCGGTCAGCGCCGAAGGGCTTGACCCCGCCGATTACGATCCGGCCGGGCTCGCCCAGGCGATCGCGACGGGTCATCCGGCGGTCTTTTCGCCGGCGGCGACCGAACGGTTCAACCTTCTGTCGTCGGACCTCGCGCTCGGCCATGTCCGCGGCGACGACCGCCAGGATTGGCTGATCCCCGATCCCGACCTCGACGACGGCCGCCAGGACCGGCTGCTTCGCGCGGCGCTGATCCAGCGCCGGGTCGGCGATACGCTGCGCGGGCTGCTTCCGACCCACCCGCAATATGCGTCGCTGCGCGAAGCGCTCGCCGCCACGCCTGTCACCGAAGTCGACGAGATCAACCGGATCCGCCTCAACATGGACCGCTGGCGCTGGCTGCCGCGCGACCTCGGGAGCCGCTACATTCTGGTCAACGTCCCCGCCTACACCGCGGCGCTGGTCGAAGACGGCGTCACCAAGTCGCGCCATCGCGCGGTCGCCGGGGCGGTCAAGACGCCGACCCCGCAACTGCAGGCGACCGCCACCGGCGTGATCTTCAACCCGTGGTGGGAAGTGCCGAAAAGCATCGAGCCGGAGGTGCGCGGCAAGCCCGGCTATGTGCCGGTTCGCAACGACGCCGGCAAGATCTTCCGCTGGCGGCAGCCGCCGGGACCGGCGAACGCGCTCGGCCGGGTCAAGTTCGTGATGTACAATCCCGAGGCGATCTACCTGCACGACACCAACGCCCGCGGCCTGTTCGACACCCAGTCGCGCGCCTACAGCCACGGCTGCATCCGCACCGAGGGGGTGATCGACCTGGCGACGATCCTTTTGACCGAGGGCGGAGACGAATGGACCGAGGACAGGATCAAGGCGGCACTCGACAGCAAGAAGACCGTCCAGGCCAATTTTGCCGAGCCGCTGCCGGTCTACATCGTCTATTTCTCGTCGGCCGCGCTCGGCGACGGCAAGGTCAAGCACTATACCGACATCTACAAGCGCGACGGCACGGTGATCGAGGCGCTGCTCGACACGCCGCGCCCGCAAGGATCGCCGTCAAGGCAGGTCGCGGCGCGATGACGTAGAAAAGGCCGGCTTTTCAGGGCCGGCCTTTCGCTATGCTGATGGCGGGATCAGGCGATCCGGTCGGCGAAGATGAGGTGGCCGGGCGGAAGCTTGTCCATCACTTCATACTGGCTTTTGCGGCTGAAGGCGAAGCAGCCTTCGGAGCGGCCGAGCTTGCCGTGCTGGGCGACGACGCCGGGCTCGGCATACCAGGCGTTGTGGAGGACGATCGCCCGCGCCATGGCGTTGTTGTTGCTCCAGTCGAGCCCGGCGAGCCGCATCGAGAGGCCATATTTGCCGTGATAGAAGTCGCCGGTCGCATAGGCGCCGTTCGACGTCGCGTTGGAGCCGGGCTGGTTGGAGAAGCGCTCGAGATAGCCCGAATGCGCCGGATCCGACCCGCGGCCGTGGGTGACGAGATAGTTATCGACGTGGCCGCTCACCAGGTCGACGACATAGAACCTGGGCGCTCCCGAGGCGCGCGAAAAGTCGACGATGCCGATTCGGTTGCGATAGGGAATCTGGTTGCGGTGGGTGTCGAGCGACGCCTTGGCGCGTTCGAACAGCCGCGGATCGATCCCCGCGGGCGCTGCCGCAAGCCCCGGATGCGGCTGCGCGGGGGGCGGAGTGCGGTAAACGAGGGCCGGCAAAGTGACCGGGCTGGCTGCCGAGGACAGCATCATTCCTGTCGCGCCGACCGCTCCCAAACGCAAAATTTCCCGTCGATTCAAAGACATTATTGCCCCTCTATGAGTGTTCCCCTTTTACCAGCAGGAAAGTTAATCGGCGATAACCCTGAGGCTTTGGTTGCCTGATCCGTCCCGAGTCATTCACGGTTCATCGCATCAAGGCGAAATACGCCGCATATTGAACTTCGTGGCCGGCACTGTTACTTGCCCGGCGCCGACGCGAGTCCGCTCGCGGCGAGGCGATAGACTTTTGGCGGAAAAATCGGTGCGGGCTTGAATTGGCCGGGCGCCGCTGCCCGCGACGACACGACAAGATGGAGAGTGACGGCATTTATGCAGATCATCGTACGCGACAATAATGTCGACCAGGCGCTGCGGGCGCTCAAGAAGAAGCTGCAGCGTGAGGGCGTCTACCGCGAGATGAAGCTGCGCCGGCACTATGAGAAGCCGTCGGAAAAGCGGGCCCGCGAGCGCGCCGCGGCGATCCGCCGGGCGCGCAAGCTCGAGCGCAAGCGCGCCGAGCGCGAAGGCGTGGTCTGACCCCGCCGCGCTGACTTCGAACAACGCCCGCCATGTCCGCCGCCGAAGCCGCCCATCGCCCCGCGCATCGCGGACCTGCGATCAGACTGTGGCTGGCGTTGGCGGCGATTCTCGCGGCGGCGATCGGCCTGGCCTGGCTCGGCGCCGGCTCGCTGCGCGGGGAAACCACCGAAAGTGGGCTTTACTTCCGCACGATCGAGGAAGGCAGCGGTCGCGGCATCGCCCCAATCGACGGCGTGCTGGTCGAATATGAAGGGCGGCTGGAAGACGGCACGGTGTTCGATTCGAGCGAAGCCCGCGGGCCGACGCCGATGATTGCCGGCCAGGTGATCCCCGGCTTCGCCGAAGCGCTCGGCATGATGCGCGAAGGCGGCCATTATCGGATTCGCATTCCGTCCGACCTTGCCTATGGCGCCAATCCCCAGCCGGGCAGCCCGATCCCCGCCAACGCCGACCTGACGTTCGACGTGCATATCGTCCAGGTAGTGCCGGGCGCGGCGCTGATGGGCGCCGGCCCGCCGCCGCCGGGGCAAGCGCAGCAGGCACCGCCGGAGCAGCCGCCGCAGCCGCAGCCCTAGCCGCTTTCCAGGCTGGCTTCCTCCGCCTCCGCCTCCGCCTCTGCCGCCGCCGCCTCCTCCTCGACATCGCGGGTATTGCTGAGCTCGATCAGGCTGACCTTGAGCGCGGCGAGGATCGGGTCGGCGAGCAAAATCCCGAGGATTCCGAACAGCGCCCCCATCAGCAGCTGCGTTGCCAGCACCACCGCGGGGGCGAGGTCCACCGTCCGCCGGGCGATGTAGGGGATGATGAAATAACCGTCGAAATTCTGGACGAAGAAATAGACGAAAATCGCCCATAGCCCCTCGCTCGGCCCAGCGCTGAAACCGACGGCGACCATCAACACGCCCGAGATGATCGCGCCGATATTGGGAATGAACGCCAGCAGGCCGGTCAGCAGCCCGAGCAGCGCCGCCATCGGCACCGCGCCCATGCCGAACAGCTGGCCGACATAGGCGAGCATCAACCAGGTGAACACGCCCTCGAAGACCATTCCGACCATCCGCCCGGCGAGCAGCCGGCGCAGAGTCCAGGCGACCTGGTCACCGATCAGGTAAAAGCGGTGCCGGTAGCGCAGCGGCAGCATCCAGGCGACGCCGCGGTCGTAGACGCGCGGGTCGACGGCGATGAAGATGCCGATAACGAGGATCAGGATGGCGCTGGTGAGAGCGCCGATCGCGCTGCCGACGGCGCTGGTCAGTCGGCCGATCGAGCCGAGCAATTGCGAGCCGACGCTGCCGCCGCCTTCCGGCAACAGGCCGAGGTCTGCGGCCAGTATCGCCACGCGTTCGGCCTGTTCGGCGACCACCAGCCGCAGCGCCCCGGCCTGTGCGGCGAAGGTCGTTCCCGCATACCAGCCGACCCAGGCAATAAAACCGAGGCCGGCGAAGATGACGATCATCAGGCGCCAACCGCGGCCGATCTTGATCGCCCGGCCGAGCAGGCGGGTGCCGCCGTCGAGCACCACCGCGAAGACGATGCCGCCGATGATCAGCAGCAGCGGATGGGCAAGGACGATGACCCCGGCGATGGCCAGCGCCAGCCCGAACCAGACGGCGGCGCGCCGAAACTCGCGGCGGAGGATCGGATCGCGAAACTCGGCCGGACCCGGACGCTCGACGTGAATCTCGATCGTCTGCGGCTCGGCCACCTTACGTTTACTCCTCGTTGGTCCTGAGGGTGCTGCCGGCCCGCCCGGAGCGCAGCGCCTCGAACCAGCTTAGCGGGTTGAACAGCTTGGTCGTGCCGTCGAGGCTGAAGGTGATGAACTCGGCGCGGCCGCCGATATTTTCCCACGGAACCGCGCCGCCGAGCCCGTTCTCCGGCGGGCCGAGGCCGAAGCGGCTGTCGGCGCTGCGGTCGCGATTGTCGCCCATCAGGAAAACATGGTCCGAAGGCACCCGGACCGGGCCGAAGTCGTCGCCGGGGCTCTGGCCGAGATCGATGGTGTCGTAGCTGACCCCGTTGGGCAGGGTTTCGCGGACGATCGGCAGCCGACAAAAAGCCATTCCGTTATCGTCCCGGATCTGGTGGCCCGAAAATTGGGAGCCGCACGGGACGTTGGCGTCGACCGGGATCATTGCCGGCGGGCGCCGTTCGGAATCCACCGGCCGGCCGTTGAGGATCAGCCGGCCGTCGCGGACCTCGATGCTGTCGCCCGGCAGGCCGATGACCCGCTTGATATAATCGTCGCTCTGCCCGGGCGGAGTTACGATGACGATGTCACCGCGGTCCGGCAGGCTGCCGAGCAGCCGGCCCTCCCAGTGGGGCAGGACGTGGAAGCTTGGGGACACCCACGACCAGCCATAGGGGTATTTGCTGACCACCAGCCGGTCGCCCTTGAGCAGGACCGGCATCATCGATTCCGACGGAATGTAGAAGGGCTTGGCGACGAAGCTGTGGAACAGCAACACCGCAACCAACACCCACAGCAGCCCCTTGGCTTCGCGCCACACGGCCGAAACCTTCGATTCCTCACGCTTTTCCGGCGGCGTCCGATCGATCGTCGCCGCTGTCGTTTCGTCGTTCAATCAGGACTCCATCTTGCGCAGCGTCAGCACCACCAAAGCCTGCGCCCAGGGATAATCGTCGGTCATCGTCAGATGAACGTCCACCGCGTGGCCCGCCGGGGCGAGCGCGTCAAGACGCCGGCGCGCGCCGCCGGTGAGCTCTAGCGTCGGCGCGCCAGACGGGGCGTTGACGACGCCGATGTCCTTCATGAACACGCCGCTCTTGAATCCGGTGCCGACCGCCTTGGCGAAGGCTTCCTTGGCGGCGAATCTTTTGGCCAGAGTCCCGGCGCCGGTCAGCGGCCGCGATTGCGCCTTGGCGCGCTCGACGTCGGTAAACACGCGGTTGAGGAAGCGATCGCCGAATCGCGCGATCGAGCGCTCGATGCGGGCGATGTTGCACAGGTCCGAGCCGAGGCCGACGATCATTCAGGCATCCTCGCCGAGTCCATTACCGAGCGCATCTTGCGGACGCTGTCTTCGAGGCCGGTGAAGATCGCCTCGCCGATCAGGAAATGGCCGATGTTGAGCTCCATCAGCTGCGGGATGGCAGCGATCGGCGCGACATTGTCGAAAGTCAGGCCGTGGCCGGCATGCGGCTCGATGCCGTTCTTGACGGCGAGCGCGGCGCAATCGGCAATGCGCCTGAGCTCGCTCGCCCGCTCCTCTCCCGTCGCGTGGGCATAGCGGCCGGCGTGGAACTCGACGACCGGGGCGCCGAGCCGGATCGCGGCGGCCACCTGCTCTTCGGTCGGCTCGATGAACAGGCTGACGCGGATGTTCGCCGACCCCAGACGGTCGACGTAAAAAGCGAGGTGGTTGTGCTGGCCGGCGGCGTCGAGGCCGCCTTCGGTGGTCCGCTCCTCGCGCTTTTCGGGGACCAGGCAGGCGGCGTTCGGGCGATGGGCAAGCGCAATCTCGAGCATCTCCTCGGTGGCCGCCATCTCGAGATTCAGCGGCAAGTCGATTTCGGCCATCAGCCGGTCGATGTCCTCGTCGGTGATGTGGCGGCGATCCTCGCGCAGATGCGCGGTGATGCCGTCGGCGCCGGCGTCGGCCGCCATCCGCGCCGCCCGCACCGGGTCGGGATGGTCGCCGCCGCGTGCGTTGCGGATGGTCGCAACATGATCGATGTTGACGCCGAGGCGCAGCCGCCCGCCCGAAGCTCGACCGGCGCTCACGCTGCCGCCCGGCTCCCGGGCTTGACCGCCGGCACCGCCGCCAGTTCCGGCGGCAGAGCGTCGGCCGGATAGGTCGGCACGTCGATCCGGATCAGCGGCGTGAAGGGCACGCCAAGCTCGGCGCCGCCGCCCGAGCGGTCGACGATCGCGGCCGCCGCGATCACTTCGCCGCCGCACCGTCCGATCGCCGCGATCGCTTCGCGCGACGACAGGCCGGTGGTGACGACATCCTCGACCAGCAGCACCTTCTGGCCCGGCGCGATGCGGAAGCCGCGGCGAAGCTCGAACCGGCCTTCGGGCCGCTCGACGAACATCGCCGGACGCCCAAGCGCGCGGCCCATTTCATGGCCGATGATGACGCCGCCCATCGCCGGCGAGACGACCACATCGATCGCCTCCCTGACCGGAGCGGGGACAAGTGCGGCGAGCGCTTTGGCAATCCGTTCCGCCCGGCGCGGGTCCATCAGCAGCCGGGCGCATTGCAAGTAGCGCGGGCTGCGAAGGCCCGAGGAAAGGATGAAATGCCCCTCGAGAAGCGCGCCCGCCGCCCTGAATTCGTCGAGTATCTGGTCTTCGGTCATGCCGGCCTTCCAGGCGCATTCGAGAGCCACCCGAATAGGCGCGCGCGGCAAGCGCTTCAACCGCCGATCACTACCCCCAAAGGGCGCTTGAGGGAGGGAAAAGCCGCGCCTATAAGGCCGCGCAATTAGCGGGCGTCCTCCGGCGCCTCCTGTCCCTACCCATGGCACCGGGGTGAAGATGAAACTGATTGGATGGGCGATTGCCCTCGCCGCCGCCGGGCTTGCGCGGGCCGCGGCGGCAGCGCCGCAGAACGCAGCCGCGACGGCCGCCGTTGCTCCGCCGCAAGCGGGGACCGCCGCGGCAACGCCGGGGGCCGAAGCCCTGCCGGTCATCGCCCCGTCGCCGGGAGTCGGCCAGCCGAGGGGTTTCAAGGGCATCCAGGAGCAAGTCACCGACGTCGGCCAATACGCCGCCGACTTCCACAACAACTGGCTGCTGGTGCTGTGCGCGATCATCAGCCTGTTCGTCCTCGGGCTGCTCGGCTTCGCCATCGTCCGCTACCGCCGGGGCGCCAGCCCGACCCCGTCGCGAACCACGCACAACACCGCGCTGGAAGTCGTCTGGACGCTGGTTCCGGTGCTGATCCTGGTGGCGATCGCGATTCCGTCGATGCGGCTTTTAAGCAAGCAATATTCACCTCCGCCCGCCGACCTGACCATCAAGGTGACCGGCAACCAGTGGTACTGGACTTATCAATATCCCGACCATGGCGAGTTCGAAATCGTCTCCAACATGCTGAAAGAGCGAGGCGACGTCGCGCCGGGCGAGCGGTTCCGGACCGATGCCGACGGCCCGCCGCTGCTCGCCGTCGACGAGCGGCTGGTGATCCCGGCCGGCAAGGTGGTGAAGTTCATCGTCACCGCCAGCGATGTCATCCACAGCTTCGGCGTTCCGGCCTTCTGGGACAAGATCGACGCCAACCCCGGCAAGCTCAACGAAACCTGGAGCAAGGTCGATCGTCCCGGCGTTTATTTCGGCCAGTGCTTCGAGCTGTGCGGCGCCCGCCATGCCTATATGCCGATCGGCGTCGAGGTGGTGTCCGAGGAAAGATTCGCGGCCTGGGTCGCATCCAAGGGCGGAACGATGCCCGGAACGGCACCGATCGCCACGCCGGTCGGCGTTTCGGCCCCTGCCAGCCCGGGGTCGGCGGCGGAAGTCGCGCAAGCGCCGAACAGCCAGCAACCCGCGGCCGCCGAGCCGGCCACCGCAGCCAATTGATCGAACGGAACCGAGCATAATGGCCACCACCGCAGACGCGCTTCCGCTAAAGGCGCACGAGCCGCACGAGGGGCATCACGACGCCGACCACAAGCCCGGCTTCTTCGCCCGCTGGTTCATGTCCACCAATCACAAGGACATCGGTACGCTCTATCTGATCTTCGCGATCGTCGCCGGGATCATCGGCGGTGCGATATCAGGGATCATGCGCGCCGAGCTGATGGAGCCCGGCATACAAATCCTCAACCAGGGCTGGCCGCTCGGCCCCGGCACCGCCAATTTCGACGAATGGGCGCACCACTGGAACGTGCTGATCACCGCCCACGGGCTGATCATGGTGTTCTTCATGGTGATGCCGGCGGTGATCGGCGGCTTCGGCAACTGGTTCGTGCCGCTGATGATCGGCGCCCCCGACATGGCCTTCCCGCGGATGAACAACATCAGCTTCTGGCTGCTGGTGCCGGCCTTCATCCTGCTGCTCGGCTCGGCCTTCGTCTCGGGCGGCACCGGCCTGGGCGCGGGGACCGGCTGGACGGTCTATGCGCCGCTGTCGACGTCGGGCTCGAGCGGGCCGGCAGTCGACATGGCGATCTTCTCGCTGCACCTCGCCGGCGCCAGCTCGATCCTCGGCGCGATCAACTTCATCACCACCATCTTCAACATGCGCGCGCCGGGAATGACGCTGCACAAGATGCCGCTGTTCGTCTGGTCGATCCTGGTGACCGTTTTCCTGCTGCTGCTGGCGCTGCCGGTGCTCGCCGGCGCGATCACCATGCTGCTCACCGACCGCAATTTCGGCACCACCTTCTTCGACGCGGCCGGCGGCGGCGACCCGGTTTTGTACCAGCATTTGTTCTGGTTCTTCGGCCACCCCGAGGTCTACATCTTGATCCTGCCGGGCTTCGGCATGATCAGCCAGGTCGTTTCGACCTTCAGCCGCAAGCCGGTGTTCGGCTATCTCGGCATGGCCTATGCGATGGTGGCGATCGGCGTCATCGGCTTCGTCGTCTGGGCCCATCACATGTTCACGGTCGGCATGGACGTGAACACCACGATGTACTTCACCGCGGCCTCGATGGTGATCGCCGTGCCCACCGGCATCAAGATCTTCAGCTGGGTCGCCACCATGTGGGGCGGCTCGATCACGTTCCGTGTCCCGATGCTCTGGGCGATC
>CAYUWJ010000011.1:0-2984 GCA_964448315.1 uncultured Sphingomonas sp. | reverse complement strand
TTGGCGTCGGCGATCGAGCCGGGACGCAACCCGTCGCCGAGGCTGAAGGCGATGTCATAGGCCTTCATGATCTCGCAGATCTCGCCGAAGCGTTCGTAGAGGAAGCTCTCCTTGTGATGGGCGAGGCACCATTTCGCCATGATCGACCCGCCTCTGGAGACGATTCCGGTGACCCGGTCGGCGGTCATCGGCACATAGGGCAGGCGCACCCCGGCGTGGATGGTGAAATAGTCGACGCCCTGCTCGGCCTGCTCGATCAACGTGTCGCGGTAGACCTCCCAATCGAGGTCCTCGGCGACGCCGCCGACCTTCTCCAGCGCCTGGTAGATGGGGACGGTGCCGATCGGGACGGGGCTGTTGCGGACGATCCATTCGCGGGTGTCGTGGATGTTGCGGCCGGTGGACAGGTCCATCACCGTGTCGGCGCCCCAGCGGATCGCCCAGACCATCTTGTCGACTTCGGCGACGACGTCGGATGCGACCGCCGAATTGCCGATGTTGGCGTTGATCTTGACAAGGAAATTGCGGCCGATCGCCATCGGCTCGGTCTCGGGGTGGTTGATGTTGCTGGGGATGATGGCCCGGCCGCGCGCGACTTCGTCGCGGACGAATTCGGGAGTGACGAAATCGGGGATCGCCGCGCCGAAATCCTCGCCGTCGCGAGGTTGGGCGAGGGCCGCCTCGCGCCCGAGATTCTCGCGGGCGGCGACATATTCCATTTCCGGCGTGACGATGCCGCGCCGCGCGTAGTGCATCTGGGAGACGTTGGCGCCACCCCGGGCGCGCAGCACCCGCTTGCGAGTGTTGGGGAAGGGCTGGACTCCGCCGCTGCGGTCGGGGCCCAATTGGCCATTGTCCTCCGGCCGCACCTCGCGCTGCGCCACTTCCTCGACGTCGCCGCGGGCGCGAATCCATGCGGCGCGCAACTCGGTCAGGCCGGCCAAGATGTCGATTCGGCTGTCGGGGTCCGTGTATGGGCCCGAGGTGTCGTAGAGCGTGACCGGCGGCTCGCCCGAGCTCGGCTCGAGATCGACGGCGCGCATCGCCACCCGGTTCGGGCCGACGAAAATCTTGCGGCTGCCGCGGATCGGCCCGGTGGTAACCTCGAGCTCGGTGCGCGCGGGAATATCGGCCATGGTGGTTCCTTCTAAATGGCTAGAGGCGGATGACGGCGACGGCGATCAGCGCGACTCCGAGCAAGGCGGAGAAGATGGCCCAGCCGCGGCTGGCGCGGCCGATCAGCGAGCGCGCGAAACCGAGCAAACGGTCGCCCATGGCCAGGATCACCGCGCCTTCAAGCGCCATTACCCCGCCGAGCACGGTGACCAGCACCGCAAGCCAGTCGTCCGGCCGCCACGGGTTCACCATGTAAATGGCGGCGCCGAGGGACAGGACGAAAAAGCCGGAGATGAAGCGCAGGCCGGCCGAGCGCTCGAAATCCTCGAGCATCGCCGCCCACAGGCCGGGCGTGCGCCACTCGCCGATGCTCGCGGCGAGAGAGTAGAGCCCCATAAACAGGATGATCCAGGCGGGGATGTCGTTCGTTTCGGCCATAGCGCGCTCCTCCACTCAATCTGAGCGAAGTGCTCGCCAGTCCCGCGGACTGGCCGTGCGCTCCGCTCCCTCCGCCGGTGTCAGCCGGATCAGGTTCGACGGGTCTCGGGCTTCGCAGCCGATCTCAGCCGCGTGCAGCGGCTCCCCGGGGATGGGTCCTTCTTAGGCCCGCCGGGCGCTGCTGGCCACCTGTGTTGCGCCGATGATTGTCGCATTAGCCATTTCCTTCGCCGCCCTGCTGGGCGATGAGGCCGCCATGCGGACGCTGACCCATCTCGATCGGCTCGAAGCCGAGAGCATCCACATCCTTCGGGAGACCGTCGCCGAGACGGCGCGGCCGGCGATGCTCTATTCGATCGGCAAGGATTCGGCGGTGATGCTGCACCTAGCCAGAAAGGCCTTCTTCCCGGCGCCGCTGCCGTTCCCGCTGCTCCACGTCGACACGACCTGGAAGTTTCGCGAGATGTACGCGCTTCGCGACAAGGTCGCAGCGCAGCCCGGCGTCGAGCTGATCGTCCACATCAACCAGGAGGCCGAGCGGCAGGGCATCAATCCGTTCGACCATGGCCCGGCGCACACTGACATCTGGAAGACGCAAGGGCTGCGCCAGGCGCTCGACGCGCATGGCTTCGATGCTGCATTCGGCGGCGCCCGGCGCGACGAGGAGAAGAGCCGGGCCAAGGAACGGATATTCAGCTTCCGCAGCGCCAGCCACATATGGGACCCGAAGCGCCAGCGCCCCGAGCTCTGGTCGC
This sequence comes from uncultured Sphingomonas sp., assembly GCA_964448315.1. Lineage (GTDB taxonomy): Bacteria > Pseudomonadota > Alphaproteobacteria > Sphingomonadales > Sphingomonadaceae > Sphingomicrobium. The sequence goes on along the minus strand of CAYUWJ010000011.1, from coordinate 675 downwards.
TATACAATGCCCGCAAGAACCGCGGCGAAAGCGTCCGCGTCTTCCCGCTGTCGAACTGGACCGAGCTCGACGTCTGGCAATATATATTGAGGGAACGGATCGAGATCGTGCCGCTCTACTTCGCCGCCGAGCGCCCGACGGTGATACGCGACGGGCTGATCCTGATGGTCGACGACGACCGCTTTCCGCTCAACGGCGAGACTCCGCAAATGCGCCGCGTGCGCTTCCGGACGCTTGGCTGCTATCCGCTGACCGGTGCCGTCGAGAGCAATGCCGGAGACGTCGAAGAAGTAGTCGCCGAAATGCTGCTGACGACGACGTCGGAACGGCAGGGCCGGGCGATCGACCGCGACGGCGGCGGCGCCGGCATGGAGAAGAAGAAGCAGGAGGGCTATTTTTGATGAGCCGCCCGCTCGACCGCGACCGGGAACTGATCGCCAGCGACGTCGGCGCCTGGCTGGCGCGTCACGAAGCGAAGGAGCTGCTGCGCTTCATCACCTGCGGCAGCGTCGACGACGGCAAGTCGACGCTGATCGGCCGGCTGCTCCACGACACCAGCCAGATTTTCGACGACCAACTCGAAACGCTTGCCGCCGACAGCAAGCGGATCGGCACCCAGGGCGACGAACTCGATTTCGCGCTGCTGGTCGACGGCCTGTCGGCCGAGCGCGAGCA
>CAYUWJ010000010.1:0-25585 GCA_964448315.1 uncultured Sphingomonas sp. | reverse complement strand
TTGACGAAGTCGGCGGCGGTCGGCCCGGTACGGCTCATCCGCATATCGAGCGGACCGTCGGCCAGGAAGGAAAAGCCGCGGTCCGCTCGTTCCAATTGCATCGAGGAGACGCCGATATCGAGCGCGATGGCGTCGACCGGACCGATGCCGCGCTCCGCAAGCACCCGGTCCATCTGCGAGAAACGCTCCTCGACGAGGGTCAGCCGGGAGTCCGGGACGAGCGACGGCCCTTGCGCGATCGCATCCGGATCGCGGTCGAAACCGATCACTCGTCCCGCCCCCGCAAGGAGAATGGCGCGCGTATAGCCGCCGGCTCCGAAGGTCCCGTCGACCAGCGTATCGCCAGGGGCAATGGCGAGCGCTTCGACGACGGCGTCGATCAATACCGGAACATGGGGCTGGCGAGAGGCAGGGGCTGCGGTCATGCGCTCGCTCCCCTCTCGTCGAGCCGGAAGCGGGCGATGTCCTTGAGGTCTTCGGGCACGCCTGGATGATCGAGGAACAGCGCCGGGTTCCAGATCTGGAAGGTCTCGCCGGCGCCGAGGAACAGCGCCAGCTCCTCGATTTTGCCCTTGCGGCGCATCATCGTCGGCAGGACGATCCGGCCGCTGCTGTCGTAGGGCACTTCCTCGGTGGCGGCGAAGGCCATCAGATTACGCTGCTGATAGTCCAGTTGCGCGTCGGCGCCGGTCTCTTCCTTCTCGAGCAACCGCTCGAGCTTGGCGTGCTTCAGCGCCGCAAAAGCGGGATCATAGGCGCTCAGCGCGGGGAAGGTTTCATGGCTGGCGATGACGATCGTCCGGGCATCGCCGCGGCGCTCGATCACCGAGCGCAGGAAAGCGGGCACGGAGACGCGGCCCTTCGCGTCCACCGCGTTGAGTGCGCTGCCCTGAAACAGATGCTCTAGCGCCACGATCACTCCCCGTTCGCAGCGCGAGCTTCACCGATCGTGGGTGCGCGGCATCGCCGCGCGTCCCTCGCCATTTCATGGTGATTGGGTCAGCCCCCGCGCTACAGCCAGTGTTGGTAACTCAAGCGCCTAGGGGATACAATGGTTTTTGATGCCATTTCGTGGGATTTTGTGCCGAAAGGCGGATTTCCGCGACTTTTTTGCCTCACAGTCGCCCGCCGTTCTTCTCCTGTTCTAGGCGCCGACTACTGTGGATAAGTCTGTTGGCGGCGCGACTCGGACGAATCACCCGCTTCGAGTCTCGCAAGTTCGGCAATCAGCGCGTCGAGATTGTTCCCGGTCGGCCCGTCGAGCTGGTCGACGTTGAGGAAATCGGCGTCGGCGACCACCGTCACGGCGCCCTCGCCGATGGCGCAGCGCGCGACCATCCGGTCGCCGCCGATCGCGCAGTCGCCGTAAAGCTCGCCCGGTGACGAAGTCAGGATTCGCCGCTCGCCAAGCGCCCTTGTCTGCGGTCCCGGCTCACTCGGCGAATCGAGCCGCAGGCCCCAATGGCCGAGCAGTCCGGTGTCGGCGAACGAGGGCGGCGGCCGGTGCAAATCGCCGAGCGGCCGCTCGCTCGGCCAGTCGAGCTTGGGGTCGGCGAGCAGCAAAACATGGCCGCCGCCGCGGACCCAGCGGTCGAGCGCGACCAGCACTTCGGCCGGCTGGGCCAGCGGATGCGCCATCAGCAGCAGATCGCCCTGCCGAAGCGACCCTGCGTCGGCGACCGCGATCGGTACCACCTGGTAGCGCGCCTCCAGCGCGTCCAGCGCCTTCGAGCCGCCGCCGTCAAGGCCGAACCGCTCGGGAAAGATCAACGGCAGGCTGGTCAGAAGCAGCAGCCGCGGGCGTTCAGCCCCGGCGCGCGGTGGTTCGGCCGGCGGCCCGCCGCGCGCCGCCAGGGCGAACAGGGCCGCCGCCAACAGCGCGATTCCCGCCAGCGCGAACAAGATGATGACCCAACGGCCAGGTCTCACTGTTGGTTTTCATCGGCCCGGTCCGCCGATTCGGCCCCGCCCGGAGCGACTCCGAGCTTGGCCAGCGGCTCGTCGGGCTCGACCTCATGCGCTTCCATCCGCTCGGCGGTCAGGTCGCGGCTGTCGTCGCCGGTCGAGCGGCTGATCACCGAGCCCAACAGCACGACCAGGAAGGCAAAGGCGAGGCCGGTCAGTCCGATGCGGATGCGCTGTGCGCTGCTGCCGGCGTCGTCCATGCTTCGCCGAAGCTATGGCTGGCGTCGAAGATATGCAAGCATCGCTCTTGACGGAAGGCGTCGCGCCCGCGAAACCGCAAACATGACTCGCACCGTAACGATCATCGCCATTGCGGCCGCCGCTGCGCTTGCCGGCTGCCAGCAGGAAGATCACACCCTGACCAACGAGCGCTACGACCCTATGGCCGACGCCCTCGCCAACGCCGGTCCGGTCGAGCTGCCGCCGGCGATCATGGCCAGCAAGACCTATCGCTGCCGGGGGGACAACAGCCTTGTCTACATCGATTGGCTGGCCGACGGGTCGGCGCAATTCCGCGCCGAGCAAGGCACCGCGCCGGTGCGGCTGCGCGCCGCCGAGGCCGGCGAGCCCGACGAGACCGGCGAGTCCGGCGAGTCCGGCGAGCGCGGCGGACCGCTGACCGCCGATGGCTATGCGCTCGAGGGCACTGCCGACGGTTCCACGATCACCATCGCCACCCCGGACGCCGGCGAGCGTAGCTGCCACACCTGAGACGCGAATAGCCGCGGAGCCTCTTTAGGAGGGACTCCGCCTTTCGTCGCATCAGCCCGGCTGCGCTTCGGCCATCAGCGCCGCCATGCGCCGCTCCATTTCCTCCTCGGGCACGTCCTCGACATGGGTGGCGATCGTCCATTTATGGCCGAACGGGTCGATCAGCGTCCCCGAACGGTCGCCGTAGAACTGATCCTTGACCGCATTGTCGCCGTCGACCCTGGCGCCGGCATCGAGCGCGCGTTGAAAAGTCGCGTCGACATCATCGACATAGATCATCAGGCTCGATGCGACGCCGCCGAGCGACTTGGGCCCGCGGGCGCCGCGGTCGGGAAATTCGTCGGAGAGCATCACGTGCGAATCGCCGATCCTGATCTCCGCATGTCCGATCTTGTTCTCGCCCATCGGCGCACGCATCACTTCGTGCGCGCCGAACGCCGTTACGTAATAGTCGATCGCCGCCGCCGCATCGTCGACGGTGATGTAGGGGGTGACGCTGTGATAGCCGTCGGGAATCGTTTTGACGCCCATTGCCTGTCTCCTGCCTGAGTCGGGGAGCGCAGAATCCGCTCGCGCGCGCGGCAATGCAAGCGGGCTTCGGACCAGACTGCGGGTCAGGCTTGTCTTGGCGCGCTGGGCCGGGGTCGCTACGGGCGCGCCATGAGCAATAAGATCACCCCCCAAATCGTCGCCGAGCACGGCTTAAGCGAGCAGGAATATCAGCGCATCCTGAAATCGCTCGGGCGCGAGCCGAACCTCGTCGAGCTCGGCATCTTTTCGGTGATGTGGTCCGAGCATTGCAGCTACAAAAGCTCGCGCGTCCATTTGAAGAAACTGCCGACCGAAGCGCCGTGGGTGATCTGCGGCCCGGGCGAGAATGCCGGCGTCATCGACATCGGCGACGGGGACGCAGCGATCTTCAAGATGGAGAGCCACAACCACCCGAGCTACATCGAGCCTTACCAGGGCGCGGCGACCGGAGTCGGCGGCATATTGCGCGACGTGTTCACGATGGGCGCGCGGCCGATCGCCAATCTCAACGCATTGCGGTTCGGAAGCCCCGACCATCCCAAGACTCGGCATCTGGTCGCCGGAGTGGTCCACGGCATCGGCGGCTATGGCAATTGCGTCGGCGTTCCGACCGTCGGCGGCGAGGTCAATTTCGACGCCAGCTACAACGGCAACATTTTGGTCAACGCGATGACCGTCGGCGTCGCCCGCGCCGACAAGATATTCTATTCGGCCGCGGCCGGCATCGGCAATTCCGTGGTCTATGTCGGCTCCAAGACCGGCCGCGACGGGATCCACGGCGCGACCATGGCATCCGCCGACTTCTCCGAAGATTCGGAAGAGAAGCGCCCGACGGTCCAGGTCGGCGACCCGTTCACCGAGAAGTTGCTGATCGAGGCCTGCCTCGAGCTGATGGCGTCGGACGCGATCGTCGCCATCCAGGACATGGGCGCCGCCGGCCTGACCTCGTCGTCGGTCGAGATGGCGTCGAAGGGCGGCGTCGGCATCCGCCTCGACATGAACAAGGTGCCGTGCCGCGAAGAAGGGATGACTCCCTATGAGATGATGCTGTCGGAATCGCAGGAGCGGATGCTGATGGTCTTGAAGCCCGGCCGCGAGGACGAGGCGCAGGCGATTTTCGAGAAATGGGAATTGGATTTCGCGGTGATCGGCGAGGTCACCGACAGCGGGCGGATGGAGCTGGTGTGGAACGGCGAGACGGTCGCCGACATTCCCTTGGGTCCGCTGGCCGACGAGGCACCGCTGTACGAGCGGCCCTTTGTGAAGACCGTGCCGCCGGCGCCGCTGGCCGACATTCCCGAATCGACCGACATCGCCGCCGATCTGTTGAAGCTGATGGCCTCGCCCGCGCTCGCCTCGCGGCGCTGGGTGTGGGAGCAATATGACAGCCAGGTCGGCGCCAATACCGTCCAGCGGCCCGGCGGCGACGCGGCGGTGGTGCGGGTCCATGGCACCCGAAAAGCGCTGGCGATGACCACCGACTGCACGCCGCGCTATTGCTTCGCCGACCCCTATGAGGGCGGCAAGCAAGCGGTCGCCGAAGCCTATCGCAATTTGTGCGCGGTCGGCGCGAGGCCGCTGGCGATCACCAACTGCCTCAACTTCGGCAACCCCCAGCGGCCCGAGATCATGGGCCAGATCGTCGGCTGCCTGGAAGGCATGGCCGAGGCCTGCCGGGCATTGGACTTCCCGATCGTGTCGGGAAATGTCTCGCTCTACAACGAGACCAAGGCCGACGACGGCTCAAGCCAGGCGATCCTCCCCACCCCCGCGATCGGAGGAGTGGGTTTGCTGGAGGATTGGGAGAAGAGCGCGACGATCGGGTTCAAGCAGGATGGTCAGCATCTCTGGCTGATCGGCGCGACCAAGAAAAATGATGTCCTAGGGCAATCGCTGTGGCTCCGCGAAATTGCTGGTCGAAGTGATGGTCCACCTCCGAAGATCGACCTGGAAGCCGAGCAGAAAGTAGGCGAGGTTGTCCGTTGGGCCATAGCGGAAGGGCTTGCCACGGCGGTCCACGATATCTCCGATGGAGGACTGCTGGTGGCGGTCGCAGAAATGGCGCTGGCAGGCGGAATGGGCGCGGATATCGTGCCGGATTGGACCGACGTTACTGGCCTTACAGGTGCCATGTTCGGTGAGGATCAAGGTCGGTACATCGTGGCGGTTGCAGACCCCGAAGATTATCGAATTATCGATCGCGCGAAAGAGGCCGGCTTGGCGACTGCTTGGCTTGGAATTTGCGGGGGCGATGACATCTGCATCGGCGACGGCCCGGAGCTCGTGAACTTTGGCGTGATCCCCCTCGCCGACCTCCGCGCCGCGCACGAGGGGTTCTTCCCCCGGCTGATGGGCGCCGACGCGGCGCTGGCGTAGGCCGAATGACCGCCGGCTATTCAAGTACGCCGCTGGCGAAGAAGCTGTCGCTGAAGGATGGGCTTCGCACCTGGTGGGACAAAATGCCCGAAAGCGTGCGCGAGGAGATCGCGGCCGAGGGGCCGGCGCTGAACCTGTTGGCGGCGCCGGAGGCTCCGATCGACGCGGCGCACATCTTTGTCACCGAGCGCGCGAAAATGGCGAACAAGCTCGACACGCTCCTTCCGCTGCTGCCACCCGCCGGCTTCATCTGGGTCAGCTGGCCGAAAAAGGCATCCGGGGTCGCGACCGACATCACCGAAGATACCATCCGCGAGGTCGCCCTGCCGATGGGTCTGGTCGATATCAAGGTCTGCGCGGTCGATGAAATCTGGTCGGGCCTGAAGCTGGTAATCCGGAAAGAAAATCGATGAAGAAAGTGCCAACCGTCCCCTACACCGAGCTTCCCGACCTCAGCGACGACGAGCGGATCGCGCGGGCGCGGGCGTTCCGGGAGGAGCTGGCGACGCGGCGAAGCTGCCGGATGTTCTCGGACGCGCCCGTGCCGCGCGCGGTCATCGAGGAGGCGATTCTCGCCGCCGGCAGCGCGCCTTCGGGCGCCAACCACCAGCCGTGGCACTTCGCGGTCGTCTCCTCGTCCGAGCTCAAGCATCGCATTCGGCTCGCGGCGGAAAAGGAGGAACGGGAATTCTACGCCGGCAAGGCGGGGCAGGAATGGCTGGAAGCGCTGGCACCGCTCGGGACCGACGAGGACAAGAGCTACCTCGACGCCGCGCCGTGGCATATCGTCGCCTTCGGCCAGCGCCGCGGCGGGATCGAGCCGGGCGACAGGAAGACCAACTATTATGTTGCCGAGAGCGTCGGCATCGCCTGCGGATTCCTGCTCGCGACGCTGCACCGGGCAGGGCTGGCGACGCTGACCCACACGCCCTCGCCGATGGGATTCCTGCGCGACATTTGCGGCCGCCCGGCCGACGAAAAACCGATGATGATTATCGTCGCCGGCCTGCCCGCCGCGGATGCCGTCGTCCCCGAACATGCCTTGAGGAAAAAACCGCTCGACCAGATCAGCAGCAAGCTCTGATCATTATTTGTTGCGAACGCCTCGCATTATCGACTATATCACCTTCCATGGTCGTTTGCATCTGTAACGCGATTCGCGAATCCGATGTGCGCAAGGCGGCGCGCGAGGGCGCGGCCTGCGCCAATTCGGTGTATCGCGCGATCGGCCGCAAGCCGCGCTGCGGGCAATGCCTGCCATTCGCAACAGCGATCATCGAAGCCGAGCGTGCGACTGCGTAGCAACTGCAAGGTTTTTGGCGGATTTCCGCCGATTTTACGCTTTCCCTGACCCGCCCGATGCGCTAATGTCGAGCCTCGACAGGAGGACGGCATGAAGGGCGACCCGAAGGTCATCGAGCATCTCAACACGTCGCTCAAGAACGAGCTGACCGCGACCAATCAATATTGGCTCCATTACCGGCTGCTCGACAACAAGGGGCTGAAGCGGCTGGCGGCGTTCGAGCGCGCCGAATCGATCGACGAGATGAAACATGCCGACAAGCTCGCCGAGCGCATCCTGTTTCTCGAGGGCCTGCCCAACTTCCAGATGCTCGGCCGGCTGCGGATCGGCGAGACGATCGAGGAGATACTTAGCTCCGACCTCGAGCTCGAGATCGAGGCGGTGGCCCAGCTCAAGGACGCGATCGCCCATTGCGAGACGGTGCGCGACTATGCGTCGCGCGACCTTTTGGTCGAGATTCTCGACAATGAGGAGGAGCATGTCGACACGCTCGAGCAGCAGATCGAGCTAATCGCCGCGATGGGCATCCAGAACTACACCCAGCTGCAGTCGGAGCCGGCCGAGGACTGAGCCTTCTTTTCGTCATTCCCGCGCATGCGGGAACTCCGCTTCCGTTGCGATTGCTATAGCCGCAAGCCAGCGGGATTCCCGCTTTCGCGGGAATGACTGTAAGGGGCGGTCAAGGGGGACGTCACGATGACCGCAACCACGGCAGCGCCGCCACGCATCGCCATGCTCGACATCGTCCGCGGAGTCGCGGTGATGGGCATATTGGCGATGAACATCGTCGCCTTTTCGATGCCGTTTCAGGCCTATATGAACCCGATGGCCTACGGCACGGAGAGCATCGCCGATTATGCCACATGGCTGTTCAGCTTCATCTTCATCGACGGCAAGATGCGGGGGCTTTTCTCCTTCCTGTTCGGGGCGTCGATGCTGCTCGTCATCGAGCGGGCCCAAGCCAAGGGCGAGAAGCCGGGATCGGTCCATTTCCGGCGCATGGCGTGGCTGCTGCTGATCGGCTTGATCCATCTCTATTTCATCTGGTTCGGCGACATTCTCGCGCTTTACGCGATGGTCGGCATGATCGCCTGGCTGTTCCGGCGAAAGGATCCGCGCGCGCTGATTCGCTGGGGCATCGCTTTTCTTGTCCTGCAATTTTTGATCTTCGCCGGCATGGCAGCGGGGACCTTCTACCTCCAGCATGCCGCAGCGGCCCCCGGCGCGCCGGCCGAATTGGTCGAACAATGGCAGGAGATGGAGCGCGGCTTCGGCATTCTCACCGGTCAGCCGCTGATGGAGAAGCTGGCCCTGTTCCGCGGTCCTTATGGGGAACTGATCCAATACCAGATGAGCCAACATGCGTTCGCCCCGATCATCGGCCTCGGCATGTTCGGCTGGGAAACTCTCGCATATTTCCTGTTCGGAATGGCCGCTTTGAAGACCGGCTTCATCACCGGCCAATGGGACATTGCGCGCTATCGCAAGGTGGTGCTGGTCGGCCTGGCAATCGCGGTTCCGGTTTATGTGCTGCTCGCCTGGGCGCTGGACAGCGACGGCTACAGCGTTCCGATGGTGATGGCCGCCGTCATGGCCGGCACCGTGCCGTTCAGGCCGTTCATGGTGCTGGCCTACGCGGCGCTGATCATCCTGCTGACCCGCAACGGCGGCTGGCTGGTCGACCGCATTGCCGCCGCCGGCCGGGCCGCCTTCACCAACTATCTGGGCACCAGCATCGTCATGACCGGAGTCTTCTACGGCTGGGGCCTCGGCCTTTACGGCACGCTTACCCGGATCGAGCTGTGGCTGGTGGTGATCGCCATGTGGGCGCTGATGCTGGCTTGGTCGAAGCCCTGGCTCGACCGCTTCGCCTATGGCCCGCTGGAATGGCTGTGGCGCAGCCTGGCGCGCTGGGAGGTGCAGCCTCTGGGCAGGAAGCCGGCACTGGCGTCACCCCGGCCTTGAGCCCGGGTCGGTCGGTTTAGAGTCGGCCGAAATCCTGATTGGCGGCCTTGCGGCCGAATCCGCCTTGCTGCGGCGTGCGCGTCAAAAGCGGATTGGTCGCCTTGTCGAACAGCGCGACGGTGCGCTCGAACAATTGTCGAAGCTCGACGACGTCCTTGATCAGCTCGTCGGGAAAGCGGTGGGATTCGATGCAAAAGCGGGCGCTCGACTCGATCAGCTCGGCGATCGCCGCCAGCGGCTCGGCGCCGAATTGCCGCGCCTCGCCCTTGAGGGTGTGCGCCGGGATCACCAGTCCGGCCGTGTCCTGGTCGCGCATCGCCTGTTCGATCCGGGCGACCGATTTGGTCCCGTCCTCGCGAAAATAGCTGAGAATCCGGATGAAGCCCGGGCCGAGATCGGCGCGGGACTTTTCGAAATGCGCCCAGTCGACGATTTCCAGATCTTCGTCGCTCACTGCCCGCTCACTCCTCGAGCGACCGGATTGCCCGGTCATGGTCCTCACCGGTCCGGATTAGCGCCAAAAGGGTAAAGACAAGCTTAGCGGCGCTCGGTCCCGAAGGGATTTTTCGGCGCCCGAAGCGTCAGCCGCAGCGGCACCGGGCCGAGCTTCAAGTCGCGCCGCATCGCATTGAGCAGATAGCGGCGATAGCTTTCCGGCAGTTGGTCGACCCTGGTCCCGAAGGCGACAAAGCTCGGCGGTCGCGCCTTGACCTGGGTGATGTAGCGAAGCTTGATCCGCTTGCCGCCGGGCGCGGGCGGCGGGTTGGCTTCGATTGCAGCTTCGAACCAGCGGTTGAGCTCGCCGGTCGAAATCCGCCGCGACCAGGCGTCGCGAAGCTCGAAGGCGGCGCCTAGCAGCTGGTCGACGCCCTTGCCGGTCGCCCCCGATACGGTCAGCAGCGGCACTCCGGGAAGCTGCGCCAGCCCGTCTTCGAGCGCCGCCTTGACTCCGTTGAACAGCGACGACGCATTTTCGGCGACATCCCATTTGTTGAGCGCGACGACCAGCGCCCGCCCCTCCTCGACCACCTGGTCGGCGATCTTGAGGTCCTGCACTTCGAGGCCGCGGGTGGCGTCGAGCAGCAGCACCACCACTTCGGCATGGTCGATGGCGCGGCGGGCGTCGGCGACCGACAGGCGCTCGAGCTTGTCGTCGACCTTCGCCCGCTTCCTCAGGCCGGCGGTATCGACAAGGCGAACCGACCGGCCGCGCCATTCCCAGTCGAGGCTGATCGAATCGCGGGTGATGCCGGCCTCCGGCCCGGTGATCATCCGATCCTCGCCGATCATCCGGTTGACCAGGGTCGACTTGCCGGCGTTGGGCCGGCCGACGATCGCCAGCTTGAGCGGCCCAGCGTCCTCCTCTTCTCCGGCCTGCGCGGGAGGTTCCGCCTTTTGCGGCTCGATGAACGGCCGCAGCGCTTCGAACAGGTCGACGACCCCTTCGCCATGCTCGGCGCTGATCGCCAGGGGATCGCCGAGCCCGAGCGCATAGGCTTCCAGCCGGCCGGCCTCGCCGCCGCGGCCTTCGGCCTTGTTGGCGGCGACGATCACCGGCGTATCGCCGACCCGAAGCCAGCGGGCGATCTCCTCGTCGAGCGGGGTCAGGCCTTCGCGGGCGTCGATCAGGAACAGCGCGACATCGGCCTCGCGCACCGCGGCCTCGGTCTGGGTGCGCATCCGCCCCGGCAGGCTGGCCGGATCCTCGTCCTCATAGCCGGCGGTGTCGACCACCCTAAATTCGAGCCCGAGCAGCACCGCGTCGCCTTCGCGCCGGTCGCGGGTGACCCCCGGCCGGTCGTCGACCAGCGCCAGCCGCTTGCCGACCAGGCGGTTGAACAGCGTCGATTTGCCGACATTGGGGCGGCCGACGATCGCGACGATGGGTTGCGGCATAGACTCGCCCTGCCCGCGACTTGGCAGACGGTCAACTCGGCTGCAGGCCGATTAGCGGAAGGCGTGCAGGCGGCCGTCGTCGTCAAGGATGTAGAGCGTCGCGTTGGCGACCACCGGCGGCAGGCTGACACCGGCGCCGATGTCGGTCTGCGACAGCACCGCTCCGGTCTGCGGGTCGGCGACGATCATCGCGCCCTCGCTGCTGGCCAAGATCAACCGGCCGCCGGCGAGCACCGGCCCCTTATAGTTGATCTGCCCGCTCCTCGCCCTTTCCCTGCGGAAGCGCGGCAGCTGGGTCATCCAGCGGACCTTGCCGGTCGACCGATAGACGGCGAGCAGCTTGGCATCGTCGGTGACTGTGAACACCCACTCGCCGGCGACCGCCGGGGTCGAGATTCCGGCGATGTTGAGTTCCCACATCCGCTGGCCGCTGATCAGTTCGAGCGCGACCATTCGGCCGCCCTGTCCGAGCGCGATCACCTGGCCGCTGTCGATCACCGGATCGGCATCGATGTCGGCCAGGGACGAGACGCTGGTGCGGATGGTCGTGCGCTGCAGCGCGTCCTGCCAGACGAGCCGCCCGTTCTCGTAGCGATAGGCGTTCAATTCGCCCGACGAAAAGCCGGCGACGACCGTGCCCTGAGCGAAGGCGGGCGCCGCCGTCCCGAACACGCCGGCGATTTCAAGCGCGGCGGCGTTCGACCAGTTGAGCTCGCCATCGGCCGTCTTGAGCGAATAGAGCTGATTGTCCTGGCTCATCACATAGACCGCGTCGCCGGCGATCGTCGGGGCGCCGCGCAGCGGGCCGCCGGGGCGGACCTGCCAGATGATTCCGCCGTTGGACGCGGCCAGCGCGGCAGTGAATCCGACGCCGTTGGTGGCGTAAATTCGGCCGCCCGCATAAGCGACCCCGCCGCCGAACATCGATGCGGCGTTACCTTCATCGGTGCCGAACCTGGTCGCCCAGACCTGCGATCCGGTCTGCGCATCGAAGGCGCGCACGGTGGCGGTGGTGTCGATGGTGAATACCCGTCCTTCGGCGACGACGGGCGCCGAGGCGAGCCCGCCGCGGACACTGGCGCCCTGGCCGATCGAGATGCTGTAGGCGCGCGCCAGATCGGCCCCGAGCGCGACATGGCCCATCGATTTCGACGCATTGCCGCCGGATTGCGCCCATTCGCCGTTGGTCACCGGCGCCGGCAGGCTCATCGGCAGCGCGGCGGTCACCGGATCGACGGCAACATCGCTTTCGGTGACAAGCACGGCAACTCGTTCGCCGACCACCGGAGTGCCCGGATTCGATCCTCTGAACAGGCCGCAGCCGCTCGCGGCGAGCGCCACTGCGATAGTCAAACCGACTTTACTATGGGTCAAATTCATCCGTCCTCAATCCTGCTGATCTGGGGCCGGCAGCGACGCGCTGGCGTCGACTCCCAGCGTGCCGGCGATCTGCACCGCGCGGCTTCTAAGCGTTTCGGGAAGCTGCCGATCGGCGGCAATCGCGGCGAACAGACGGCCCGCCTCGGCGGTCTTGTTCTGGCGAAGATAGGCCATCGCCGTCATTTCGGCGGCGCTTCCGAACCATGGGTTGCCGGCCTGGGCGAGCGGCTGCAGCCGGGCGATGACCGCCTCGGGCTCGAGCGTGTCGAACTCGACGGCCGTGCCGCGGATGGTCGCCGCGTCGCGATAGATTTGGGGCATGCTTTCGTCGGCGGCGAGCCCGCGATAGCCGGCGATCGCCTGATCGCGCTGGTTGTTCTCGAGCGCGACCGCCGCCTGGGTCAGGATCGCGGAGGCCCGGACGACATCGTTGCGGGCTTCCTTCAGACCTTCCAGGCGTTGCGGCACCTGGTCGTTCCGGCCGGCGGCAATGTCGCCGAACACCGCGTGCAGTTCCTCGGTCTGGCGCGCGGTTTCCTGGCGCTGCTGATCCTGCCAGTAAATCCAGCCGCCGACCGCCGCCAGCAGCAGCACAATGCCGGCGACCAGCCAGACGCCGTAGGTGCGGGCGAAATCCTGCATCTGATCGCGGCGAAGATTCTCGTCGACTTCGCGGGTGAAAGAGTCGTTGCTGTCCGGGGAAAGCGCCAAATGTTCCTCGATACTGAAAATGGACCGTGCCGGCGGCTTCCCTTCCCCACCCCAGATGAACGGAAGCTGGCGGCGCCCGTCTAGCGGCTTGGCGGGCAAAGGCAAAGGGTTGCGGCAAGCGAAAGTGCGGCGGGCCGGTGCGGGCCGTTTGCGCGCGACGCGCTTGGCGGGCTTGCCTTCGCCGCCGCCGCGGGCTTTGCTGCCGCGGCACCAGATCGGGGGAGCGAAGAAATGAAGAGATTTGCCTTTTTCACGGCACCCGCCCTTGCCATCGCGTCCGCAGCAACCGCCCAGGCGCCGGATGCTGCCGCCCCGGTCGAGGCGCTGACCGTGATTCATGCCGGAACGCTGATCGCCGAGCCCGGCGAAACGCCGCTGCGCAACGCCAGCGTCATCGTCCGAGGGCGGCGGATCGAGGCGGTTCGGCCCGGCTTCGCCGAGGTTCCGGGCGCGCGCATTATCGACCTTCGTGTGGCCACAGTGCTGCCCGGGCTGATCGACAGCCATGTCCACATGCGCGGTCTCGACGACCGCTTGCAGGCGCGCCTCCAGGCGCCGACCCGCGATTATGAGGACGAAGCCTATACCGCCCTGATCAACGCGCGAAAGACGCTGCTGGCCGGCTTCACCACGGTACGCGACCTCGGCAACGAACCGCGCCTGATCACCACGCTGCGCGACGCGATCGAGGCGGGACAGTTGGCCGGGCCGACCATCGTGGCCGCCGGCCGCGGCATCTCGGGCAGCGGCGGCCATGCGGACGCGCGCAACGGGCTCAACCGGCAGGGCGCAGCGGCGGCGATCGTCAACAATCTGTGCGACGGTCCCGAAGATTGCCGGCGCGCGGTCCGCGAGCAAATCGGCGCCGGCGCCGATGTCATCAAGATCACCGCCACCGGCGGCGTGCTGAGCAATGTCGCCGGCGGCCTGAACAAGCAGATGATGGACGACGAGATGCGCGCGGTGGTCGAAACCGCAGCGATGTTCGACCGCAAGGTCGCCGCCCACGCCCATGGCGTCGACGGCATCAATGCCGCGCTTCGCGCCGGCGTCCATTCGATCGAGCATGGCACCTTCACCGACGACGAGACTTTCGCGCTCTATCGCCGGACCGGCGCTTATTATGTCCCGACCCTGCTGGCCCCCGCCGCAGCGCTCGCCGACGGGCGGCGCGGGGCGCTGACCCCGGCCCAGATGGACAAGACTCTGGCCGCCGTCGGCAATGCCGAACTGAGCTTCGCCCGCGCCATTCGCGAAGGCGTCAAGATCGCCTTCGGCACCGACAGCGGGGTCAGTCCGCACGGCCGCAACGCCGAGGAGTTCGCGCTGATGATCAAAAACGGCATGGCGCCGGCGGCGGCGATCCGCTCGGCGACCGTCGATGCCGCCGAGCTGCTCGGCCTCTCGAACCGGATCGGCACGATCGAAGCCGGCAAGGACGCCGACATCATCGCCGTCGCCGGCGATCCGACCCAGGATGTCCGATTGCTGGAGAATGTCGGCTTCGTGATGAAGCACGGGCGCGTCCACAAGCTCAATGGCGAGCGGCAGCTGACGTCGGCCGACTGAATTGCTAGCTCGAAAGCTGCCATTGCAGCGGGTCGGGCAATTCGTCTGAACTATAATCCAGTTGTAGCACTCGCCTTCGGCCGTTTGCCGTGGATCGTCCCGATGCGTGCAAGATTGCAGTGCGGTAAAGCCAGATGTCGCCCGCATCGGCGAGGCATGTGAAATTCCCATGCCGCTCGACCACAGAACCAATCGATGCTTCGGCAAGTTTGCCAAGACGATGCGTTGCAGGACTCACGAGCAAGGGAGCATTGTCCATTCCGACGTCATCGAGATGGACGCGAAGCGTAACCATGCGCTCGATGATCTCGAAGGGCGGCTCCACATGCGAGATCCCGTCCTTTACGGTCCAAGAGCCGAAGCCCGGCATGGTGTGGCGGCGCGCAACGGCAATTGTCCGATCTTGATGCCAACCGAGAGTCCAGTTGGCGCTTTCGTTCTTGTCGAAAAGGATAGCTCGGACAGTCTTGGCGTTTGGGCCGAGCACCGTCGCGGCGACCGATCCAATCGGCCCCTGAACATTGATCCAGCGCGAAATTGGAGCGACATCCCTGATTCGCTTGCCCGCCAATCCCACATCCTGGGGGGCCAAGGCGCACTTTAGATTCCGCAATTCGCCGGCCGACAGAGCCGCTGGAATATGCTGCGCTCCGTCGCATTCCAGCATCATTGCCATGTCATGCTACTTAACCGCTCGAGCGCCGCTCGATCGTCGCTCCGACCGCCGACAGCTTTTCCTCCAGCCGCTCGTAGCCACGGTCGAGGTGATAGACCCGCAGCACCTCGGTCTCGCCCTGGGCGGCGAGGCCGGCGAGCACCAGGCTCATCGAGGCGCGAAGATCGGTCGCCATGACGCTGGCGCCGGTCAGCTGCCCAGTGCCGTGGACGATCGCCGAGCGGCCGTGGATGTCGATCTCCGCCCCCATCCGGCGAAGCTCAGGAACGTGCATGTAGCGGTTCTCGAAGATCGTCTCCTCAAGGAAGCTTTCGCCGTCGGCAAAGCACAGCATCGCCATGAATTGCGCCTGCATGTCGGTCGGGAAGCCCGGGAAGGGAGCGGTCGACAGTGCCAGCGGCTTCAGCGGTCCCTCGGCGCTGACCTTGATGCCGTCGTCGCGAAACTCGATCATCAGCCCGGCCTGGGCGAGCGCGTTGGTGATCGCCAGCATGTCGCCCGGCCGGGCGCCAATCAGCTCGATCGAGCCGCCGGTAATCCCGGCGGCGCAGGCGTAGCTGCCGGCCTCGATCCTGTCGGGCATCACCTCATAGGTGGCGCCGTGCAGCCCTTCGACCCCGTCGATGACGAGATGGGCCGAGCCGATGCCTTCGATTCTGGCGCCCATCGCCGCCAGCAGGTTGCAAAGATCGACGATCTCCGGCTCGCGGGCGGCGTTGAACAGCTCGCTTTTGCCGCTCGCCAGCACCGCCGCCATCAGCGCATTTTCGGTCGCTCCGACCGACACCATCGGGAAGCTGTATTCGCCACCGGAGATTCGGCCCCTGGGCGCGGTCGCCTTCACATAGCCGGCAGCAAGCTCGATCTCGGCGCCGAGAGATTCGAGCGCCTTCAAATGCAGGTCGATTGGCCGGTCGCCGATCGCGCAACCACCGGGAAGGCTGACCGTCGCGTCGCCGGCGCGGGCCAGCATCGGCCCCAGCACCAGCACCGAGGCGCGCATCTTGCGGACCATGTCGTAAGGCGCGACGGTCGAGGCGATCTCGTGCGCCTGGAGGGTCATTCGCCGTCCGAACTCGCCGCGCTTGACGCCCTCGACCTTGGTCGAGACGCCAAGCTGGTTGAGGAGATGGCCGAAGCTGTCGACATCGGCGAGGCGCGGCAGGTTCGCCAGGGTCAGCGGCTCGTCGGTAAGCAGCGCGCAGGGAAGCAGCGCCAGCGCCGCGTTCTTGGCCCCGGAGATCGGGATCCGGCCTTCGAGCCGCTTGCCGCCCTGAATGCTGATACTGTCCATCGCCGCGCTTTAGCGAGTGAGCGCCGGGTGACAAGGACGCGTCATTGCGAGGAGCGGAGCGACGCGGCAATCCCTGCGCCGCTGGATTGCTTCCCCCCGCCTTCCGCCGGGGTCGCAAGGACGATTCGAAACTACGCCTTCTCCAGCGTGCATTGCAGCGGGTGCTGGTTCTCGCGGGCGAAATCGATCACTTGCGAAATCTTGGTCTCGGCGACTTCGTAGGTGAAAACGCCGCACACCGCGATGCCCTGCTGGTGAACCTGCAGCATCACCCGGGTCGCGTCCTCGATCCCCATCGTGAAAAAGCGCTGCAGGACGAGCACGACGAATTCCATCGGCGTATAATCGTCGTTAAGCATCAGCACCTTGTAGTTGGACGGCTTCTTGGTGCGCGGGCGCGTGCGAGTCGCGACGCCGGTGTCTGCGTCGCCGACATCGATGCCGCCGCCACCGCCGCCCTCATCGGGCTCATCGCCGTTCATCGTCCAGACCATGATCATACCGCGCCTAAATATCGCAAGCTGCAAACGCGCTGCAACCCGGCTTGGGCAGCTATGGCCCAAAAAAAGACGGCCGCCCGGGGAGGGGCGGCCGTCGACATTGCCTGAACTAGGAGGGGAGAGGGTCAGGCAACGAATTTATTGAGCCGCTCGGCGTTGACGCTGGCGCGGTTCGACAGCGGCCGGAAGGCCTCGCCGGCGAGCTTGACCATCGATTCGGTCATCCGCGAGCTTTCGGACACGGCGCGGTCGAACGATGCGCGGACGAACTCCGTCTGGAGCTGCACATATTCGGTCGGCGACTTCGCCTCGGCGAGCGAGCGGACGGTCTCGGCGACCTGCTCGACGCCTTCGCGGCCGCTGTCGACGGCGTCCTGGCCGATCGAGCGCGCGCCCTCGGCGGCGATCTTGCCGGCGTTGACCATCGCTTCGACATTGGCGCGGGTCATCGCGGCGAACTCTTCGGTCGCCTTCTGCGAACGGCGCACGGCTTCCTGGCCGCGCTCGCCGGCATCGGCGAACATCGACTGGAAGGGAGTGGACGGCATCGCGCCGAATCCGGCGAACCAGTTGTTGGAATCGAAGTTCATGTCGTTGATCCTTTCATTGCCGCCAGCCGCTGCGGTCTTCGCTGCGGGGCGCGTAGTGCGGGTTTTGCGAGTCGTGCGGCGCGTCGACTTGGCGCGGCGCTTGGCGGTCTTGGCGTTCTTGGTCGCCTTGGCGGCGCGCTTGGTCGCCTTCGGGGCGCGCTTGGTCGCCTTGGTAGCGGTCTTGATCGCCTTGTCGGCGACCGTCGCCTGCTGCTTCGAAGCACTCTCGACGGTGTCGGTAGTCTTCTTCGCGGCCTGGCCGGCGGTGTCGATCGCGGCCTTGGTGGTGTCGGTAGCCGCGTCGATCGCGGTCTTGATGTCGTCTGGCATTGATAGCTCCTTTGCTGCACTGCAACATATACGCTCCGGGCAGCCATTTCAAGAGGAAATTGTGCAGCGCACCATTACCATGCTTGACGCTCGCCGCAGCCCGGACCAAGAGCGGCCATGGACATACGCGAACTCGATCCGGGCGGACCCCGCCGCCGCGGCCTGCTCATCGTCCTCTCCTCGCCGTCGGGCGCCGGCAAGTCGACCATCTCCCGGATGCTGATGGCCGCCGATTCCGAAGTGACGATGTCGATCTCCGTCACCACCCGCCCCAAGCGCCCCGGCGAAACCGAGGGTGTCGACTATCATTTCGTCGACGACGCCGAGTTCGACCGGCGGGTGGCGGCGGGCGAATTCGTCGAGTGGGCGCCGGTGTTCGGCTATCGCTACGGCACCCCCAAGGGGCCGGTGAAGGCGGCGCTCAAGGCCGGCCGCGACATATTGTTCGACATCGACTGGCAGGGCACGCAACAGCTCCAGGCGGCGATGGGCGAGGATCTCGTCACCATCTTCATCCTGCCGCCGTCGATGGACGAGCTCGAGCAGCGGCTGCGAAAGCGCGGCACCGACAGCGAGCAGGTGATCCGGGAGCGGATGGGCCGCGCCGGCGGCGAGATCAGCCACTGGCCGGAATATGAATATGTGCTGCTCAACGCCGATACCGAGACCTGCCTTGCCGAAGTCCGGTCGATCGTCGCCGCCGAGCGGCTCAAGAAGAGCCGGCAGTTTGGACTGGTTACCTTCGTCCGCGACCTGATCGGAATCCACTAGGCTTCAGTCAAGCAGTTCCAGGAACCGTGCCGCGGCGAAGAATTCGCGTCGGCGGTTGTCGAGCGCCGCTTGCGCTTCGGCGTCGGCGCCCCATTGATCGAGCTGCCAGCGCTCGTCGATCGTCACCGCTTGCCACGCCTCCTCGACGCTTATGGCCCCTTCGAGCAGCGCCAGGCCGGCGATCAGCGAGCCGCCGATGGTGACGATCGGCGCCAGCCCCGCCAGCCGGAACGGATCGAGCGCTGACACCCGATGCGTCAGCCGATCGACGGTCGCCGCCGGTTGCGGCACATGGACGATGCCGCAGGTAGTGACGAAATCGACGTCGAAGCGGCGGCGGGCCCAGGCGAGCAGACTGTCCCAGCTTTGCGCCTGCAGCTCGGCGAGGCCGCGCGGTGTCTCAGCCTGGTAGCAGGCGAGATCGCCCTCGGCGTAACGGGCAAGCCCGGCGGCGAAGCCTGCCGGGTCGGGCGCAACCCGGTCGAGCGCCGCGTTGGCAAGAGCGGTGAGCGGCATCGCCAGCGGATCGGCGCGGTCTTTCACCTTGGCCCATTCGTCGGCGATCGCCCGGCCGAGCGGCTCGCCCGGAACGATCAGCGGCGCGCGCGCAGGCGTCAGTAGCGGCTTGCCGTCGAGTTCGACCCGCCAGCCTTCATCGCTGGGAACCGCCTCGGCCGTCGTCCAGAATCGCTTCACTCGTTCGCCTTGTCAGCCCGTTCGGCGTCGATTTGCCGCCAATGCTTCCGGATCAGGCGCGGAGCGAAGATCGCGTCGATCGCGCCCATGACGGCGACGACGCCGCCGAGCGCCGGCCAGCCTCCGTCGCGGACGAGGTCGCCGAAGGCGATGGCCAATCCCAGCATGACGAAGGCCAGGCCGAACAATCGCGCGCCCATGAAGATATGGAACCGCTTTTTCCACAGCGCCTCGTCATCCATCATCGTCCCTCCCCGCGGTTAGCAGCGCCATCACCTCGGCCGGCTCGTCGGCGACTCCATGCGCGCCGGCCGCCAGCAGCTCGTCCGGCTCATGATAGCCCCAGGCGGCGCCGATTGCCCGCGCGCCCGCGGCGCGGGCCATGCCCATGTCAAAAGCGGTGTCGCCGATGACGACCGTGTTCTCGGGCCCGGCGCCGGCATCGGCCATCGCTTTGAGCGCCATCGACGGGTCCGGCTTGGACGGATGATGGTCGGCGGTCTGAAGCGACAGGAAGCGGCCGGCGAAGCCGTGGCAATCGAGGCAGTGGCTGAGGCCGCGGTGCGACTTGCCGGTGGCAACGGCGAGCAGCCAGCCCGCCCCCTCGAGATCGTCGAGCAGCTCGGCGATGCCGGGAAACAGCGGCTCTTCGACCCGGCCTTCGGACCGGGCCCGGAAGAAATTGGCCTTATAGGCCTCGGCGAGCAGCAGATGCTCCGCCTCGCTCGAGTCCGGAACCAGCGCCGCCATCGCCTCGACCAGGCTGAGGCCGACGACCCGGCGGCAGCTTCGCGGCGGTGGCACCGCAAGGCCGTTCTGAGCGAAGGTTTCGGCGACCGAGGCGACGATCGTCGCGCCGCTGTCGACCAAAGTGCCGTCGCAATCGAAGATCGCAAGCCTGGTCATTTGCGTCCCTTGGGCGGCCGCGCCTGACCGCGCGAGCGGCGCTCGCCCTTGCGGTCGCGCCGCCGCGCCTTGGCCGCCGCCGCCGCCCGGCGTTGCTTGACCTCTGGGCTTTTGGCCGGGTCGGGCCGATCGAGCGCCATAAAGTCGCCGGCGATGCGATCGAAGCCGAGTGTCTCCAGGCTTTCGGCGAAGTGGGTCGGAAGGTCGGCGGTCGCCTCGATCGTCCCGCCACCCGGCGCATCGATCCGAATGCGCCGGGCGTGAAGGTGCATCTTGCGGCTAATGCCGCCGGTCAGAAAAGCCTCCGGGCCGCCATATTTACCGTCGCCGACGATCGGGTGGCCGATCGCCGCCATATGGGCGCGCAGCTGATGGGTGCGGCCGGTCAGCGGCTGCAGTTCGAGCCAGGCGGCGCGGTTGCCGGCGCGGTCGATCAGCCGCCAGCGGGTCCTTGCCGGCAGTCCTTCGTCCTCGTCGACATGCATCTTCTCGCCGCCGGTGCCCGGCTGCTTGGCCAGCGGCGCGTCGACCATGCCGTCGTCCGGCGACGGCACTCCGACCACCAGCGCCCAATAGACTTTACGCGCGGTGCGGCCGGAAAAGGCCTTGGCGAAATGCCCGGCGGCGCGGGCCGTGCGGGCGACCAGCAACGCCCCCGACGTGTCCTTGTCGAGCCGGTGGACGAGCTTGGGCCGGCGGCCCTCGTCGTCGGCGAGGCCGTCGAGCAACCGGTCGACATGCTGGTGGGTCTTGGTCCCGCCCTGGGTGGCGAGTCCCGGCGGCTTGGCGAGAACGAAAGCGTTGGCATCCTCGTAGATGACCATGTCGCGGATCAGTTCGGCCTCTTCGGGGCTCAGCGGCTCGCGCTTCGGTTGCGTCCGCGCCGGGCGCTCCGGGGCGGCTTCGACCGGCGGCACGCGGATGCTCTGCCCGACCGCGATCCGGTCGCCCGGCGCCGCCCGCTTGCCGTCGAGCCGAAGCTGGCCGGTGCGCGCCCAGCGCGAGACAATGTTGAAGCTCGCCTCCGGCATGTGCCGCTTGAACCAGCGATCGAGGCGGATGCCGTCGTCATCCTCGGCTACGGTGAAGGTTCGAACGCCTGCGTCGCTGTCCTGCATTGCAGCGACTTAGGAGATCACCTTCGTCATTGCGAGCCGCGAAGCGGCGCGGCAATCCAGCCCAACTTCTGGATTGCTTCGCTACGCTCGCAATGACGACTGGCGCCCTTGCCAAAAATCGAATGCACGCCGCTGCAATCGCTTCACCAGCTTTGCCGCCTTGGGCCCGTCCCAGAGACCGTCATAGTCGTGGCTCGACGCGCCGCCGCCGACCCACCAGCCCTGCCCGGGAAGCCCGTCCGACTGGCGCACGACCAGCACCGCAAGCTCGGGCTCGCCGCGCTGCGCCGCCTGCTCGTCGATCGCCGCAAGCATTTTGCACAGCGCCCGCATCTTCGGCCGGGTGAAAGCGTGACCGAGCTGGCCGAGAAGCTCCGCATAGGTCAGCGCCTCGCCGGCCCTCGCGGCGGCGATCAGATGGGCCCGCACTTCGGCCGGATCGGCGAGCGCGCCGGCGCCGCTCATTCCGGCTGGTCGGCGACCGGAGTCAGTTCGAAGACGTCGAGCTTGGATGAGGTTTGCGGCCAGGGGATCACCAGCCGCCAGCGAAACGGCCCGATCCGCTCGAGCACGCCCGCCATGTCGCGCTTCGGATCGTCGCCATAGGCCAGCGGCTGCTCCTCATTGCCAAGGGCAAGGCTGCCGAGGAAGATCAGCCGGTCGGCCCTGTCGTCCTCCCACAATCGCCCGGCGGGACGCTCGCTGCCGGTCTGCTTGACGATCGTCAGCAGCTCGCCCTCGACCTCGACGTAGCAGAAGAAGGGCTGAAATTTTTCGAACGCGGGATCGCCTCGGCTCACGCTGCCGAGCCGGATCAGCCGGCAATTGTAGCTGCCCGGAGTGGGCGCCGGCCGCGGCAGCGCGCCGCGCGGCTCGAGCAACGCGCCTTCGGCCTCGACGTCGCGCTGGTGGCGGCGCCGGGCATCGGCCAGCGCCGAAGCCCAAGCCAGCCCGAGCCGGCCGATGCGGGCCTCGTCGGCGACGGTCGCAACGCGTTGCCAGGCGTCCGACT
Organism: uncultured Sphingomonas sp.; assembly: GCA_964448315.1. Taxonomy (GTDB): domain Bacteria; phylum Pseudomonadota; class Alphaproteobacteria; order Sphingomonadales; family Sphingomonadaceae; genus Sphingomicrobium. Next base: position 3,285 of record CAYUWJ010000010.1, on the reverse strand, counting down.
TGGTTTCCGGTTCAACGACGACGCTCGCCCCCGCCCGACGGTCCCGGTCGGTTTCGAGCGCGCAGCCACCGGCCAGCAGCAGCAGCGCCGCGCACACGTCTCGCGGCCCAATCGCCAGGCGGCGATGACAGTGCCGAATCCTCATGGCCAGAGCGTGGCACCGCGACCGATGCGTTGCAACCAATGCGCCGTTCATCATTCGCTTTGACTTCGCGCTCACCGCCGGTACGGGCGCCAGCGATGAACCGGCAGCAGGCCAGGCCGCAGTCTCAGGACATCGCCCGGCAAGGCCTTTTCTACGGCCTTGGGGCCTATGGCCTGTGGGGCGTTCTGCCGATCTACTTCAAGGCGATCGCTTCGGTACCGGCGATCGACATCGTCGCCCATCGCATACTGTGGTCGCTGCCTTTCCTGGCGCTGCTGCTGACTTTGACCGCCGGCTGGAGCGCGATCGGCAGGGTGCTTGCCAGTCCCCGCACCGTCGCGCTGCTGGTGCTGACGGCGCTGCTGATCGCGGTCAACTGGCTGCTCTATGTCTATGCGGTCACCAGCGGGCACATCCTCGCCGGCAGCCTCGGCTATTATCTCAACCCGTTGGCCAATGTGCTGCTCGGCCGGATCATCCTCAAGGAACCGCTGTCGAAGCTGCAATGGGCGGCGGTCGCCATCGCCGCCGCGGGCATTGCCGCGCTCGCCGGCGGCGCGCTCGACCAGCTGTGGATCAGCCTGACGCTGTGTTTCAGCTTCGCCACCTATGGGCTGCTGCGCAAGATCGCCCCGGTCGACGCGATTCCCGGGCTGGCGATGGAGACCGGCCTGCTGTTTCCGATCGCCGCGATCTGGCTGGCCTGGGGCTTCGCCATCGGCCAGCCGAGCTTCGGCTCGACCAGCGAGCAATCCTGGCTTCTGGCGCTCGCCGGAGTCGTCTCGACGATCCCGCTGCTGTTGTTCACCGCCGCCGCCCGGCGGCTGCGTTATTCGACGCTGGGCATGCTCCAGTTCCTGGCGCCGACGCTGCAGTTCATCATCGCCGTCTGGCTTTATGGCGAGGCGTTCACCACCGCCCACGCGATCGCCTTCGGGGCGATCTGGATTGCGCTGGTCCTCTATGTGGCGGCGATCGCCCGGCAGGCCCGCTACGCGGTGTCGCTGCCCGAATAGGGAACCGCGCGGGCCGCTCGGCGATTGTCGGCATGATGAAACGGTTATTCGTTGCCGCCGCGGCGCTGCTGCTGGCCTCCTGCGAGACGACGGGCGACCCATATGGCAGCCCCGAGCCCTACGGCGACCCCTATGGGCAGCCCTATCCGGGCGATCCCTATCCGCCAGGCCAGCCTTACCCGCCGTCCCAGCCCTATCCACCGGGCCAGCCCTATCCACCGGGCCAGCCTTACCCGCCATCCCAAGCTTACCCGCCGGGACAGGCTTACCCGGCCGAGTCCTGCCCGATCGTTTCGTCGCGCAACTGGCGCGCCGAGGTGGCGATGCAGGGGGCCGGGCAGCCGCCGATGCTGATGCTTTCGGGCACCGTCGTCGCCCCGACCGCCGGATACCGGATGGAATTCAGGCCCAATATCGAGGAGCGGCGGACCTACCCCGTCCAGGTCGTCGCGATTCTCCAGCCTTTCCCGCCGACCAACCCGTCGGCGCAGGTGCAGACCACCCACGACCTGCGCTGGCAATGGCCGCTGTCGAGCGGCCCGGTAGGGAGTGTCACCATCCGCTGCGGCGGCCGGGACATCGCCCAGGTACCGGTGGAGACCGCGCGCTGACGCCCGCCGCCGGCCTGTTCGCCGGGCTGATCGGACCCGCCGCCCTGCTGCTCGGATCCTGCGCGGCCTATCCGCCGGCCGGCGAGCCGCGCCCGGGAATGGCCTGCGGCATCATCGGTGCCAGCGACTCGGCCGCCTGGGTCAACGCGATGCCCGGCCCAAGCGCCCGACCGACCCTGATCGCCACCGGCAAGGTCATTGTGCCGACCGGGGGATACCGCGTTCAGTGGGGCGAGCTCAGGGTGATGGAGAGCTATCCGGTGCAAATCGTCGCCGAGCTCGTGACGATCCCCCCGAACGGCCCGGCGACGACGGCCGCCGCCACCCATGAGATTCGCGGCGAATGGCCGATCGACCCGCCGGTCGGAGCCTTCACGCTGCGCTGCGGCGACATGGTGCTGGCGCGGGTCTCGCCTGTGGAAACCGCGCACTAGCTGACAAGGCGCGGACGTCCTTTCACTTAGACTCATACCCCAAGCGCAACCAGCATCCGCGCGCGCGCCCGATTGACCGGACGGCCCGTGCATGGAAGGAACCTTCCCCATCAGGGAGGACCGCTTGGCGACGACCATGGAGCAATTGGAAAAGCGGCGCGAGGCGGCGCGGCAGGGCGGCGGCGACAAACGCATCGCGGCGCAGCATGCCAAGGGCCGGCTGACCGCCCGCGAGCGATTGAGCGTGCTGCTCGATCCGCAAAGCTTCGAAGAATATGACATGTTCGTCGAGCATAATTGCGCCGACTTCGGAATGGAGAAGCAGAAGATTCCCGGCGACGGCGTCGTCACCGGATCGGGCACCATCAACGGCCGGCTCGTCTACGTCTTCGCGCAGGATTTCACCGTGTTCGGCGGCAGCTTGAGCGAGCGTCACGCGCAGAAGATCTGCAAGGTGATGGACATGGCGATGAAGGTCGGCGCGCCGGTCATCGGCCTCAACGATTCGGGCGGCGCGCGAATCCAGGAAGGGGTCGCCAGCCTCGCCGGCTATGCCGAGGTGTTCCAGCGCAACGTGCTGGCGAGCGGAGTCATCCCGCAGCTGTCGCTGATCATGGGGCCGTGCGCCGGCGGCGCGGTCTATTCGCCGGCGATGACCGACTTCATCTTCATGGTGAAGGACAGCTCCTACATGTTCGTCACCGGACCCGAGGTAGTGAAGACGGTGACCAACGAAGTGGTGACGCAGGACGAGCTAGGCGGCGCCGTCACTCACACCACCAAGTCCGGCGTCGCCGACGTCGCCTTCGACAACGACATCGACACGTTGCTCGCGACCCGCGACTTCTTCGATTACCTGCCCCTGTCGAACCGCCACGAGCTGCCCGAGCGGCCGTCCAGCGATCCGTGGGATCGGCACGAGGACAGCCTCGACACGCTGGTGCCGCCGTCGGCCTCGACCCCCTACGACATGCACGAGCTGATCCGGAAGGTCGCCGACGACGGCGACTTCTTCGAGCTTCAGCCGGCCCACGCCGCCAACATCATCATCGGCTTCTGCCGGATCGAGGGGCGCAGCG
>CAYUWJ010000009.1:0-4710 GCA_964448315.1 uncultured Sphingomonas sp. | reverse complement strand
TGTCGAATGGGACAGCGGCCTCGAGGTGGTCGCCTATGTCAACAATCTGTTCGACGAGAACCCGAGGCTGTCGTTCGACCGCGAGCGCGGCGGACGAGCACGGCTCGGCTACAACATCGGCCAACCGCGGACGATCGGACTTACCATCCGCCAGGCGTTCTTCGCGGCTCCGCCGCCTCCGCCGCCACCACCACCGCCCCCTCCGCCGCCGCCGCCGCCTCCGGCGACGCAGATATGCCCGGATGGGACCCAAATATTGGCGACGGACCTTTGTCCGCCACCGCCGCCTCCGCCGCCACCACCGCCGCCGCCGGAGCCGGCGCCCGAACGCGGTTGATCGGCGGGAGCGATGAAGCAGGGAAGCGGCAAGCCGCCGGGCGCGCCGCTTCCACCCCTGACACGCCGCTCGCTCCTGATCGGAGCGGGCGGCGTCGCTTTGTTGCCGGCGATCGCAAAAGCCGCACCGCTCGGTTCCAATAGCCGAATCGCTGTAATTGGCAGCGGCGTGTTCGGCGCCTGGACCGCGCATCATCTGCTTCGCGCCGGCCACCGGGTGACCTTGATCGACGCCTGGGGGCCGGCCCATGCCCGGGCCTCGTCGGGCGGCGAATCGCGGATGACCCGCGCCGCCTACGGCAAGGACGCAATCTATACGCGCATGGCGTTCGACAGCCTGCCGCAATGGAAGGCCCTCAGCACCGAGTCCGGACTACCGATTTTCGTGCCGCACGGAGTGCTGTTCTTCACCGGCAAGCCGGACGCGTATTTCCGCGACTCGGTCGGCGTGCATCGCCGTTTCGGCCTGCCGATCGAGGAGCTGGACGGTCCCGAGATGGCCCGCCGCTTTCCGATGATCGATTTCAGCGGCGTCGAGGCGGGATTGTTCGAGCCCGCATTCGGCGCGCTGATGGCCCGGCGCTCAATTCAGACCCTGGTCGCGCAATTTGTCGGCCAGGGCGGCAGCTATTTGCAAGGCGCGGCGGTGCCGGTCCGCCAAACGACCGGCGCAACGCTGGACTCGGTTGCGCTTGCATCGGGCGAGCGCATCGCCGCCGACCGCTTCGTGTTCGCACTCGGCCCATGGCTGCCGAAAATCTTTCCGGATGTGCTCGGCAGGCGAATCTTCGCCACAAGGCAGGAAGTGTTCTTCTTTGCGCCGCCGGCAGGGGACCGGCGATTTCTCCAGTCGGCGATGCCAGGATGGGCCGATTTCAATGAAGGCGACATCTTCTACGGCTTTCCCGACCTCGAAAACCGCGGCATGAAGTTCGCGCATGACGCGCACGGCCCTGAGGTCGATCCCGACGATCAGTCGCGGCGACCGACCGACGCCGCGCTCGCCGACGTCATCGCCTTTCGTGATCGCCGGTTTCCGGCGCTGCGCGGGGCGCCTCTCACCGAAGCGCGGGTGTGCCAATATGAAAACAGCTCGAACGGCGACTTTTTGATCGATTTCCACCCGCGGCTGTCGAATGTGCTGCTGCTCGGCGGCGGCTCAGGGCACGGGTTCAAGCATGGCCCGGAGGTCGGCCGCTACGCCGCTTCGCGCCTGTTCGGAACAGTCGCGCCCGAGCCGCGCTTCTCACTGGCGACGAAAGGTGAAACGCAGAACCGCGAAGTGCACTAAACCCCCTCCCCTGGGGAGGGATTCAGGGCGCTTTCGCCACTCCGACCAGCGCCGGCCTCAGCAGCCGGTCCTTGAGCATATAGCCGGCCTGCATTTCCTCGACGATCGTGCCGGGCTCCACTTCGTCGGTCGGAATCTCGACCATCGCCTGATGCTTGTGGGGGTCGAGCCTCTGGCCCTTCGCTTCGATGCGGGTGATGCCGTTGCGGGCGAACGCCGAGTCGAGCTCGCGCGCCGTCGATTCGATGCCGGCGAGGAAGCTGGCCGCGGTCGTGTCGGACCTCAGCTCGTCGGAGACGGCGCTGAGTGCCCGGTCGAGGTGATCCTTGATCGCCAGCATGTCGCGAGCGAAGCCGGCGGCCGCATAGCTGGCCGCCTGGACTTTCTCGGATTCGAGCCGGCGGCGGACGTTCTGGGTTTCGGCGGCAGCGTAAAGCGCCTTGCTGGTCGCCTCCTCGAGCGCCTTTTCGAGCTCGGCCAGCCGGTCGTGCTCGGCAAGCTCGGGCGCGCCATCCGCGGTTTCCCGGCGGATTTCCTCGGCCTCCTCGTGTAATTTATCGTCTTCGTTCATGCCATCAATCTCGTTAGCGCCCGGGCGGTGAAATCCACCATGGGGACCACCCGCGCATAGTTCAACCGGGTCGGCCCGATCACGCCGACAACGCCTACGACCTGGCCCTGGCTGCCGCGATAGGGGGCGGCGATGACCGACGAGCCGGACAGAGCGAACATGCGATTCTCGCTTCCGATGAAGATTCGGCAACCGGGCCCGTCCCTCGCCTGCTCCAGCAGTCGGGCGATATCTTGCCGGTCCTCCAGCTCCTCGAGCAGCCGGCGGACGCGGTCGAGGTCAGCGGCGGTCGCTTCGTCGAGCAGATTGGCCTGGCCGCGCACGATCAGCACCGGCCGCCGGGCATTATCCTCGCTCCAGGCCGCGAAACCGGCGGCGATCAGCTCGGCCGCGGCGCCGTCGAGGGCTTCGCGGCGATCGCGTATTTCTGCCCGGAGCCGCGCCTCGGCCTCGGCCAAAGTGATCCCCGACAGCCGCGCGTTGATGAAATTGGCGACTTCGTTGAGGGCGGTGGCGCTGGTCCTGCCGTCGAGCGCGACGATCCGGTTCTCGACGGTCCCGTCGGTCCCGACCAATACCGCCAGCCCCTGCTCGGCGTTGAGCGGAATCAGGTTGAGCTGCTTCAGCCGAAGTTCCCGCTTGGGGGCAAGCACCACACCGGCACAGGAGGAAAGGCCCGACAATGCGGCCGAAGCGTTGGCCAGCGCCTCCTCGATTGGCAGGTCGCGGCCGAGCTGCGCCTCGATCGCGGCGCGCTCGCGCTCGTCGGGAAGCGCCGCCTGCATGATCCCGTCGACGAACAGCCGAAGCCCGGACTCGGTCGGCACCCGCCCGGCCGACGTATGCGGATGGGTCAGCAAGCCGCGCTCCTCGAGCTCCTGCATGACGCCGCGAATCGAGGCCGGGGAAAGATTGACGCTGCCGGCCAGCACCTTCGATCCGACCGGCTGGCCGCGCTCAAGATAGGCCTCGACCACCAGCCCGAAGATTTCGCGCATCCGGTCGTTGAGCTCGATGATCGGCGGTGTCATTGCGCCGTCATTGCGGGGAAGCCAGTGCCGAAGCAATCCCGCCGCGAAAACCGAAGCTTGGCGAAGCTGCACCGGGAGGGCTAGGGAGCAGCGCTCGGAAACCAGCAGGAGAATTGCATGCGCCCCTCCGGACGCGCCCCCGACCAGATGCGCGAGCTCGGCTTCGAGCCGGGCTTCACCCGCCATGCCGAAGGCAGCTGCCTGATCAGCTTCGGCGACACCCGAGTGCTTGTCACCGCCTCGGTCGAGGAAAAGGTCCCGCCGTTCCTGCGCGGCAAGGGCCAGGGCTGGGTGACGGCCGAATATGGCATGCTGCCGCGCGCCACCCACACCCGCGGCAATCGCGAAGCGGCGCGGGGCAAGCAATCGGGCCGCACCCAGGAGATCCAGCGGCTGATCGGACGAAGCCTGCGCGCCGTGGTTGACCTAGCCAAATTGGGCGAGCGGCAGATCATCATCGACTGCGACGTCATCCAGGCCGACGGCGGCACTCGCACCGCCGCCATTTCCGGCGGCTGGGTGGCGCTCCGGATCGCGGTCGACAAGCTGATTGCGGCCAAGGCGATTGCCGCCGACCCGATCCGCACCCAGGTGGCAGCGGTGAGCTGCGGCATCCACAACGGCTCGGCGGTGCTCGACCTCGACTATATCGAGGACAGCGGCGCCGGCTGCGACGGCAATTTCGTGCTGACCGCGGACGGAGGGATCGTCGAGGCGCAGGTCACCGCCGAAGGCGAATGCTATGACGAGGAGGGGCTGCTTCGGCTGCTGCGGCTGGCGCGCATCGGCTGCGACGAGATTTTCGAGGCGCAACTGAAGGCCGCGGCAAGATGAGGCGGATCGGCGAAAAGCTCGTCATCGCCACCCACAATCCCGGCAAGCTGCGCGAGATCGCGACGCTGGTCGAGCCGTTCGGCATAGCCTGCGTCGGCGCCGAGGAGCTCGGCCTTCCCGAGCCCGAGGAGATCGGCAACAGCTTCCTCGACAATGCCGATTTGAAAGCGCGCGAGGCGGCCGACCTGTCGGGCCTGCCGGCGCTGGCCGACGACAGCGGCCTTTCGGTCGACGCTCTGCATGGGCTTCCCGGCATCTTTTCCGCTCGCTGGGCCGAGAATGAGCAGGGCCAGCGCGACTGGATGCGAGCGATGCGACGGGTATGGAGCGAAATCGAGTCGGCGGGGCCGGACGCCAGCCGCGACGCCCACTTCGCCTGCGCGCTGTCGCTGGCCTGGCCCAACGACGGCCAGATCGAAAGCTTCGAGGGCCGGGTCGACGGCAGACTCGTCTGGCCGCCGCGTGGGGAGCAGGGCTTCGGCTACGACCCGATGTTCGCGCCCGCCGGGCACGAGGTGACGTTCGGCGAGATGGAGCCGGAAAAAAAGCACCGCATCAGCCACCGGGCAGATGCGTTCCGAACATTGGCGGCGGCGCTAAAGTGATTACCCTCTCCCCTTCAGGGGAGAGGAGGGAGCCGCGCAACG
>CAYUWJ010000008.1:0-7513 GCA_964448315.1 uncultured Sphingomonas sp. | reverse complement strand
GTCGCCGATCAGCCGCATCAGCGGCCCGGCGGAGAGCAGCGCAAGCAAGGTCAGCAGGATGACGACGGTGATCGCGCCAAGCACCATCCCCACTTCCCAGACATCGTCGGCTTGCGACACCAGCAGCATCGCGCTGGCGATAGAGCCCGGGCCGGCGATCATCGGGATGGCCATCGGGAAGACCGAGATATCATCGGCTTCCGGCGTCCCCTCGATCGACTGGGCGCGCGATTCGCGCCTTTGCGTGCGCCGTTCGAACACCATGTCGAGGGCGATCATGAACAGCATGACGCCGCCGGCGATGCGGAAACTGGCCAGGCTGATCCCGAGCGCCTCTAGCATCGGCCGCCCGAGCAGCGCGAAAAACATCAGGATCGACCAGGCGATCAGCGACGAGCGGATCGCCATCGCCCGTCGGTGCGCGTCGGTTGCACCGCGGGTCAGGCTGGCGAAGATCGGCGCGCAACCCGGCGGATCGATGATGACGAGGAACGTCACCAGCGCCGAGCCGAACAGCTCGATCATCTAAAACCCCTGCGGATCGGCGAGCCCGGCGCGGCGGTGGGCCGCGACCAGCGTGTTGCGGAGCAGCATGGCGATGGTCATCGGCCCGACGCCGCCCGGAACCGGCGTGATCGCCGAGGCGGTTGCGGCGGCCTCGTCGAAGGCGACGTCGCCGACCAGCCGGCTCTTGCCATCGTTGCCGGGCACCCGGTTGATACCGACGTCGATCACCACCGCGCCGGGCTTGATCCAGTCGCCCCTGACCATCTGCGGCCGCCCGACCGCGGCGACGACGATGTCGGCGCGGCGGACGACTTGCGCCAGGTCGCGGGTCTTCGAATGGGCGATGGTGACGGTCGCGCTCTCGCCCAGCAGCAGCATCGCCATCGGCTTGCCGACGATGTTCGAACGGCCGATGACCACCGCCTCCAGCCCGGCGAGGCTGTCGAACTGCTGCTTGAGCAGGTGCAGGCAGCCCAAAGGCGTGCAGGGCACCAGCGAATCGAGCCCGGTTGCCAGCCGCCCGGCGTTGAGCGCGTGGAAGCCGTCGACGTCCTTGGCCGGATCGATCGCGGCGATGACCCGCGCGGCATCGATTTGCGGCGGCAGCGGCAGCTGGACGAGGATGGCGTCGACGGAATCGTCGGCATTCAGCTGGCGCACCAGCTCCAGCAGCTCCGCTTCGCTGATGCTTTTGGGAAGATTGTGCGCGAAGCCTGCCATTCCGGCTTCGCCGACAGCCTTGCCCTTGGCGCGGACATAGACGGCGCTGGCCGGATCCTCGCCGACCAGCACGGTCGCCAGCCCGGGCGGGCGGCCGATACGGTCGGTGAACTCGGCTGCGGCCCGGCCGACTCGCTGGCGCAATTCGGCGGCGATCGCTTTGCCGTTGATTGTCCGTGCCGTCATGTAGTCGTGTAGGCGACTTCCGTCGCGACGCCGGCAAGAAGCATCCGCAACACCTGGATGAGCAGCAGCACGACCAGGGGCGAGAAGTCGATTCCGCCGAAATCGGGCATCAACCGCCGGACCGGCCGGTAGAAGGGCTCGGTGATCCGCTCGAGTGCCGTCGCGAACGCGCGGACGCCCGACGATGTGGTGTTAAGGACGTTGAATGCGAACAGCCAGCTCAGGACAACCTGGCCGATGATCACCCAGCCGAGAATCCGCAGCAGGAAATCGACGATCTCGAAAAGCGCTAATATCATTGCTGCCGATTAGCGGTGCGGGCGCGATGCCGCAACGCCAGTGGCTCTAGGGAGCAAATCGATTGGGTTGCGCTTCGGCGAGGACGACCGCGAAGTCGCCGCCCGGATCGGTCCATTCGTCGAGCGGGGTCCAGCCGCCGGCGAGCAGCAACAGGCGCGCGCCGCGGCGGCCATATTTATGGCTGTTTTCGGTGTGGATCGACGCGCCGCGAGCGAAGGCGAAGGCTTCGCCCGACACTTGGAATTCGACATCGCGGACGGCGACCAGATGCATCTCGATGCGCGACAATATGTCGTTCCAGCGGGCCTCGTGGCGGAACGCGTCGAGGGGAATCGTGCCGTCGAGTTCGCGGTTGATTCGCTCGAGCAGGTTGCAATTGAATCGCGCGGTGACTCCCTGGGGGTCGTCATAGGCGGCGATCAGCCGTTCGACCGGCTTCACCCGGTCCATTCCAATCAGCAGCAGCGCGCCGGTGCCGAGCAGCGCGCGAAAGTGGCGCAAAAGGTCGGTGGCGCTGCGCGGCACGAAATTGCCGATCGTCGAGCCGGGGAAAAAGCCGAGCTTGGGATGTGCCTCGATCGATCGGGGCAGGTCGAATTCCCCGACGAAGTCGGCGATCACCGGCTCGACGCGGACCGAGGGAAAGGACCGGCCGATCTCGTTCGCGCTGTCGCGAAGATACTCGCCCGAAATGTCGACCGGGACATAGGCGGCCGGGCCGATCGCTTCGAGCAGCAGCGGCGTCTTGGTCGCCGATCCGGCACCGAACTCGACGACCGCCGACGCCGCCGGCACCAGCGCGGCGATCTGGGGCATGATCGATTCGAGCAAAGCCGTCTCGGTCCGTGCCGGATAATAGTCGGGCAGCCGGGTGATCGCGTCGAACAGCTCCGACCCGGTGCGGTCGTAGAGCCAGCGGGCGGGGACCGCCGGGATCGGCGCAGACAGCCCCGCCAGCACCGCCTCGCGGAATGCCGGGTCGACCTCCTCAGCGGTCGCGGGCAAGGCGCAGGCCGCTGAACTGCCATCGCGCGGACGGCGGGAAGAAGTTGCGGTAGGACGGGCGGCTGTGGCCCCGGGGAGTCGCGCAGCTGGCGCCCTTCAGCACGAACTGTCCGCACATGAACTTGCCGTTATATTCGCCCAGCGTTCCCACCGGCGGCGCAAAGCCGGGGTAGGTCGCGAAGCTGCTCTGGGTCCATTCCCAGACGTCGCCGAAAACGCCGCCGCCGGCGCTCGGCGCGACCGCGCCGGCGCGATCGAGCTGGTTGCCGATGCAGGGGTCGACGGTTGCGGCGAAGCTTTCCCATTCGGCTTCGCTCGGCAGGCGCGCGCCGGCCCAGCGGGCGAAGGCGTCGGCTTCGAAAAAGCTGATATGGGCGACGGGGGCGGCCGGGTCGATTGGCCGGCGCCCGGCGAGCGTGAACTGGCTGGAATCGCCGCGCCAGTAGAGCGGCGCCGTGATCGCTTCGCGCCGGACCCAGTCCCAGCCCTCGCTCAGCCACAAAGTCGCGGTCGCATAGCCGCCGTCGGCGATGAACTCGGCCCATTCGCCGTTGGTCACGCGCCGGGTGGCGATGGCATGGCCGTGGAGCATGATCTGGTGCCGAGGCCGTTCGCAATCGAAAGCGAACCCCGTTTCGGGCGCGCCGATCTCGACGATCCCGGTCCGCCCGGGCTGGAAGCTGAGCGGCTCGACTGCCCGGCAAGCCGGAGCGCCGAGCTCGCCATAGGCGGGCTCGAGAGGATTCTCGGCGAAGCTCGCCAATATGTCGGTCAGCAACAGCTCCTGATGCTGCTGCTCATGGTTGAGCCCCAGCTCGACCAGCGCCAGCACCTGCGGCGGAAGATCGGGCAAAGCGGCGATCAGCGCCCTGTCGACCCGCTCGCGCCAGTCGAGCACTTGGGCGAGCGACGGCCGGCTGAGCATTCCCCGGCGAGGCCGCGGGTGCCGCTCGCCCTCGCCTTCGTAATAGCTGTTGAACAAATAAGCGAAGCGCGGGTCGAACGGCGCGTAACCGGGCGCATGGTCGCGCAGCACGAAAGTCTCGAAAAACCAGCAGCTGTGGGCGAGATGCCATTTGGCGGGCGAGGCGTCGGGGAAGGGCTGGATGGTCGCGTCGGCGTCGGACAGCGGCCGGGCAAGATCGACGCTGAGCGCGCGCACTTGCTCGAAGGTGGATTGCAGCGCCTCCACCGTTGAGGGTCGGGGTTTCGTCCTGTCTTCCGCCAGCGTCACTGCCCGTGCTTCTCCCCGTCGATTCCCGGATAGGGCTGCTTGCTCAACAGCCCGGCAAGGTGCGCCGCGTTCGAGGCGAGCATCGCGGCGGTTTGCCTGATCGTCTCCGGCACGGTGTCGAGATCCTTGAAGTCCGTTTTTTGCATCGCCTCGCCGACCCAGTAGCAGGCGCCGCCGGCCGGGATCGTCCAGCCTTCGTCGTTGAGCGCCTGGAACAGGTCGGCGGTGGTGCCATGGGCGCCGTCCTCGTTGCCGACGATCGCTGCCACCGCCACCTTGCCGAAGCTTGGCATCCGCCCGCGCTCGTCGGTTTCGCCCAAAAAAGCGTCCATCCGCTCGATCACGCGCTTGGCAATGCTCGACATCTGGCCGAGCCAGATCGGCGTCCCGAAGATCATAATGTCGTGCGCCAGTATTTTCTCGCGGATTTGCGGCCAGGAGTCGCCTGGGCCTTCGTCGGAGGTGACCCCGGGCAGTATGTCATGTTCGGCGAGGCGGATCGTCTCGCTGGTTTCGACCCCATGGCGGGCAAGCTCGCGGGCGATCAGCCCGATCATCTCGTCGGTCGACGAGGCTTCGCTGCCCCGGCGCTTGAGCGTGCAGTTGATCGCGATCGCCTTCATTGTGCCAGCGCTCCCGTGCGATTTCGCAACAGCCGTTCAACGAGGATATGGCGCGATTGTGCCGAGCGGCGCATGCCGGCTTTCGCCCTAGCCGCGCGTCGCGCCCGGCTGCCACAGTATGTCGCCGCCACCTTGCGCGGCAACATGGCGGGCGGCGACGAACAGATGGTCGGACAATCGGTTGATATAGGCGAGAAGCTGCGGGTTGACCGTTTCCCTCGCAGCCAGCGCGACCGACGCGCGCTCGGCCCGGCGGACCACCGCCCGGGCGAAGTGAAGCGCCGCCACCGCTGCCGAGCCGCCCGGCAGAATGAAGCTTTTAGCGGCTCCAGATCGGCGTTCATCGCATCGATTTCTTGCTCGAGCCGCTCGACCTGCGAGGCGATAATTCGCAGCGCGCCGTCGCCGCCCTCTTCGCCCGGCGTCGCGACGTCGGCGCCGAGGTCGAACAGGTCGTTCTGGATGCGCAGCAGCCGGGTCGACAATTCGCCTTCGCCGACCGCGGCGAGCGCCAGCCCGATCGCCGCATTGGCTTCGTCGACCTCGCCGATCGCGGCCATCCGCAGGCTCGCCTTGCTGACCCGCGACCCGTCGACCAGGCCAGCAGTGCCGGCGTCGCCGGTTCGAGTGTAGATCCGGTTGAGCCGGACCATCAGTTGGCGGACGCGCCCGCCATGATCAGGATCAGCGCCACCAGCACGATTGCGACCCCCTGATAAAGGACGCGCTTGCGCATCCAGTTTTGCTGCTGCTGTCCGGTGACATCCTTGCCCGACGCCATCGCCATCACCCCGCGGACGAGGACATAGGCGGTCGCCCCCATCGCTCCGATCAGCAGGATAATCAGCAGTGTCGACATCGGCCGACGCTCTAGCCTTCGGCGAAAGCGAAACCAAGCGGAAGCTTGCCCGCGAGCAGCGCGGCCGCGAGCGCGTGGCCGTCGACCCCGGTCTCGCGCAACGCGGCCAGCGTCGGCGCTTTGTCCCGCTTGGCCAGCCGCCGGCCGTCGCCATGAGTGACGAGTCCGTGGTGGAGATAGGCCGGCTCGGCAAGCCCAAGCATGTCCTGCAACAAGCGCTGCACCGGCGTCGAGGCGCGCAGGTCGGCGCCGCGCACCACCAGCGTCACTGCTGTCGCGGCATCGTCGACGACGCAGGCGAGATGATAGCTCGCCGGCGCATCCTTGCGGGCGAGGATCGCGTCGCCGATGTCGCTTTCACGCGCAGTGAAGCGCTGACCGTCGGCTTCGGTCCAGCTCGGTAGCCCGACGAGGTCCAGCGCCTTGCGGCAGTCAAGCCGCCAGCTGTGCGGGCTGTTCGCGCGGCGCTCGGGATCGTCCGGCAGCCCGCGGCAGGTGCCGGGATAGGTCGATTTCGCCTTGCCGTGCGGTGCGCTCAGCGCCGCGGCGATATCGGCGCGGGTGCAAAAGCAGGGATAGGCGAGGTCCCGCTCGCGCAATTGGTCGAGCGCATGCCGATAGGCTGAGCTGCGCCGCGACTGGACCAGCGGCGGGGCGTCCCACGCGATCCCGAGCCAGCGCAGATCCTCGTCGATGGCGGAGACGAACTCGGGCCGGCTGCGGCCCTGGTCGAGATCCTCGATCCGCAGCAGGAAGCGGCCGCTGCCGGCGCGGGCCCGGGCTTCGCCGAGCAGTGCGCTATAGGCGTGGCCAAGGTGCAAAAGGCCGGTCGGCGAGGGGGCGAATCGGGTCACGGTGAGCGACTGTTGCAAAACAGGCTCTTGACCAGTGCTTGGCGATGATGCTGTCATAGGCATGTCACGCCGGGTTGGCATCCGGCTGGTCACAAGGGAAGACGGGCCCGAGGCGACCCTTCTCCTCCTTGCGTGCGACAGGGCCGGAGACTTGTTCGACGCGGGCGGACAGGAAGGCCATAGCCCGCGCATGTATCATCCCGAGTTGATCCGTCATCCCGACAGTTGCCCGGCGCTGGTCCTCAACGCCGACTATACGCCCTTGTCCTATTATCCGCTCAGCCTGTGGCCCTGGCAGACGGCGATCAAGGCGATGTTCCTCGAGCGGGTCGACGTCGTCGCCCATTATGACCGGGAGGTGCGGTCGCCGAGCGTGGCGCTGAAGCTGCCGTCGGTGATCGCGCTCAGGCAATTCGTTCGGCCGTCGGAATATCCGGCCTTCACCCGGTTCAACCTGTTCCTTCGCGACCGCTTCGCCTGCGTTTATTGCGGCTGGAGCAAGGAGCTGACCTTCGACCATGTGCTGCCGCGCGCCCAGGGTGGGCGGACCACCTGGGAGAATGTCGCCACCGCCTGCGCGCCGTGCAACCTCAAGAAGGGCGGGCGAACGCCGCGCCAGGCCGGCATGCGCATCGTCCGAGAGCCGATCCGCCCGACCAGCTGGCAATTGCAAAACCGCGGCCGAAGCTTCCCGCCCAACTATCTCCACGAGACGTGGCGCGACTATCTCTACTGGGATATCGAGCTGGAGCCCTAGGGTCTGAGCCCTGTGCGACTTAGCGCCGCGTTAACCATTCGCGTTTAACTCTTTTCGGGCAATGACCGACCCGAGCCCGCCAGTCAGCGATTCGGACAACAGCGCGCGAAAACCGCGGGTGCTGATCGTTCAGCCGAATCGCGCCTACGCCGGCATGCTCGCGCGGCGTATAGCCGAGGCCGGATACAGGGTCGCAGCGGCGGACAATGCACAGCTGGCGATGGCCGAGCTGCTGCGGCTGCCGGCCGACCTCATCTTGTCGGAATTGAAGATGCCCGGCACCAGCGGGGTCGAACTGGTGCGGATGGTCCGCGAGGATCCGGCGCACTGCGACATTCCGGTCGTTCTCGTCACCGGCAAGTCCGATGCCGACGGAGCGATCCAGGCCTATCATTGCGGCGCCGACGCGGTGGTCGCCAAGCCTTTCCATTTCGAAGTGCTGATCGCCCGAATCGCCCGCGAGATCGA
>CAYUWJ010000007.1:0-8916 GCA_964448315.1 uncultured Sphingomonas sp. | reverse complement strand
TGCCGCAGCAGTTGGAGCGGTTCTTAAGTCTTATCCAGCTGTTGCGCAGAGACAGCCGCAGCTTCGTAGTGAACGGCGCGTCATACTCGCGCCAGTTGCTGAAAGCAGCCCGGAATGAAGGGCGGCCGGCGTGGCTGTGGTTGTTGCCTTCACACATGAGCGTACGTACAAGCCCTGGAGTGCCGGGGGCTACCCACCGCGGTCCGCCTTCCACTGCTGGTAGTCCTGTTCCATCACCTCGCTGAACTCGCGGTCCACTTCACCGGGGGTGTAGACGCCTTCCGCCAGCCGCTGCTTGCCGAACTGGTCACGCGAGCGCGTGTCCTCTGAAAACTCCACCACTTCCTGCGCAAGGTCCGGTGCGCCCGGCGCCGGGTACTCGAATGCGAAGAATTCCGGCGGGAAGCCGTAGAAGTCGTGGATGGTTCGCGGTTTCGGCATCGCCGTGACCGCCGTTGCGCCGATATACCAGTGGGCCGAGACGACCAGCAGCGCGCGCGGCCTCGGCAGTTTCCGTCCGAGCTCCCGCCAGGCGTCGGTATATCCGTTGCGCTCGAGCGTGTTCATCGGGCTGCCGTGGCCGATGAACAACGCCGGCATACGAGTCATCGCGTCTCTCCATCGAGGAGCGCGCCCTATACACTAAGACGACCGGGCGCAGGAGCCGTGTCATTTTCGTTGTCGGCGCGGAACAGTCTCGCGGCATAAGCGGTTTCCCGCTCATGGCAGGATCGCAAAGAGAGCCGATGGATTCGGCGTTGTTCGTCAAGCGCGTGCTGATCGTACTCGTGCTGGCCGGGTTGTTTTTCATCCTCTGGCAGCTTCGGACTCTCGTCCTGATGTTGTTCGGCGCGGTCGTCATCGCCACCCTGTTCCGGTCGCTCGCCGATCCGATCCGTCGCTGGACCGGGATTCCGGAGGGCCTGTCGGTGGCCATCGCGGTAGCCCTGGTCGTCGCCCTGCTGGTCGCCATCGGCACTCTGTTCGGCTCGCAGATCAGTGCCCAGTTCCAGACATTGTCACAAACGCTTCCGCAAGCCTGGGAGGCGTTCGAAGCGCGGATCGGCGATTTCGGCCTCGGTGGCGAACTTCGCAACTGGCTGAGCGGCGGCAGCGGCGTGCTGTCGTCGATCGGCCGGATGCTCATGTCGCTCAGCACCGGGATCGCCGACACTCTGGTGGTGCTGTTCGGCGGCATATTCCTCGCCGCGCAGCCGCGCTTCTATAGCGGCGGGGCGATCAAGCTGGTGCCGAAAGCGAATCGGGCGCTGATCGCCGAGGCGATGGACGATTCGGAGCGGGCGCTGCGGATGTGGCTGAAGGCGCAGCTGATCTCGATGACGGTGATCGGTATCCTCGTCGGAACCGGGCTGTGGCTGATTGGCGTGCCGTCGGCGCTGGCGCTGGCGCTGATCGCCGCGGTGCTCGAATTCATCCCCTTCGCCGGGCCGGTGATCGCGGCGATACCGGCGATCCTGCTGGCATTGCTCATGGGGTCGGAAATGGCGCTGTGGACGCTGGGGCTTTATGTGCTGGTGCAGGCGCTCGAAGGCAATGTCGTCTATCCGCTGGTGCAGCAATGGGCGGTGCATGTGCCGGCAGTGGTGTTGCTGTTTTCGCTGATCGGCTTCGGCACGCTGTTCGGCATTCTCGGAGTGATCTTCGCGGCGCCGCTGACCGTCGTCTGCTATGTGCTGGTCAAGCGCCTGTACGTTGTCGAGACGCTCAAGACTCCGACGTCGATCCCGGGAGAAGCGAAAGGCAAATGACGCAGCGTTCCGGCGCTATTCCTGGCGCTGCAGATAGTCGATCAACACTGCCCGCTGGGACTTGTCGGCAATCCCGTGAAACGCCATGTGGGTTCCCGGCACGAGCCTTTCCGGCTCGGCGATGAAGCGGTCGAGCAATTCCGGGGTCCAGCGTTGGTTGGTGGCGGCGAAGGCGCGAAGCGCGGGGGAGTAAGCGAACCCGCTTACCGCGGCGACCGGCTTGCCGACGATGGCGTGAAGGGTCGGCCCGCTCGGCAAATTATCGCCCGGATCGAGTGAGTGGCAGCTGGTGCATTGCGCGTAGGCGGCGGCGCCCGGTTGCATTTCCGCCGGAGCGGGCACCGTCGCAGGTGCGCAGGCCGCGATCGCCGCAAATCCGGCGATGGCGGCGCAGCGAGTTATCAATCGGCGGCGCCGGTGTAGACGACCATCATCCGGTTGGTGCCCGATTCCGGCAGATAGACCTCGCCGGGGCGGCCGAGGATCTGGCGGACGTTGCTATCCTCGTCGCTGCCGGCGAACGGCGTAAAGGTCTCGGTCGCCGGGTCGAACGCCAGCGTCTGGTTGGCGCCGAAATCTGACACCCAGACGATGTCCCGTTCGTCGACATAGACGGCGTAGGCGCGCGGCTTTTCGCCCGGCAGTTTCCAGGAGCGCCATGCGCCGGTCGCTGGCGTGTAGCGGCTGAGCTGGCCGCTGTTCCATTCCGACACCCAAAGGTCGCCCTTGCTGTCGGCCCACACCCGCCGCGCGCCCTGGTCCGGAGTCGGCGGCTCGATGATCGTCGCTTCACCGGTTTGCCGGTCGATCCGGGCGAGATGGCTGCCGGCCAGCGACACATAATAGATGTCGCCGCTCGGGGTTGCGGCGATGCCGTAGGGGCCGCGGCCTTCCGGGTCCTTCCAGACCCGCATTTCGCCGCTGGCGGGGTCGAGGCGGCCGTAGATTCCGGCCTGGCCGGTGAACCAGTGAATTCCGTCGCCGTCGAACGCACCGGTGTTGAGGTTGGCGTAGCCGGTGTCCTCGGGGAGCTTCCAGACGGTCACCGCCTCGCTTGCCGGATCGAACCGGACGATCGCATTCTGGCCACTGTCGGTGATCCAGGCGGCGCCGTCGGGCCCCTGGATGACGCCGTGCGGCGCCGAGTCCTCGCCAAGCGGAATATGGCGGATCTCGCCGGTTCGCGGGTCGAGGACGCCGAGCGCGCCCTGGCGCTGGGCGGTGTACCAGATCAGCCCGTCGGGGGCCGGAGCGACGTCGTGAACCCGTGCCCCATCCGGCAACTGGAACAGGCGGGTCTGTGGAGCCGAAGTCGTCTCGGGCGCCTGCGGCTGAGAGGTCTGGGCCTGCAGTGAAACCGCGATGCCGGCCGCCAGCGCCGCGGCGGCGAGCTTACGAACACGCATGGTCATCTCCCTGGATGCATGCCGCTCATGCTAGGCCGGTGGCGTGCCCGGACACAAGTCCGGCAGGAAAATCGCGCGTGCTTACGGGCCGACATCCTGGAAATGAGTCGTCACTTCGCGCCGCTCGCGGGCTTCACGGCCGAGCGCCTTGGCGACGTCCTCGTCCCAGCCATAGGCGTCGGTACGGAACCGTACTTTGCCGCCCTCGACGAAGGCGGTGTGGTAGAGCAACCGCACCGGAATGTCGGAGTTCAGATCGACGAACGTGTCGTCGCCGGTGGCCAGCGCCTTATCGAATTGCGACTTTATGCCGTCGTGCTCGGCAATCATCCGCGCGAAGCCGAGCGCATCTTCGACCCGGACGCAGCCGTGGCTCAAATGGCGCTGGTTCTCGCTGAACAGCTGCTTGGCCGGCGTGTCGTGCAGATAGATGGCATTGTCGTTCTGCATGTCGAACTTGACCTCGCCGAGCGCATTATCCGGCCCCGGTTGCTGGACGATCCAGCCGTCGCGCCGGACCATGTTGTTGCGCCGCAGATAGGCCGCGCCCTTGGGCGCGATCTCTTCCTCCTCGATCGACTTGGGAACCGTCCAGGTCGGATTGGCGACCAACCGGAACATCGGCGAGCCGAGTGCCGGAGTTTCCCAGCCTGGCTGGCCGACGACGACCCTGCGGCGGTCGCGATGCCGGCCGTCGCGCCAATAATCGAGGTGCGCGGCGGCGGTGTTGACGTCGACCCGGGTCTTTGGCGGATCGCGCTCCAGCCAGCGCAGCCGTTCCATGTTGATGGCGAGCTTGCGCGCCCGATCGCGGGCGCCGGTGTTCAGCAACTCGAGCGTATCGGGGCCGACTACGCCGTCGGTGGCGATCCCGAAATCCTCCTGCAGGCGCTCGACGGCCTCGGCGATCGCGTCGCTGTAGCGTCGCGGGTCCTGCTGCTGCCCGTCATTCTGCCCAAGATAGCCGTTGGCCCGCAGCGCCTCGACGATGCGCGGCACCCGATCGTCGCTTTCGCCCGGCCGGATGAGGTCGCCGCTGTCGATTTGCGGGCCGGTCTGGCGCTCGGCTTCCTGGGCGTAGCGTACATAGGCCTCGGACAGCGCGCGATACTCTGCCGTCTGCGGCGGCAGCGAAGCCAACCACTGCCCGACCTGCCCAGCCGAGATCGCTCGCGTCAGCCCGGCGGCGGCGTCGAATTTGGGCCGTGGCACTGTATATATTTCGCGGATTTCCTCCGGGTCGGTCTGCCCTCTCGCGAGCGCCGTCGCATAGTTCAGCGCCGCCGTGGTCAGCGATGCCTCGCGAGCCGCCGGTTCCGTCGATGCCGAGTCGTCGAGATACATGTCCCGGGCAAGGGCATGGCGAGGCGCCTCGTCGAGCGCCGCGAGTAACTCGCCGGCATTTTCTGCGGTCCACACCGGCCGCCAGCCACGGCTTTCGTAGAATCGCCGGACCGCGTCGTCGTCGACCGCCGCCTGCAGCGCCTCGGAACTGACCGCGTCGGGCTGGACCTGCGCATCTTCGGCATGGGGGTCGCGACTTTGCGAGTCCGCCGAGGAGCCGCACGCCGCCAACGCCGCCGCGGCGACGGAAATCAGGAAAAATCGATGCAACGCAGTTACTCACATTGTTTCTGTTCCATCGCATAACGACTGCAGGGCCGGCATCGTTGCCTTCCGGTCGCGCGATTACCCCCAATCCCGATCAGAACATTCTAGCGACTTGCGGCGTTGACGCTCGAAGGAGGCACAAATGCTGAGAATCCTGGGCTGTATCGTTGTCGTCATATTCCTGATCGGCTTGCTGATGGTCTTCGGCCTGCTCGGCGCGATCTTTTAGGGCAGCCGATCGGGGCGAAGCCCGTGAGGGCGGTCGCTACCTGGTCGGCGCGCCGGGCTTGTGCGCGGCGCCGAGCGTCTCGCCGACGATGGTCTCGAACGCGGCGCCTGAAGGAAAGCCTTGGTCGACCCAGCGTGCCTCGATGCGCTTGAGGGTGCGGGCGACCTCGGGTCCCGGCGTCAGCCCGCGCGCGATCAGGGTTCCGCCACCGATCGGCAGTCTCGGCGAGGTCCAGCCCGACAGGGACATGGCATCGTCGACTCGGCCGCCGAGCAGCAGCCGGTCGGTCGCGCAATCCGCGCCGGCATAATAAGCGAGAGCGAAAGGGTTTTTGCCGAGGTCGCGGTCGGCGGCGCAGGCGAGGCGCTTTCTGGCCCGGTTGGATAGCTTGAGGCGCGCGGCGATTCGCTCGGCAATCGCCGGGTCCGGCGGCAGCAACGCCGCCAGGCGGCGTAGCGGATCGGGATCGATCCCGGCCTTTCGTTCGGCGGCGATCAGGGCTTCGAGCAGCGCCGGCGAGTCGGCGACGATTTCGGGAACGACCGGCTCGAGGATCGCGCGTTGCAGCATGATCGCCAGGGTCGGCGCCGGGTCGGCAAGCGCCAGCAGCTTCAATAGCTCGTCAGCGATCCGCTCGCGCGACAAGGCCATCAGATCCTTTGCCCGGCGAGTGCAGGCGTCCAGCGCCGTCGCGTCCGGTGCGCCCCCCCCGAAGCGAGCATGAAAGCGAAAGAAGCGCAGGATCCGAAGGTGATCCTCGGCGATTCGCTGCAGCGGCTTGCCGATAAAGCGAACGCGGCGGGCCTTAAGGTCGGCAAGGCCGCCGAAATAATCGTGGATTTCGCCCGTGTCCGGGTCGGCGGACAGTGCGTTGATGGTGAAGTCGCGTCGTGCCGCATCCTCGCGCCAGTCGTCGGTGAAGGCGATGGTCGCGCGGCGGCCGTCGGTCGAGACGTCGCGGCGCAGGCTGGTGACCTCGACCGGCTGCCCGTCGCTGACCGCGGTGATGGTGCCATGCGCGATTCCGGTCGGAACCGCCTTGATCCTGGCGGCTTCCAGCCGTCGCACGACCTCTTCGGGCAGCAGCCTGGTGGCGAGGTCGATGTCATTGACGACAAGGCCGATAAGCTCGTCGCGGACCGCGCCTCCGACATAGCGGGTGAGGCCCTCGCCGGCGCCGAGGGCATCGAGCAGGCGCGCCATGCCGCGTCGGCGGCGCCATTCGGCGGCGTTTAGTGTCAGCTCCACTGCAGCCGCCGTGACAGGTTGACGAGCATCGCCGCCGTCGCTCCCCAGATCCGTTGTCCTTCCCACTCGATCTGGAAATAGTGGCGGCGAACGCCTTCGAAAAGCACGCTTTGCCGATGCCGGTTGGCCGGGTCGAGCAGGAATGAGAGCGGCGCCTCGAACCAGTCGGCGACTTCCCTCTCGTGCGGAGTCAGCGAAAGGTCGGGCGGGATAACGCCAAGGATCGGGGTCACTTCGAAACCGGTTATGGTCAGGTAGGATTCCATCGCGCCGACTATTTCCACTCGCTTAGGGTCGAGGTCGAGCTCTTCATGGGCTTCGCGAACCGCGGCCGCCGCGGCGTCTTCACCGGACTCGATCCGCCCGCCCGGAAAGGCGACCTGGCCGGCGTGAGTTCGCATTTCCTCGCGGCGAACGGTGAGGATCACGCCCGGCTCGGGTCGGTCGGTCACCGCGATCAGCACTGCGGCTGGGCAGCGAAATCCGTCCGGGTGGTATGGATCGTCGCCGGCGAACAGCGGTTCGGCCGGGGCGCTGCCGAGCGCCGAACGAAGCTTGGCGGAAAGAGTCATGCAGATCGATCGAGCGCAAAATAGGCGCCGTCGCTCCACACGCCCGGCGGGTCGCCGGCTTCGGCCAGCGCGATTTCGGCAAGCTCGTACCAGATCGGCCGCGACAGCTCGGCTTCGAGGCCGTGGCGGACGCGCACCCGCGGGCTCGGCCCATGGTCGTCGGCGGCCATCGTCAGCGGGTGATCGGGCCCCAGGATAAGCGCATCGCCGCTGTCCAGCTTGAGGCCGATCCGCCGGTCGCGGCCTTCGCCTTCGCTCTCCATCCCGATCGCCCGGAAAGCGGTCGATTCGACTGCGATCTCCAGCTTTTCGACCGGCGTCACGAGGACATGACGACCGTCCGGCTCGCGCCGCAATACGGTCGAAAACAAGCGCACCATCGCCGGCCGCAGGATCGGCGAGCCCTCATGGTACCAAGTCCCGTCGCGAGCGATGCGCATCTTGCTGTCGCCGCAGTTCGGCGGATGCCATTGATCGACCGGCGGCGACCGGCGCTCGTCGATCATCAACTGGAGATCGGCGAGACTGATACCCTGTAGCTCGATCGGCGGTCGCGATTCCGGCATGGCGGACCGCTTAAGCTAGTCGCCTGCGCATTGCGAGTATCGCGCTGGCGGTGATAGGCGGCTGAACCATGGAACGGGAACCAGCGACGGCGATCGTCACTGGCGCGGCGAAGCGCGTCGGCGCGGAGATCGCACGGGCGCTGCTGGCCGGCGGCTGGTCGGTGGTCGCTCATGTTCGAAGCGACGGCGACGTGGTCCCCGAAGGGGCGGTCCGGGCCGTCGCCGACCTCGAGACCCGCGACTGCGCCGAGCATATTTTCGCTGCCGCTACGGCGCTTCCGCCGGTTCGCCTTTTGGTCAACAACGCGGCGCGCTTCGCCCATGACGGGTTCGGAGCGTTCGATCCGGACGAGCTCGACGCCCATTTTTGGATCAACCTGCGCGCCCCGCTGTTGCTGATGGAAGCGTTCGCAGCCCGCCACGAGAAGGGTGCGGACGGGCTGATCGTCAACCTGCTCGACTCCAAGCTCGCCGCGCCCAATCCCGATTTTTTGAGCTACACCTTGTCCAAGCAGGCGCTCGCCGGGCTTACCGAGCTGGCGGCAAGAGCCTATGCGGGCAGGGGCATGAGAGTGAACGGAATCGCGCCGTCGCTGATGCTCCGTTCGGCCGGCCAGAGCGAGGCCAATTTCGCAGCGATGCATACGAGGAATCCGTTGGCCCGGGGCGTCGAGCCCGCTGACGTGGTGCGCGCGATCGACTATCTGCTTGCCTCCCCAGCCGTGACGGGTGAAGTGCTGGTCATCGACGCCGGGCAGCGCTTCTCGCCGCCGCCACGCGACGTCCAGTTCCTGGAGGGCGAATGAGCGACGATCCCAAGCTCGACGGTCTCGTCCCCGAGCATCTCAGGCCGAAAGGCGCGCGCATTTTCCTCGATTCGTTCGAGATCCAGGCGGATATCGGGTTCCACGAATATGAGATCGGCGTCTCGCAACGGCTGCTGGTCACGGTCGAGATCTGGCTCGACAAGGTGCCGGCGGCCGGCTGCGACGATCCGACGCTTGCCTGGGACTATGATTTTCTCAAACGGCAGATCGAGGAGCTGGCGGCCGCGCGGCGATACAATCTTCAGGAAACACTGGCCCACGCCATCTACCAGCGCGTGGCCGCCATCCAGGGCGTGAAGGCGTTGCGCGTTGCAACCGCTAAGCCCGATATCTATCGTGATTCGAAGGCTGTGGGTGTGGAGCTGAGTTCCTTCTCGCCACCGTTTACGACCTGCTGACGCCGCCGCGAACGACGACAACCGGAACAAAATGGATTGCGCCGCACTTGTCGCATAGATAAGGAAGCGCGCTTGGTGCCGATGATATGTTGATACATTGGCAGTTCCCGTTCGGCAGGCTTGGCGTGCTCGGCGCGCGTCCGGCCGTTGGAAACAAAGGCGTTTGAGGAGACTGGCGGCTTAATGTCCTACGCCCAACGCAAAGAGATAACAGGCAACCGCACGGTAGCGATCATCATCGTCGGGGTGATTCACGCAGTTCTCGGCTATGCGATCGTCACGGGGCTTGC
>CAYUWJ010000006.1:0-29145 GCA_964448315.1 uncultured Sphingomonas sp. | reverse complement strand
GTCATCGCCACGGTGACCCCCTTGCCGGCGGCGAGTCCGTCGGCCTTGATCACCACCGGCTCGCCGAATTCTCCGAGCGCCCGTCGCGCGTCGGATTCGGTTTCCACCCGGACGTAGCGGCCGGTCGGGATGCCGTGGTCGCGGCACATATCCTTGGTGAAGCCCTTCGATCCCTCGAGCCGCGCCGCCGCGGCATTGGGGCCGAACACCGCAAAGCCGGCTTCGCGCAGCGCGTCGCCGACGCCGGCAACCAAAGGGGCTTCCGGGCCGATGACGACCAGGCCGGCATCGATCCGGCGGGCGCAGTCGAACACCGCGGTCGCATCGCACGGATCGATCGCCGCGCAATCCGCCCAGCGGGCAATTCCCGGGTTTCCGGGCGCCGCGACGAGATCCTTGCAGCTTGGCGATTGCCTCAGGCGCCAGGCGAGCGCATCCTCGCGACCACCCGAACCCAGAAGCAGGATATTCATGGACCTCCCCGAAGACAGCAGTGCGAGCCTGTTAGCCGACAGCCGTGCCGGGGACAATTCGCCGCCAGTATCGGTCAGCGAGCTGTCGCAGTCGCTGAAGCGCACTGTCGAAAGCGCCTTCGGCCGGGTGCGGGTGCGCGGCGAGATTTCCGGCTTCAAGCGCCACGCGTCGGGTCATTGCTATTTCAGCCTCAAGGATGAGCAGGCGTGCATCGACGCGGTGATCTGGCGCGGCTCGGCCGGCGCTCTTGCCTTCCGTCCCGAGGACGGCGCCGAAGTGATCGCCACCGGCAAGCTGACTACTTATCCGGGAAGGTCGAAATATCAGATCGTCGTCGAGCGGATGGAGCTGGCCGGCGAGGGCGCGCTGATGGCGCTGCTCGACAAGCGCCGTCGGACGCTGGCCGCCGAGGGGCTGTTCGACGCGGAACGCAAGCGGGCGCTTCCGTTTATGCCGAAGGTCATCGGCGTCGTCACCTCGCCGACCGGGGCAGTGATCCGCGATATATTGCACCGGCTCGAGGACCGCTGCCCGACCCGTGTAATCGTCTGGCCGGTGGCGGTGCAGGGGGAGGGCGCGTCGGCCAAGATCGCCGAGGCGATCCGAGGCTTCGGAGCGCTCGACGGGGCGGAGCCAGTGCCGCGCCCGGAGCTGCTGATTGTCGCTCGCGGCGGCGGCTCGATCGAGGATTTATGGGCGTTCAACGAGGAGGAGGTGGTGCGCGCCGCGGCCGACTCGCCGATCCCGCTGATCTCGGCGGTCGGGCATGAGACCGACACCACCCTGATCGACTTCGCCGCCGACGTTCGCGCCCCGACCCCGACCGCGGCGGCCGAGATCGCGGTCCCGGTCCGGGCCGACCTGTTTGCCCAGCTCGGTGAGCTCGGCCGCCGGGCCGCCTCTTGCCTGACCGCGCAGGCGCGGCGCGCGTGCGAGCGGTTCGACCTGACGGCGGGGCGCTGGCCGGCTCCGGACATGCTGTTCGCGCCCGGAGCGCAACGCGTCGACGATCTCGGCGCGCGGCTGCCGCGAGCACTCGGCGCGCGGGCCGGCCACGCCCGCGCCGACTTGAACGCTGTGGCGCCGCGGCTGCGGAGCGAGCTGCTGCTCGATCGGCTCGCCCGATCGGGAGAAAAGCTCGAATCGCTGTGGAAGATGGCCAAGCTGGTCCATCCCGACCGGCCGCTGGGGCGCGGCTTCGTCCGGGTCACCGATCGCGCCGGCCGGACGCTGGCGCGATCTGCGGATGCAATCGCCGCGCAGGCGCTGAGCCTCCATTTCGGCGATGGCGAAGTCGCTGCTGTCGTCGAAAAATCCTCGCCCGGTTCGCGCAAGCCACGCCTTGAGCGCGGCCGCCCGCGGCCCTATGTCGCGCCCCAGCCGGGGCTGTTCGACGAGCCGGAGGAATGAGTACATGCTGATGACCGGAGCCGGACGGGCCGCGCGGCTTCATTATCTGCCGGGCACTTTCCGGATACTCGCCAACGGCGACCATGTCGTCTGCGCCGTCACCGGCGCCCGCATCCCGCTTGAGGAGCTGCGATACTGGAGCGTCGAGCGGCAGGAGCCGTATGTCGACGCCGCGGCGTCGCTCAAGGCGCAAAAGATGGGATGACCGGCGGCGGTGACCGCCCGTCAGCCTATGCGCCGTATCCGGACCAGGCTCGCGCCCTTGACGGAGGCGCGGAAGCTGCCGAGCGCGGCCCGCTTAATCACGATCGGGTCCCCGACGCGGGGGCGGAGCGACGTATCCATCTCGATGGTCACCCAATTCGATCCATCTTCCAGTGCGAATGCCCATTTGCCGTAGCCAGACTGGGCAATGCTGGTGATCGTGGATTCAATCTCGTCGATGCTGGGCCGCGCATCATCGCGTCCGCCATCCTTGTCGCGGCTTCCAAACAGGTTCAGCTTTGGCAGGCTGAACCCGAACACCGAGCGCTCCGTTCGCTTCACTTCTTGTTCGTCGAGCACCACCACTTCGCGGTTTTGGGTAGCGGTAACCAGCGCAGTAGCCGTGCGGTCGAAGCAGGCAAGCCGCTCGGCAGGATCGGCTATGCTCCGGCAGGCGTCGATTTCCTGAACGACTTTCGCGCCGCCCGGAGGCTCCTGAGCCGATGCGGCCGATGCCGCCGTCGCCGCTGCAGCCAGCGCAGGAATCATTAAAAGGCGCATTATCAGTGTCTCCCGTCCGGATGACACGCTTATCGGACAACGGGCGCGACTGGCAAGCGGGCGGCCGCCGGGCCGTTACGCTATTGTGACGTTCTTGCCACAGAGCCTTTTGATTCTGCCGGGGAGCAGAGAGAAAGCCGTTGCCGTGACGGCGCAACCGCATTTAGCATGGACGAGAGTATATAGCTTTTGGGCATATAGGGGGCACTACTATGACATCGACATTCCGCACGCGCTTGCTCGCATCCTCGCTGCTGATCGGCGTGGCCGCGCTTGCGTCGCCCGCTCACGCGCAAGACGCCGCAGACCCGGTTGCGCAAACGGCTGGCCAGGTAGGCCAGCCGGATACCGAAGATGTCGATGATCCGACGGTTCCCGTTTCCACACCTGCTGCGGTCCAAGGGCAAGAGATTGTCGTCACCGGTTCGCGCATTCGTCAGGATTCGTTCAACAGCCCCACGCCGATCCAGGTGCTCGACGCCGACCAGGCGGCAAAGCTCGGCGTGTCGTCGGCGTCGGAACTGCTTCAGCGCTCGACCGTCGCCAGCGGACAGCAGATTGACGCGACGCTCAACACCAATGCCGGCAATTCCAATGCGACCGAAGCTCCGCCGACCGGCGGCGCGGGAGCCACGAACATCGACCTTCGCGGCCTTGGCATCGAACGCACGCTTGTGCTCGTCAACGGCCGCCGGCTGGGCTCCGCCGGCGTCCGCGGCGCTCCCGCGCAGCCTGACATCGGCCTGCTTCCGCTCGGCATGATCGAGCGCATCGACGTGGTCACTGAAGGCGCCTCTTCGATTTACGGCGCCGACGCCGTCGCCGGCGTCGTCAACGTGATCCTCAAGACCGAGTTCGAGGGCCTTGAGCTCTTCGCCCACGCCGAGCGTCCGGAGCACCGCGGCGGTGACGTCGACCAGATCTCGGCGATCCTCGGCACGTCGAGCGATCGCGCCCGGATCATGGTCGGCGGTGAATATTATAAGCGCGGGAGGGTCCTCACCGGCGACCGCAGATTCTCCGATTCGTTCCGGGTCATGCAAGTCGGCGAGGACGGAACGGTTTACTCGATCGACCGCGACGGCTTTTTCGACAATGTCGTCCTTGCGCCAGGGGCGCAGGGAAATGATCCAGGCAACCCGGGTTTCGTTTTCTTCACTCCCGGCCAAACCAATATCGGCGTGCCGAACTTCTCCAATGGGGTAGGCCTGCCCACGCCGCCGGCCGGAGCGCTGGACCGCTGCACACTTGGTGACAACCCGGCGACGCCCGTGGTTGAGACGCAATGCTACGTCAACTTCGTCTACTTCGACGAGTATAACGACCAGGACGAGCGCCGCGCGTCCGATCTCGTCCAGCCGCTGGAGCGCATTTCCTTCGTGACGAGCGGGTCCTACGACCTCGATCTCGACACCGAGATGCAGGCCTATTTCGAAGGCTATTATTTCCAGCGCCAGCAGAAGATCCGCGGTGCAACGGAGCAGATCTTCCCGGACGTTCCGGCGCTGATCCCGCTGCTCGATGAAGACGGCAATGTTGTCGATATGGTCGCTAACCCGCTGAACCCGTTCGGCGTCGACGCTGCTCCGATCATCACGATCGACGATCTGCCGCAGATTTTCGATGTCGACGTGCAGCAGATTCGCTTCGTCGGCGGGCTCACCGGCAACATTCCGGGCAGCTGGTTCGAACAAAAGAACTGGAGCTACGACCTTAGCTGGTCCTTCGATCGGGGCACCGGTTTCCAGGCGCAGACCATCCTGTTCGAGCCGCACCTGCTCAACGCCACACAAGGCGTTTTCATGAACCCCGACGGCAGTCTGGGGTGTGGACCGTCCGACCAAATCGGCCTCGGCGGCTTTTTCACCATTCCGGAATGTACGCCGGTCAATTTCTTCAATCCGATTTTTTACGCGACTGGCGCGGCCGGTGAGGGCAGCTTCGAAAATGACGCTCAGCGCGCCTATCTCCTTGGCAACCGGACAAACCGGACCGTGATAGAGCAGACCATTTACAGCGCGTTCCTTTCCGGCGACTTGTTCGACAACCCCTATGGGGGAACCGTACGCTTCGCCGCCGGCTACGAGCATCGCGACGACAAGATCAACTCTCAGAACGATCTCACCGGCGTAATGGGGCTGAACGCGGCGGAGAACCCGCTGACCGAAGGCGAGACGATCGGCAGCCGGAACCTCGACGAGGTCTATGGTGAAATCCAGGTACCGCTGCTGATGAATCGGCCTTTCGCGCAACTGCTGCAGGTGGATGGCGCGGCACGCTACACGCACGAATCGAACTTCGGCGGCGAATCGACCTACCGCGCCCGCGGCCTGTGGCGGCCGGTCAACTGGGTGCAACTGTCGGGCTCCTATGGCACCTCCTACCGTGCGCCGAACCTGCGCGAGCAGTTTCTCGCGCAGCAGGGCGGCGGTGTCGGGGGCGGACTAGACCCCTGTATCAACGCAAACGTCGCCCTGCTCGATTTGGGATCGCCGTCCGCAGAAAATATCATCAACAACTGCGAGCTGGCCGGTGTCGTCTTCAATCGCGACGCAAACGGGAATGTGGTTCCCGATGCGAATGGTTTTTTGACCACTCTGGGCACCGCCGGAATCACGACCATTCCAACATCGACGGGCGGCAACGCGAACCTCCTTCCGGAAACGTCGCGGTCCTACACGGCGACCCTGTCGGTCAGCCCGCCGATCTTCGGGCCGGTCAATACCGATTTCTCGGTCAGCTACTACGATATCAAGATCAACAATTCGGTCCGTAATCTCGGAGCGGATGTCGTAATCAGCCAATGCTACACCAACGAGCTCTTCCCGAACCTGAGCAGCCCGTTCTGCGGCTTCATCGACCGGCCTGCGACCGGCAGCAATGCATCCAGGTTGATCAGGAACGTTCAGGCCGGCTTCGTCAATATCGGCGAAGAGACGGTCAAGGGCATTGATTTCAATGCCCGCATCAATGCCGGCCTAAAGGATGTGTCGTCCGGGCTTCCGGACGCGATGGTCCGGGTAGCGGGAACGCTGACCTATCAGCTGGAACGCGAAATCCAGACCTTCGGCGCGGATGACCGCGAGGACCTGATCGGCACCTTCGGCTTTCCCGAGTGGAAGGGCCAGGTGACCGCCGGCGTCGAGACCGGTCCGTGGCAGCTGCTGACCCAGGTCAACTATATCGGCAAGCAGCGTAGCCGCCTCCCCGACCCGGCAGCGTTCACTCCCAGCTTCACCTTCGCCGGACGGCCGCTCACCATTCCGTTGAGCCGAGTCGGTGAAGAATGGTACCAAGATCTGTCCCTTACCTATGATCAGGACACTTTTGCGATCACCGCGGGCGTCCAGAACCTCTGGGACAACGAACCGCCGCTGATCGATACGACCCGCGGGCCCAACCGCAACAATGCGGTCGCCTCGTCGGGCTATGACTTCATCGGCCGGACGTTCTTCCTCAACGGCCGCGTTAAGTTCTAATCGCCATCGACTGAGGGAAATATCGGGCGGGTCCTTCGGGGCCCGCCCTTTTTTTGCTCAGGCGGTCTGGAGACTCAGCGCCCCGTCACCTTCGTCCGCCGCCACCGTGTCGCCGTCCTTCACCTCGCCGGCAAGGATCATGTCGGCCAGCGGGTCCTGGAGATATTTCTGAACCGCCCGTTTCAGCGGCCGGGCGCCGTAGACCGGATCGTAGCCGACCCGGCCAAGCCAGTCGCGCGCCGCGTCGCTGAGCTCGATGTTGATCTTTCGGTCCGCCAACAGCGCCCGAAGCCGCTCTACCTGGATATCGACGATCGGCCCCATATGCTCGGCGGCGAGCCGATGGAACAGGATGATCTCGTCGAGCCGGTTCAAGAATTCGGGCCGGAAATGGTTCCGGACCACCTCCATGACCTGCGGTTCGACTTTGGCCACTTGCTCGTCCTCGGTCAGCGCGGCGAGATATTGGCTGCCGAGGTTCGAGGTCAGGATGACGATGGTGTTGGTGAAGTCGACCGTCCGCCCCTGGCCGTCCGTCAAGCGGCCGTCGTCGAGCAGCTGGAGAAGCACGTTGAACACGTCACCGTGCGCCTTCTCGACTTCGTCGAATAGCACCACCTGGTAGGGCCGCCGCCGCACAGCCTCGGTCAGCACGCCGCCTTCTTCATAGCCGACATAGCCCGGCGGAGCGCCGATCAGCCGCGCAACCGCGTGTTTTTCCATAAACTCCGACATGTCGATCCGGACCATCGCGCTTGCGTCGTCGAACAGGAATTCGGCCAGCGCCTTGGTGAGCTCGGTCTTGCCGACACCGGTGGGGCCGAGGAACAGGAAGGACCCGAGCGGGCGATGGGGGTCCTGGAGTCCGGCGCGGGCGCGGCGGACCGCGGTAGACACCGCCTTGACCGCATCGCGCTGGCCGATGACTCGCGCGCCGATCGCCAATTCCATATTGAGCAGCTTCTCGCGCTCGCCTTCCAGCATCCGCTCGACCGGGATGCCGGTCCAGCGGCTGACTACCGCGGCGATGTCGTCGGCGGTGACTTCCTCGCGCAGCATCGCGCCCTTGGAGGCGGCCTCGGCGTCGCCGAGCTGCTTTTCCAGATCGGGGATCCGCCCGTACTGAAGCTCGCCGGCCTTGGCGAGGTCGCCCGAGCGCTGCGCCTGCTCGAGCTCGAGCCGCGCCTGGTCGAGCTGCTCCTTGAGCTTCGCCTCGGCGGCGATCTTGCCCTTTTCCGCCTGCCAGCGCTGGGTCAGCTCGGCCGACTGCTGCTCGAGATTGGCAAGCTCCTCCTCGATCGTCCCCAGCCGGTCGCGCGACGCCGCATCCTTCTCCTTCTTCAGCGCCTCGCGCTCGATCTTCAGCTGGAAGATTCGGCGGTCGAGATTTTCGATCTCCTCCGGTTTCGATTCGACTTCCATCCGGATCCGGCTCGCTGCCTCGTCCATCAGGTCGATCGCCTTGTCGGGCAGGAATCGGTCGGCGATGTAGCGGTTGGACAGGGAGGCCGCGGCGACGATCGCCGCGTCAGTGATCCGCACCCCGTGGTGCAGCTCATATTTCTCCTTGAGCCCGCGCAGGATCGAGACGGTGTCGGGCACCGTCGGCTCGCCGATCATTACGGGCTGGAAGCGCCGCTCGAGCGCCGCGTCCTTTTCGACATGCTTGCGATATTCGTCGATCGTGGTTGCGCCGATGCAGTGCAATTCGCCGCGGGCCAGCGCCGGCTTCAGCAGGTTCGACGCGTCCATCGCGCCTTCGCTTTTCCCGGCACCGACCAGGGTGTGCATCTCGTCGATGAACAGGATGATCTCGCCGGCGGCCGACTTGACCTCGTCGAGTACGCCTTTCAGCCGTTCCTCGAACTCGCCGCGATATTTGGCGCCGGCGATCAGCGATCCCATGTCGAGACTGAGCAGCCGGCGGTCCTTTATCCCGTCCGGCACGTCGCCGTTGGCGATCCTCAGCGCCAGCCCTTCGGCGATCGCCGTCTTGCCGACACCGGGCTCGCCGATCAGCACCGGGTGGTTCTTGGTGCGGCGAGCGAGCACCTGGATTGTGCGGCGGATTTCCTCGTCGCGGCCGATTACCGGGTCGAGCTTGCCGGCTCGCGCCGCCTCGGTCAGGTCGCGGGCGAATTTCTTCAATGCGTCGTAACGGTCTTCGGCGCCTTGCGTATCGGCGGTCCGTCCGCCGCGCAGCGAGTCGATCGCGGCATTAAGGGTCTGCGCGGTCACTCCGGCCTGCTGCAGCGCCGCGCCGACGTCGCTCGACTTGGCGAGCGTCATCGCCAGCAGGAGGCGCTCGACGGTGACATAGCTGTCTCCGGACTTCTTCGCGACTTCTCCGGCCTGGTCGAGGATTCGCATCGTGTCGCCATCCAGCGCCGGCGCCGAGGTCGCGCCGCTGCCGGTCACCGAGGGTATTTTGGCGACCAGCGCGTCGGCCTCCCGGCGCGCCGTAGCAGCGTCACCGCCGGCCGCCTCGATCAGGCCGGCGGCCATCCCCTGCTCGTCGTCGAGCAGCGCTTTCAGCAAATGCGCGGGCACGATCCGCTGGTGATGCTCGCGGACGGCGATGGTCTGCGCCGCCTGAAGGAAACCCCGGGCGCGCTCGGTGAGCTTTTCCAGATCCATGAAAACCCCTCTTGATTCGCTGCCGATATGGTGTTGCCGATAGGCAACACAAGCCGCCCGAGGCCTATTTCTGTTCCGGTTGCGCCGCCGCCGGGGCGGGTTCGGCGACGACGGAAAGCGCCGCGGCGACCTGCTGCTCGGGCACCGGAGCGGCTCCGCACGGCGATGCGCCGGGGCTGCCGTCGGCACCCCATTTGCGATATTTCATCGAATCGATGTGGAAGCGCATGAAGGCGTAGAAGCCGAGGCCGACCTGATAGGGTCCGCCCTGCCGCGCGTGGGCCGCGCATAACGCGCGCATCATCTCTCCCCGATCGATCGGCCGAAGCGGCACCAGGTCGACCGCCTGGAGGTGGCGGTGGGAGCTTTCCGGGACGCCGCCGGCGCAGATGTTGAGCAGTGGGTTGCGGTAGACCGACACCGCCTCGACCGGCCCGACCACCGGAACTACATGATCCCGGATGTAGCGCAGGGTTTGGACCAGCTTCGGCCATTCGCTGGTCGGCGGCACTTCGAACGGCTCGGCGCCGCACCGGTGCCACGACGTAGCGGTGCGCAGCAGCTGCCAGGTCGGGACCACGCCGGCGACGCCGCTCGACGCAAGATAGCTATTGAACGCCGCGACATAGGTCGCCCGGTGCGCCGCCGCCCCGTACCAGCCGCGATAGCCGGGCTGGTCCTGGCCTTCGGTCACATAGGCAGCGGCCGGGTTCCATCCGGCCGGAACCGGCGCCGAGGCAATCGGCAGCTGATCGGTGCCGGTATCGGCGACAGCCGGGCTGGCGATCAGCAACAACAGAGGGGCAAGCATTCGCATGGGCCGCAGAATAGCTCATCTGTCCGACTTGAAAAGCTTCGAACGGCGGGTAACTGTCGGACGATGGAACGCCCGATCGAAGTCGAACTGCCGCACAAGCTCGGCAAGGACGAGGCCCGGCGCCGGATCGCCGGCAATATCGACAAGCTCGAGGCTCAGATTCCAGGCGGCGCGTCGCACGTCGACTCGCGGTGGGTGGGCGACGAGCTGACGTTGGAAATCCAGGCGATGGGTCAGTCGGTCGAGGCCAGGGTCGCGGTCGAAGAAACCCTGGTGCGGTGCCGGGTCATGCTGCCCGGCCTGCTGGCGATTTTCGCCCGGCCGATCGAGGCGATGCTGAGCGCTAAGGGCAGCGACCTGCTACTCGACGACAAGCGCAAGGAATGAGCAGAGCATCGGCTCAACGATCAAAGGGGGGCGCATGCGGCATTTCGCGGTTGTCGGGTCCGGACCGGCGGGCTTTTATACCGCCGAGGCGCTGTCCCGGGCGTTTGGCGAGACGGCGGCCATCGCCATTATCGACCGCTATCCCGTCCCCTATGGCCTGATCCGCTTCGGAGTAGCGCCCGACCACCAGTCCCTCAAGGCGGTCAGCAAGCGCTACGACAAGGTCGCCGAAACTGCCGGCGTGTCGTTCGTCGGCAACGTGGCGGTCGGGGCCGACGTATCGGTCGACGATTTGCTCGAACTTTACGACGCGGTGATCCTCGCAACCGGCGCGCCGCGCGACCGTAAGCTTGGCATCCCGGGCGAGGAACTGCCCGGAGTCGTCGGCTCGGCCGAGTTCGTCGGCTGGTATAACGGTCATCCCGACTTCGCCGATCTCAATCCTCCGCTCGGCGGATCGGACGCGGTCGTCATCGGCAACGGCAATGTCGCTTTGGACGTCGCACGGATCCTGTCCAAAACCAGAGCCGAGTTTGAGGGATCTGACATCGTTGGTCACGCGCTCGAGGCGCTGGACCGCTCCGCGGTCCGCACCATCACCATCCTCGGCCGACGCGGTCCGCACCAGATTGCGATGACTCCCAAGGAACTGGGCGAGCTCGGCCATCTGCAAGCGGCGCTTCCGCTTGTCGATCCCGGCGACTTCCCGCCGGTCGAGGCGGATGACGCACTTGAGCCCGGACAGCGCAAATCTGTCACGATCCTGCGCGAATTCCACAACATCCGAGCCAACCGGCCCAAGTCGATGGTATTCGACTTCTTCGCCAAGCCGCAGGCCATCGGAGGCGAGGACCATGCCGAGCGAGTGATCGTCGAGCGCACCGAGCTCGACGACAAGGGCGCCGCTCGCGGCACGGGCGATATTTACGAAGTGCCGGCATCGCTGATTGTCAGTTGCATCGGCTATTCGACCCCGCCGATCGACGGCGTCCCGTATGACGAACGGGGTGGCAAGTTCGCCAACGACGGCGGGCGCATATCCGAGCGGCTCTATTGCGTCGGCTGGGCGCGGCGCGGGCCGACGGGCACGATCGGCACCAACCGGCCCGATGGCCAGGAAGTCGCCGGCCTGATCGCCGCCGAAATGCCGCCGGGCAGCGACGGTGGCAGGGCAGGGGAGGAAGGACTGGCGCGGCTGCTCACCGAGCGGGACATCGCAGCGACCGATTTCGCCGACTGGCGGCGGATCGAGCAGGCCGAAGCCTCGGCCGCCCGTGCAGGCGCGCCGCGCGAGAAAATGGTCCGCGTCGAGGAGTGGCTGAAGGCGCTCGGGCGCTAGCGGCGATCCCTCACTTGCGCATGCAGGGGGTCGCGGCTAGGAAGCCCGCGCCTTGGCTCCCGCGCAGCAGCGGGTTCCGGTCGGGGAGTAGCTCAGCCTGGTAGAGCACTGTCTTCGGGAGGCAGGGGCCGGAGGTTCGAATCCTCTCTCCCCGACCACTTGCTTGTGAACGTCGCCGTTTCGACTTCTGCGCTATTCCGCCGGCTCTGCGGCATTGCCTGCGGCCGGAGCGGAATCCAGCTGGCTTGCCGGGCCGGTGCCGGCTTCCGCTTCGTTGGTTCCCTGGCAGATTCGTACCAGATTGCCGACCAGCGGGCTGGGGGGCAGCGTGAGCGTGTCCATTCCTTCATAATGGACTTCGAACTGGTCCTCGAAGCTCAGCAGCGCTGGTATCAGCTGATCGTTGTAGGCAACCCGGGCCTCAACCTGCGGCTGGCCTTCGGTCGCCGTGTTGACGGCGAGCCTTCGTACCACATCGGCGGTGCGCAGCTGCATCAGCGCGATATTGCCACGAGTGACGACGCCCGGTCGCTGGATGACGAGGCCGGCGCGAGTGTCGCAGCCGATCGACAGCAGCAGTTCGCCGTCAGGAGAGCGGAAAGCCACCGACTGCGCCGCGCCCTGGGCACCGGCTTCCCAGCGACCTGGCGTCAGCGGGTCTTCGGTCGATGGCTCCGCCACTTCGGGAACCGCGAGGTTGTCCGATTGAAGATCCTCGCCCGGAGTGGGATCGGCAGGTTCGGACCGGGCGCAGGCGGTGGCGAGCAATGCTCCTGTGAGCAGCAGTGTCAGGCGTGTCATGGCGCCACCCCTAGCAAAGACCGGCTCAGGTAGCGAACCCCGGATCGAAGCGATACGCTTTGCGCTTCAGCGCCGGCCAGGCGAGCAGGTTGGCGGCGACCGCGACCCCGGCGGCGCCCTGCTCGGCGGTAATCTCGGGCGCCCCCTGTGGCGGGTTGTTGATCGCGTCCCCGGCAGCAAGCGCCATAACTTGCGCCTGGGCGGCGCGTTCGATGAAATAGAGCCGGACGAAGCATTCGCCGATGGTGCTGCCGAGCGCCAGCGTGCCGTGGTTGCGAAGCAGCATCGCATTTTTGTCGCCGAGGTCGGCGACCAGCCGCTCGCGCTCCGACAAGTCCACCGCAACGCCTTCATAATCGTGGAAGGCAAGGTCGCCGCGGACCAGCATCGCCGTCTGGGTCAACGGCAGCAGCCCTTCGGAATGGGCCGAAACCGCCTGCCCGGCGGGAGTGTGGAGGTGCATCACCGCCTGCGCGTCCTCCCGCGCCATGTGGATCGCCGAGTGGATGGTGAAGCCGGCCGGGTTGGTGATGAACGGCGTCGGCCCGACCGGATTTCCGTCACTATCGACCTTGACCAGCGACGAGGCAGTCACTTCCTCGAACATCAGCTGGTAGGGGTTGAGCAGGAAGTGATGCTCGGGTCCGGGGATGCGCGCCGACAGATGGGTGAAGATCAAATCGTCCCAGCCATAATGAGCGACCAGACGATAGGCGGCGGCGAGATCGACCCGGACCGCCCATTCGGCGGCACCGACCTTGTCTTTCAGCGACGGGATGTCGACCGACTGAAGTGCCTCCATCCCGGCCATGCCACGATTGATGTCGTCGACGCGGTTCATCTTTGCTTCTCCTGGCGGTCGGGGTGGGCCGCCGCGAAGGCATCCAGGTCGCTGGCGCTGGCATCGGCGCGAAGCAGCGTCGGATAGTCATCCAGCGGCACATTGAAGCGGCGGGCGTTGAATAGCTGCGGGACCAGGCAGATGTCGGCGATTGTCGGGCTGTCGCCGAACAGGAAATCGCCGGCGCGCGGGGCGGCGAGCGCTTCCAGCGCGCCCAGGCCCTCGCTGATCCAATGTGCGTACCAGCGGTCGCGCGCCGCTTCGTCGACGCCCAGCGGGCCCGACAGATATTTGAGCACCCGCAGATTGTTGAGCGGATGAATGTCGCAGGCAATCGCCATCGCCAGCGCCCGGACGTGGGCGCCCATTGCTGGATCGCGCGGCATCAGCGGCGGCTCGGGCTGCGTCTGGTCGAGATAGACGATGATCGCCAGGCTCTGGGTCAGGCGCTGGCCGTCGATCTCCAGCATCGGCACCAAAGCCTGCGGATTGAGAGCGCGATAGGCGTCGCCCTTCTGCTCGCCTTCGACCAGATTCACCGGCCGGCTCTCATATGCGATGCCCTTGAGATTGAGAGCAATCCGCACACGATAGGCGGCCGAGGATCGGAAATAATCGTGCAGGACCGGCCGGTTCATGGCTCGCTGCTTACTCCGCCGAACGGAACGGCGCCACTACCTCGGGCGGAACCCGGATCGGCCGGCCCGTGCTCTTGTCGATGATCGCCCAGAAGGTGCGCGCGCGGACGCAGACCCGGCCGTCGTTGCCGGTGAACTCCATGTGCCGGTCGAACCGAGCGCCTTTCGGCGCCTCGCCGACCCAGGTTCGCCCGATCACCCGGTCGCCTTCGACCGCCGCGCGCAAATAATCGATCTCATGCCGCACGATTACCCAGAAAAAGGCGTCCCTGTGCTCAGGGGCAGCGACCGCCTCCCAATGCGCCACCGCAACTTGCTGGATCCACTGCACCCAGACCGCGTTGTTGACGTGGCCGAGCTCGTCAATGTGCTCGGGCCGGGCGGTGAAGGCGACTTCGAAGGCTGGGCGGGTCACGGCGTGGGCGGTTTGAGGCCGGCGCTTGTGAACAGGGATGTGAGCACAGCCTCTGGATCCCCAACGCCTTCGTTGAGCATTCGCGTAATGTCGGCCGAGAGCGATGGCTCACCGGAAAGGCGGTCTAGCGCCGCCAGCCATTCAGCACCCGTCACGACACCGTCGGCGCGATTATCATCGATCAGACTGCGCCAGAATGAAAAATAATCGCCGCCTCGCGATTTCGCTGCCGCTTCCGCGACCAAGGCGAAGATGGCGCCGCAGGCATAGTAGGCACGATGTTCCTGGCGATCTTGCGCACTCCTGATGGCATCGTCGGCAAGCGCTGCGCAGTCTTTCCAGGACTCGGCCAGGATCGCGTCGCCATCGAAAGCCGGATCGACCTTCTCGATCATTCTGATGGCAAGAAGATCGGCGCCGCCCTCCAGAATCCACGCATCACGCCCGGATTCGTAGGCGATGGTTTGCCCAAGCCAAAAATGCGCAGACTCATGGGCGATGAACCATCGCGCCTGATTCAATGCGGCGTCGTTGCGCTCGAGCAGCCCCTCGCCTTCCAGGGCCATCGTGACGAGTCCCGGCAACACGCTTCCGCCCTGGCTCGTAACCCCGGGCGTCGGGCCGGCCCAGCTCACCATCACCGTCGGCTTCCCTTCCGCTGCGGGAGCGCCAAGGGTCGCGGTGTAAAATGCAATCGCGCGCGGCATGAACGTAAACAGCTCGTCACGAAACCAGGCCGGCAAGGCGGGATCGACAATCGCCGTGAGATGCTCGGTCTGAAGCGGCTCGGCGGGACCGAAAAGAACATATGTTCCGCCCTCGTCGATCGTCACGCTGGGCTGGCGTCGCCCAGCATAGAGCAAGGGGCCATTCTGATCGTGAAAAATGAGGCGGGCATCTGCCTCGATCTTGCTGCCTTCGGGAGCCGCATCGACGGGATACGCATGAAAATGATCGGTAAAGAGCGCGACCGATCCGTCTGAGAAACGCAGAGCGGGATCGTAGTCGGCCAGAAGATCGACTGCCGCGGGATGAAAGCGGATTTGCACCTCGCTCGGAACTGCCCCCGAGTCCGCGATCATCACGTCGATATCGCCTTGCCGCTCGAGCCGGACTCCAGGCGTTAGCACTGTCCAGCTGTCCAGGCGCCACGGGCGATGGCCTTCCCGAGTCAGGGCCGACCGAGTGAACGCCCATCCCGGCGCTTCCCGTGCGAAGCTAAAGTCAGCGGTCCAGACCTCGCCGGTACGCGAGACCTTCACTTCAACCAGCGCCGCCGCCGTTGCAGCGCGGGGCTGCAAGCCGGCGTCCGCCAACAACACCAAAAAAAATAGGCTAAGAAGTCGCATTCCCACCCACCTGCGCCAACACGAAGCCATAGGCCTCCGCGACCTCCGTCAGCCGGTCCCAACGGCCCGACTTGCCGCCGTGACCCGCGCCCATGTTGATCTTCAAGAGCAACAGATTGTCGTCGGTCTTGGTGGCACGCAACTTCGCCGCCCATTTCGCCGGTTCCCAATAGGTGACGCGCGGATCGGTCAAGCCGCCGGTTATCAGCATCGGCGGATAGTCCTGGGCGGTCACTTGGTCGTAGGGCGAGTAACTGCGGATATGCTCGAACACCGCCTTGTCGGCGATCGGGTTGCCCCATTCGGGCCATTCGCCGGGTGTCAGCGGCAGGCTGTCGTCGAGCATCGTGTTGAGCACGTCGACGAACGGCACATCGGCCACCGCCGCGCCCCACAATTCGGGATCGCTGTTGACCACCGCTCCGACCAGCTCGCCGCCGGCCGAGCCACCCTGGATGGCGATGTTGCCGGCTTTGGTGAAGCTGGCCGCGACCAGCCCTTTGGCGGCGTCGACGAAATCGTTGAAACTATTGGTGCGCCGGTCGAGCTTGCCCTGCAGATACCAGTCGTAGCCGAGATCGTCGCCGCCGCGGATGTGGGCGATGGCGAATGCCCAGCCGCGATCGAGCAGGCTGATCCGGTTGCTGTTGAACGCCGGCGGGATGGCGTAGCCGTAGGCGCCGTAGCCGTAGAGAAACAGCTTGCCCTCGCCGTTTTTTTCGAACCCCTTGCGATAGACCACCGATACCGGGATCCGCTGGCCGTCGCGCGCCGGGACCATGAGCCGCTCGGTCGCATAATCGGCGGGATCGTATCCGGACGGGATTTCCTGAACCTTCAGCGTCTCAAGCCGGTCGTCGTCTGGATGATAATCGTATACGGTGAGAGGCGTCACCATCGACGAATAGCCGATCCGATAGGCGGCCGGCGCGAACTCCGGGTTGCCGGCGAAATTGGCGGTGTAACTCGCCTCCGCGAAGGGGATGCGCTCCTCTTCGCCGGAATAGCTCCTCAACAGGAGTTGATCGAGCCCGTCGACCCGCTGCTGGATGGCGAGATGGTCGCGATAGGAGGTCACGCCGCGCAAATAGGTCTGGTCGGATCCGGGGATAACGGTTGTCCAGGCGTCGGGCCGCGCCGGATCGGCCTCGGCGAGGCGAAAGTTGACATGATCGTCGTTGGTCAGGATCCACAGCCGGCCGTGGGCGGCGTCGACTTCATACTGCAGCTTTTCCTTGCGCGGAGCGACCAGGGCCAGCGGCTGGGTCGGGTCCGCGGCGGGCACGAAGCGTACTTCGCTCGAGGTATTGTCGCCGGTGCCGATGAAGATCAGGCTTTCGTCCTGCGATTTGGCGATGCCGACCGAAAAGCCGATGTCCTGCGTTTCCCCGTATAGCGTGATGTCTTCGGACGTCGGCCGGCCGAGTCGGTGATAACGGGCGCGATAGCTGCGCCAATTGTCGTTGACCTCGGTGAAGACGACTCCCGTGCTGTCGCTGGTCCACAGCGGCTGGCCGATGCCGACGTCGGTCACCGTCTCGAGGTCCTTGCCGGTTGCCAGATCGCGAATCCGGAGGTCGAACCGCTCCGATCCATTGTCGTCGACCAGGGTCGCGGCCAGCCGTCCGTCGGGGCTGACGGCTAGCGCTCCGAGCCGGAAATAGTCCTTGCCCTCGGCTTCGGCGACCTCGTCGAAAATCAGC
Organism: uncultured Sphingomonas sp.; assembly: GCA_964448315.1. Taxonomy (GTDB): domain Bacteria; phylum Pseudomonadota; class Alphaproteobacteria; order Sphingomonadales; family Sphingomonadaceae; genus Sphingomicrobium. The sequence continues at coordinate 12,090 of CAYUWJ010000006.1, read as the reverse complement.
TGGTCGGAGCCACCGGCGACCGGCTTGCGATACCAGCTGCGGTACTGCGCCCCGGGCTGGAACGCCCACCAGTAAAGATAGTCGCCGTCGCGGATCGGGACCGATGAATCATCCTCCTTCATCCGCCCCTTCATCTCCTCGAACAGCGTGTCGACGAGCGGCTGGTGCGGCTCCATCGCCGCTTCAAAATAGGCGTTTTCCGCCTTCAGATAGGCAAGCACGTCCTTATCATCGACTTCGGGGTAGCTCTGGTCTCGAAGCCAATGCCACGGGTCCTCGATGGTGTAGCCATGGGCCTCGTAACTATGAGGGCGCTGCTCGGCCTGCGGCGGGGCAGGGAGGGTCTGTTTCTGGGTCATGGCTCCGGTGTCGGCTGAGGCTGGTGTTGCGGCGGCGATGAGAATGGCTAGGAAGGCGGTCTTCATTGGTTTCCCGGCCGGACTCGGCAAGCGCCAAGCCCTGCCCTGCTTCGCCGCCGGGGTAAAGAGAGGCTCTCATGTCCAGCTACGCCGACCGATTGAAGGCGCTTCGCGATCAGCTCAAGGCCGACCGGCTCGACGGATTCGTCGTGCCGCTGACCGACGAGCATATGAGCGAATATGTCGGCAGCTATGCTCAGCGACTTGCCTGGTTGACCGGTTTCGAGGGGTCGGCCGGTTCGGCTGTGGTTCTGCCCGAGAAAGCGGCGATCTTCGTCGACGGCCGCTACACGCTTCAGGTTCGAAGCCAGGTCAGCGCCGATCAGTGGAGCTATCAGTCGGTGCCCGAGACCAGCATCGCCGGCTGGCTCAAGGACAACGCCCCCGAAGGCGCGAGGATCGGCTACGATCCCTGGCTGCACAGTCGCGACTGGGTTCGGCAGGCAAGTGCGGCCTTGGTCAAGACCGGCGCCGAGCTGGTCGCCGTCGACCGCAATCCGATCGATTCGGTGTGGAACGACCGCCCTGAACAATCCAACGCCCGCCTGATCGTCCATCCCGAAAGCCTTGCCGGGCGTTCTTCGGCCGACAAACGGACCGAAATCGCCGACTGGCTGGCGAAGGAAGGCGCCGATGTGGCCGTATTGTCGGCGCTCGATTCGATCGCCTGGGCTTTCAACATCCGCGGCCAGGACGTCGCCCGGACTCCGGTCGCGCTGGCCTTCGCGCTGGTTCGCGCCGACGGCACTGCCGACCTGTTCGTCGCCGATGAAAAGCTCGATGGGCAAGTCCGCCAGCACCTCGGCAACGGCGTCAGGCTGCACGACCGGGATCGGTTCGAGGAGGCGCTTGGCGAGCTTGGCGGCAAGACCGTGGCGGTCGATCCCGAGCGTGCGGTGGCCGCCATCTTCGAGGCGCTCGATCAGGCCGGGGCGAAGATCCTTTCGGTCCGCGATCCGACCATTCTCCCCAAGGCGATCAAGAATCCGGTCGAGATCGCCGGCCACCGCGCCGCGCAGCAACGCGACGGCGCGGCGATCGCGCGTTTTCTCAAATGGATCGAGGCTGAGGCCCCCAAGGGCGACATCGACGAGCTGACCGCGTCGGACCGGCTGGAGGCGCTGCGCCGGGAAAACCCCGAGCTTCGCGACCTCTCGTTCGACACCATCTCGGGCGCCGGGCCGAACGGCGCGATCGTTCATTACCGGTCGAGCGAAAAGACCAACCGCAAACTCGAGCCGGGCTCGCTCTACCTGGTCGATAGCGGCGGCCAATATGTCGACGGCACCACCGACATCACCCGGACTGTGGCGATCGGAAAGCCTAGCGAAGAGATGCGCGACCGTTTCACCCGGGTGCTCAAGGGCCATATCGCGGTTGCCACCGCGCTGTTCCCCAAGGGTACCCGTGGCAGCCAGCTCGACAGCTTCGCTCGGCGGCCATTGTGGGAGGCGGGCGTCGATTATGCTCACGGCACCGGCCATGGAGTAGGCAGCTTTCTGTCGGTCCACGAAGGGCCGCAGCGGATTTCCCCGGTCGGCAGTGCCCAATCCGGCGGCGACGAGCCGCTGCAGCCGGGGATGATCCTGTCCAACGAGCCCGGCTATTACAAAAGCGGGGAATACGGCATCCGGATCGAGAATCTGGTGCTTGTTGTAGAGCGGGAAGTCGACGGCGCCGAAAAGGATATGCTCGGCTTCGAAACCCTGACCTTCGCGCCGATCGAGCGGCGGCTCGTGGTGAGGGAAATGCTTTCGGAGCGGGAGCTACAGTGGCTCAACACCTACCATGCCGAAGTGATCGAACGCATCGGGCCGAAGCTGGATGGTGACGAGCGCAAGTGGCTGGAAGCTGCCTGCGCACCGATCTGATCGTGCCACCAGCCCGTTCGGGCTCAGGACGAGCCGTCTTCGGGGTCCAAATTCTCCTTCTCCCCGATTTCCCGCGCCTGGGCTTTGCGCTTGCGCAGATTCTCGCGGAGCGCCGCTGCCAGCCGCTCCTCGTTTTGCTTGTCCCGGGTCGCCATCAAATCAACCTAGGCGTTCGCCCGGCAGCCGGGCAAGCCAGTCCTGAGCCAAGTCGAAGGGTCGGGTTGACAGGCCGATGCGCGGATGGCCATAGGCGCGCGTCCCTCCGTCAGTGCTGCCGTAGCTCAGTGGTAGAGCGCATCCTTGGTAAGGCTGAGGTCGTGAGTTCGATCCTCACCGGCAGCACCATTCTCGCGCACAGGGCATCCGGGGGATGCCCGAGCACGAGAATCCCCCACAGTGAAACTATCACCTTTGCCTTGCCATGCGGGCTGCAATCCGCTTGGGGACGGCCGCGATGCGCTTTTTCTCGGACAATGCAGCAGCCGCGCACCCGGCGGTGATCGAGGCGATCGCCGCCTCCAACCGGCTCGACACCGCCTATGACGGGGACCAATGGAGCAGCCGGCTCGACGCCGCCTTTTCCGAATTGTTCGAAACCAAGGTCCGGGCGCTGTGGGTGACGACCGGCACCGCGGCCAATTGCCTGGCGCTGGCGGCGCTGTGCCCGCCGCACGGTGCGATCGTCTGCCACAAGGACGCGCATATCGAGAATGACGAGGCCGGCGCACCCGGCTTCTTCACCCACGGCGCCAAGCTGATGCTGGTTGACGGCCCGGGTGCGAAGCTGTCTCCAGAAGCTGTCGCCGCCGCCTGCGATGGCGTTCGCAACGATGTCCACCAGGTGCAGCCCAAAGCGCTGTCGATCACCAACGCCACCGAATATGGCCTGACCTACCGCGCCTCGGAAATCGCCGCGCTGGGCGAGTTTGCCAAGGCGCGCGGGCTGGGTTTCCACATCGACGGCGCGCGCTTCGCCAACGCGGTCGCCTTTACCGGCGAAAGCCCCGCCGACCTCAGCTGGCGCGCCGGCGTCGATGCGTTGAGCTTTGGCTTCGTCAAGAACGGCGGGCTGAATGCGGAAGGCCTGATCCTGTTCCGGACCGAACTTGCCGACGAAATCGCGGTGCGCCGCAAGCGCGCCGGGCATTTGCTGTCGAAGGGCCGGATGCTCGCCGCGCAGATCCTCGCGCTGCTCGACCAGGATCTGTGGCTGGCCAATGCCCGCGCAGCCAATGCCGCGGCGGCGACGCTCGCCGCCTCGGCCGGTAATCGGCTGGTCCATGCCGTCGAGGCCAACGAAGTCTTCCTGCGGGTCGGCGCCGACGAGGCCGCGCGGCTGCGGGCGGCCGGGTTCGACTTCTACGACTGGGCTCCGGGGGAAATCCGGCTGGTCACCAGCTGGGATCAGCAGGGCGACGCGGTCGAGGCCCTGGCGGCGGCCATCGCCGCGCTGTGAGCGAGACGCAGCGATCGACCTCGGCGTCGGTCATTGTCCCGTTCATCATCTTCACCCTGATCTGGGGATCGACCTGGATCGTCATTCGCGACCAGTTGGGCACGGTCGCGCCGCAATGGTCGGTCACCTACCGCTTCATCATTGCCGCCGCGGCGATGGCGGCGGTGGCGCGGTTCCGGGGCGAAAGCCTGAGGCTCGGCCCGGGCGGGCTGCTCGCCGCGGCGGTCCTGGGACTCGCCCAATTCGTCATCAATTTCAACGCGGTCTATCTCGCCGAGCAATATATCACCTCGGGCCTTGTCGCGACCGTGTTCGCGCTTTTGCTGATCCCCAATAGCCTGCTCGGCTGGGCCTTCCTCGGCCAGCGGCCGGGCCCGCGTTTCCTGTGGAGCTCGGCCGTCGCCGTGCTGGGGATCGCGCTGCTGTTCGCCCATGAGCTGAGCGAGCATTCGGCCCGCACGCCCGAAATCCTGGTCGGAATCGGCGTTACGATTATCGGCATGCTGGGGGCATCGGTCGCCAATGTGTTTCAGGCGCGGCCGAAGGTGCGGGCTTTTCCGCTGTTCGCCCTGCTCGCCTGGGCGATGGCGCTCGGCGCACTATTCGACGGTGTTTTTGCGCTCGCCGTCGCCGGTCCGCCGACCATAGAGCTCCGCATCGGCTATTGGGTCGGCCTGTTCTATCTTGCGCTTGCTGCATCGGCGCTGGCCTTTGGCCTCTATTTCCCGGTGGTCCGCAAGATCGGCCCGGCCAAGGCCGCCTATTCGAGCGTGCTTGTGCCGATCATCGCGATGGGCTTTTCGACCTGGCTCGAAGGCTATCGCTGGACTCCGCTGGCCGTCGTCGGCGCCTTGCTTGCGCTTGGCGGAATGGCCAGCGCGCTGGCCCGTAGCCGCTCGGTTGTCCCCGCTCCCGACGCCGCCTAAAGCGGGCCATGGCCGACGCACGCATCGTTCCCGAAGCACCGCCTTCTCCCCAGCACACGACCATTCGCCGCGAGGATTACCAGCCGCCGGACTGGCTGGTACCGGAAGTTGAGCTGGATTTCCGCCTCGATCCGCGCGCGACGCGGGTCAAGGCGCGGCTGACCGTCGTCCGCAACGGCGGCCATGACCGGCCGCTGCGGCTCGATGGCGACGCGCTGGAGCCGGTTGCGGTGTCGGTCGACGGCGCGCCCGCCGACTGGCGAATGGACGGGCCGGCGCTGGTCGTCAACCTCGACGGCGACCGCGCCCTGGTTGAGACCGAGGTGGTGATCGACCCGTCGGCCAATACCAGGCTGATGGGTCTGTATGCATCGGGCGGAATGCTGTGCACCCAGTGCGAGGCCGAAGGCTTCCGGCGGATCACTTTCTTTCCCGACCGTCCCGACGTGCTCAGCCGTTATCGGGTTCGGTTGGAAGGCAACCGGCAGCATTATCCAGTGCTGTTGACCAACGGCAATCCGCTGACGACCGGCGAGGACGAGGACGGCCGTCACTGGGCGCAGTGGGAGGATCCGTTCCCCAAGCCGAGCTATTTGTTCGCGCTCGTCGCCGGCGACCTTCAAGCCAACCGCGATCGGTTCACGACGCTGTCCGGCCGGGCCGTCGAGCTGGCGATCTGGGTGCGCGAGGCGGATCTGCCCAGGACCGATCATGCGATGGCCAGCCTCAAGGCGGCGATGGAGTGGGACGAGCGTGTCTACGGTCGCGAATATGATCTCGACCAGTTCAACATCGTCGCCGTCGCCGACTTCAACATGGGGGCAATGGAGAACAAAGGCCTCAACATCTTCAACTCGCGTTACATCCTCGCCGACCCGGAGACCGCGACCGACGCCGACTTCGACGCCATCGCCGGCGTCGTCGGACACGAATATTTCCACAACTGGTCGGGCAATCGGGTCACCTGCCGCGACTGGTTCCAGCTCAGCCTCAAGGAAGGCTTCACCGTGTTTCGCGACCAGAATTTCTCGGCCGACATGGGCAGCGCCGCGGTCAAGCGAATTGAGGATGTGCGGCTGCTCCGCTCGATCCAGTTTCCCGAGGATTCGGGGCCGCTCGCTCATGCCGTCAGGCCGGACAGCTACATCGAGATTTCTAACTTTTACACGGCGACCGTCTACAACAAGGGCGCCGAGCTAATCCGCATGTTCCGCACCATGCTGGGCGAAGAGAAGTATCGCGCCGGCACCGACCTTTATTTCGAGCGTCACGACGGCGAGGCGGCGACCTGCGACGATTTTGTCGCCGCGCTCGAAGAGGCGAGCGGGGTCGATCTGTCGGCGTGCAAAATCTGGTACTCGCAGGCGGGGACGCCGCGGGTAAAGGCTTGGCTGGACCATGACCGGGCGGCTGGAGTTGCCGTGCTGCATCTCGAGCAGGCTGTTCCGCCGACGCCAGGACAAGCGGACAAGCGGCCGATGCCGATCCCGTTGCGCACGGCCTTGATCGGCGAGGAGAGCGGTAACGAAGTCGCAGCCGAGCGGCTGATCCTGCTCGATACGCCGAGCCAATCGGTCCGATTTGAAGGCGTCGGCGAGCAGCCTTTGCTGTCGATCAACCGCGGCTTTACCGCACCGGTCAGTGTCTCGGCCGAGCGACGTCCCGGCGAACTCGAGCGGCTGGCGCAGGCCGATCCCGACCCGTTCGCCCGCTACGAGGCGATCCAGGAATTGATGTTCGAGGCGTTGCTGGCCGAAGTGGGTGGCGAGCCGGTGGACCCGCAGCCGCTGATCCGCGCGCTTGGCAGCACGCTGACGTCCGACACCCTCGACCCTGCATTCAAGGGCGAGGCCATATTGCTGCCCGCCGAGGCGCTGATTGCCGAGCGCATGGAGACCGCCGATCCCGATGCGATCCACTTCGCCCGCGAGCGGATCCGCAAGTCGATCGGCGGCGCATTGCTCGGTGACCTCGTCGCCGCCCACAAGCTGCCAAGCGGGTCCGGCGCCGATCTTTCGCCGGCCACCAAGGGCATCCGCAGGCTTCGCTCGGTTGCGCTGGGGCTGATCGCCGCCGCTGATCCGGGCGAGGGCGCGGCGCTAGCCAAGGCGCAGTTCGACGGTGCCGACAACATGACCGATCGCCAGGGCGCCCTCGGCATATTGGTGTCGCTCGATGCGCCCGAACGCGAGCAGGCGCTGGACGCCTTCCATGCCCGGTTCGAGGCCGACGCGCTGGTAATCGACAAATGGTTCGCGCTTCAGGCGGCGGCGCAGCGAGCCGACACGCCCGAGCAGGTCGAGCGGCTTGCCGGCCATTCCGCCTTCACGATCGAGAACCCCAACCGGCTGCGGGCGCTCGCTGGCAGCTTCGCGATGAACCAGTGGGCGTTCCACGAGCGGTCGGGACGCGGCTACCGCTTCCTTGCCGACATGATCCTCGCCGCCGACAAGTTGAACCCGCAGGTCGCGGCGCGGCTGTTGCCGCCGCTAGGTCGTTGGCGGCGGTTCGACAAGGAACGGGCGGAGTTGATGCGCGGCCAGCTGCAGCGAATCGCCGCCACCCCCGGCCTGTCTCGCGACGTTTACGAGCAGGCGAGCAAGTCGCTCGGCTGATCCAGCTTTAGCCGCCAATCCAGCGCGCAACCTCGATGGCGACTTGGTTGGCGGCCTCGTTCAGCGCCGGCCCGACCGTCTCGGCGGTGCCGTCGGCAGGCGCGCTCGCCTCGAACCGCCGGGTTTCGACGCGGGTGCCGCCGGCGCTCGACACGGCGGCTTCGTAGCGGACGATCACCGCGGCATATTGCGCGTCGTAGCCCATGTTCAGAAGGTTTCCGGTCACGGTCAGCCCCGGGTCCAGCATAGACTGGCTGGGATCGAGCACTACCCGGCCGGTGGTCCGAGTGATGGTCTCTGAAAGCAGGTCCTGGAACAGCTCGCCGGGCGTATCGACCCACTGCAGATCCTCGATATAGGCGATCGCCGTTGGGCCGACCTGCGCTGGCACGCGAACCGTGCGAAGTTCATCGGGAGTGATCGGCACTTCGATGGTCACCACCTCGCCGGGACTGGCGGCGCGGGTGGTCGTGCCGGAGACCGGCAAACTAGAGGTCAGGGTCAGCAGGGTCGGCGGGACCTTGCCGCCTCCGCCGAGCAGGCTGCCAAGCGAGCATCCGCCGACCGCGATGATCAGCGCGGCGGGTGCAGTCAGGCGAAGCAAATAATTCATCGGCCGTCCCTCGGCTCATAATCAGGAAGTTCTTCCGGCCCCAGCGAGCCGCCGATCCCGTCCTTCTCCAGCCGCTCGGAAAAACCGCGCAGCGACTGCGCAAGGGCGCGCATCTCGCGGATCATCCGATTGAGTTCGGGAAGCGTCGACTTGCTGAAATTCTGCACGCCCGGACGCGCGTCGGCGACCATCGCATCGAGGTTGGCGGTAGCGCTCTCGACCCCGGCGATCGCTCGCCGCAGGTCCTGCGCCGCCGGTCGGGCCTCCTCGTTGACAAGCCGGTCGGTGCTGGCGGCAAGTTCGCCGACTCGCCGGGCGGCGATGCCGGCTTCGCGGGCGGCGATCCGGGCGTCGCCGATCGCGTCGGCAAGGTCGGGCGCGCGCTCGGCAAGCACGTCGGTCGTGTCCCGTATGTTCTCGAGGATGTCGGCGATCGCATTCTGATTCTCGTCGCTGAGCATCTCGGTCAGCCGCTCGGTCAGCCGCTGGATGCGCTGAAGCAGCTCAGGCGCGCTGTTAAGGAGTGCGTCGAGCCCGCTGGCGCTTGACGGGATGACCGGGCAGCCCTGGGGTCCGGCCTGGGTGAGCGCCCGGGTGCCCTGCACCGCGCCGCTGAGCTGAATCTCGCTGACTCCGGTGAAGCCAACGCCCTTGATATGCGCCGTAGTGCCCTGCAGGACCGGGGTGTCCTCGTCGACATCGATCCTCACCCAGACGAACGCCGGTCGATCGGGGAGCAGCGATATATCGGTGATCTGGCCGACCGGAACGCCCGAGAAACTGACTACCGAGCCGCGGTTGAGCCCGCCTACCGCCTGGGCGAAATAGATGTCGTAGCATTTCGTCGTCTTGGCGGAGAGTCCGGCGAGCCAGACGGTAAACAGCAACGCGCCCGCGAGCATCGCGAGCACCACCGCTCCTACCAGGACATGGTTCGATCGGGTCTCCATCAGGCCTCGGCGTGGTCCTTTACCGTAGCGGCCGCGGCACGTCCGCGCGGCCCATTAAAATATTCTTGCACCCACGGATGATCCAAAGACAATAGTTCTGGAATCGTTCCGGCCGCTATCACTTTGGCGTCGGCGATGACGGCAACGCGGTCGCAGATTGCATAAAGCGTGTCGAGATCGTGGGTGATCAAAAACACAGTCAGTTCGAGCCGCTGTTGCAGCGATTGAATGAGTTCGTCGAATCCGGCGGCGCCGATCGGGTCAAGGCCGGCAGTCGGTTCGTCGAGGAACAACAGCTCGGGGTCCAGCGCCAGAGCGCGAGCAAGGCCGGCGCGCTTGCGCATCCCGCCGGACAGCTCCGCGGGGAACTTGGGCCCGGCTTCGGCCGGAAGTCCGCTCATCGCGATCTTGTAAGAGGCGATCTCATCGAGCAGCGGCGGCTTGATGAACGGGAAATATTCGCGGATTGGAACCTCAATATTTTCCGCCACCGTCAGCGTCGAAAATAGGGCCCCGTTCTGGAACAATATGCCCCAGCGGCGACGAATGTTCTTGGCTTCGGCCTCGTCACGATCGAGCATCGACTCGCCGAGGATCTCGATATCGCCGGATTCCGGCTTCTGAAGGCCGATGATCGAGCGCATCAGCACCGACTTGCCGGTGCCCGAGCCGCCGACGACGCCGAGTATCTCGCCGCGGCGAAGGGTTAGGTCGAGCCCGTTATGGATGACCTCATCGCCGAAACGATTGACGAGCCCGCGGACGGTGATCAATGCGTCGTCGTCGTTCATTTCCAGCCGATCGAGCTAAAGAACACGGCGAACACCGCGTCGAGGACGATAACGAGGAAGATCGACTGGACGACGGCAGTCGTGGTGCGTCTGCCGACTTCCTCCGAATTGCCCTGGACCAGCATGCCCTGAAAGCACCCCGACAGGCCGATGATGAACCCGAACACCGGCGCCTTGATCAGGCCGATCCACAGGTCGGTAAGCGGAACCACCTCCTGCAGCCGCTGGATGTAAGTCAGCGGCGGGATTCCGAGCTCGACCCAGACGAAGACCCCGCCGCCGAGCAGCGACATCAGCATGGCGAAAAAGGCCAGCAGTGGCATCATGATCACTGCGGCGAGCATCCGCGGGATGACCAGCGCCTCGATCGGCGAGACGCCGATCGTGCGCATCGCGTCGATTTCCTCGGTAATCTTCATCGTGCCGATTTGCGCCGCGAACGACGATCCGGATCGGCCGGCGACCATGATCGCGGTCATCAGCGTGCCGAGTTCGCGCACCGTGATTCGGCCAATCAGGTTGATCGTGTAAACCTCGGCACCGAACTGCTGGAGCTGGACTGCGCCCTGCTGGCCGATGACGACTCCGATTAGAAAGCTCATCAGGCCGATGATCCCCAGCGCGCGAACTCCGACGACATCGAATCGCTGGACGATGGCATTGATTCGAAAGCGCTTCGGGCGGCGAATGAGGTTGGCGAAGCCGGCCAGGGTTGCGCCGAAAAAACCGAGCAGGCCGTGCAGGGTCTGAAAGACTTCGCTCATCCACTCGCCGATTTCTTCCAGCACACGGAGAACACCGGTCCGTTGTTCGGGCCGGACGCGCGCTGGCTTGTCGAGCTCGGCGACCTGCTCGAGCAGCGTTTCCGTTTCCGGGCTGGCGCCAACGACCTGGGCATCGCGGTCGCGAACGGTGCGGTAAATGACCCACGCGCCGACCGTGTCCATTCTTTCGACCCCGCTCAGGTCGATGACCAGGGGATCGGGGCGGTCGTCAATCTCCCGAGCGGTGGTCGCCGCGCGCGTGATCGTCAGCGACCCGGTGAGGCTCAATCGCTGTTGGCCATCGGTCGCTTGGGGCGAAGGTTCGGATACCGGCATCGGCCGACAAGATTGCGCGAATTCCACCATCTGGGCAAGAGGACGGTGCTGCGCCTCTTTCCTGCCCGACTTTGCGACTCTATGCCCTCGCACGATGGATTACCCGACCCCCGTTTTCGTTCCCATGGGCTCGAACGATGTCCAGCTGTTCGGGTTGCCGGCGGAACAACGCGCCTGCCGCCTTGCGGAAAACCTGGGCTTCGACTGCGCGTCCAGTGCGGTTCCCGGTCGCCCCGCAATCCTCGCCAGTCTGGATTTCGGCTGGGACCCGGCCTGGCTGCAGATGCTCGCCAAGCGGCCTGGCGCCGTGCTGACGCTGGGCGGACGGCCAGTGCTCGCTCATGTCCCGGAGGGGCAGGAGGTGGAGCCGATCCTGCAGGCATTGCTCGCCGGCGACCAGGTGCCAGGACTCGAGCCGGTCCCCGCCGAAACCACCGAATTGAGCTATTCCGAGCTGCGCAAGCGCCAACGCCCGTTCGTCCTGCCGCTTCGCGCGGACAATGCGATTACGGTCGAACGCGCCGCTTATGATGCCGCCTACAAGGGCGTCACCGATGCTCTGACACTCTATCTCTGGCGGCGTCCCGCCTTTCACCTCACGCGATGGGCGGCGCAGGCCGGCCTGACACCGAACATGGTGACCGGCGTCGGCGCGCTGCTTTGCCTGCTCGCGTTCTGGCTGTTCTGGACCGGAAATTATTGGCCGGGAGTCGTCGCCGCATTCGGATTCATGGTGCTGGACACGGTCGACGGCAAGCTCGCGCGGTGCACCGGCACTTCGTCGAAATGGGGCAACATCTTCGACCATGGGATCGACCTCATCCACCCGCCGTTCTGGTGGTGGGCCTGGGGGCAGGGACTGGGAGCCTTTGGAACGCCGCTCGAGCCGGTCTATCATGCAATGCTGCTGGCCGCGATCATCGCCGGCTATATCGCACAGCGCCTGATTGAGGGCCTATTCATGCGCCGCTACGGCATGCACATCCACGTCTGGGAGCGGATTGACAGCCGGTTTCGGCTTATCACCGCCCGGCGCAATCCGAACATGGTCATCCTGGTGGGGGCGCTTGTGTTGGCCCGCCCGGATGTCGGTTTCGAGCTCTTGGCGCTGTGGACGCTGCTGTCGCTGATCTTCCACGCGGTACGGCTGGCGCAGGCCGGGGTCCGGCGCGATCGAGGCCGGCCGGTGGCCTCCTGGCTCGCCTGATGCTCTGGACGGCCATCGTCCTTGCCGGCTCTCGCCCGGGGGCCGACCCATTCGCGGCGGCTCACGGCACCGATCTGAAAGCGCTGATCCCCGTTGTCGGAAAGCCGATGGTGCGCCGCCCGGTAGAGGTGCTGCTGGCAAG
>CAYUWJ010000005.1:0-6215 GCA_964448315.1 uncultured Sphingomonas sp. | reverse complement strand
CGAATATGGCCCCGGCCAGCACGGCCAGCGCCGCAAGGGCAAGGTCTCGGACTTCGGCATCCAGCTGCGCGCCAAGCAGAAGCTCAAGGGCTATTACGGCGACGTCACCGAAAAGCAGTTCAAGCAGACCTTCCAGCAGGCAAGCCGGATGAAGGGCGACGCGTCACAAAATCTGATCGGCCTGCTCGAGCGGCGGCTCGACATGATCGTCTATCGCGCCAAGTTCGCGCCGACCATCTGGGCCGCGCGCCAGCTCGTCAGCCACGGCCACATCCGGGTCAACGGCGACAAGTGCAACATCGCCTCACGCCGGTGCGATGTCGGCGACGTCATCGAGCTTGGCCCCAAGGCGCAGGAAATGGCGCTGGTCATCGAGGCGCAGAGCCTGGCCGAGCGCGAAGTGCCCGACTATGTCGTCCCCGACGGCACCTCGAAGGTCACCTACACCCGTGTGCCGACGCTCGACGAAGTGCCTTATCCGGTGCGGATGGAGCCCAATCTGGTGGTCGAATTCTACTCGCGCTGATAACTCACGGCCGGTGAAATCTATGGGCGGCCCTTCGGGGTCGCCCTTTTTGCGTCCGCTTGCTAGGCGCCGGGCCATGACCGCTCCTCCCCTTCCCGAATGGGCGCCGCACGAAGCGGTGTGGATCGGCTTTCCGAGCGATCCCGAACTGTGGCTCGCCGACCTCAAGCCCGCCGAGCGCGAAGTCGCCGCCTTCGCTGCCGCGGTTCACGACGGCGGCCGGGGCGAACGCGTGATCCTGGTCGCCGCTCACGAGGATGCGGCGGCCGCGGCGCGCCGGCTCGCCCCCTTCGCAACCGTCATTGCCGAGCCGTTCGGCGACATCTGGCTGCGCGACACCGGGCCGATCGTCGTCGGCAGCGGCGGCGAGCGGCGGGCGGTGGATTTTCGCTTCAATGGCTGGGGCGGCAAATATGAACTGCCGGGCGACGAGGACATCGGCCGGCGCCTCGCGACGCGGGCCGGCCTGCCCTGCTCGAGCGCCGACTGGATTTTGGAAGGCGGCGCTATCGACCAGGACGGCAGCGGCACGGTGATCACCACCGAGCAATGCCTGCTCAACCCCAACCGCAACCCCGGGATGGGCCGTTCAGACGTCGAGCGACGGCTGAAGCGCGATCTCGGCTTCAGCCGGGTGGTGTGGCTCGGCGACGGGCTGCTCGGCGACCACACCGACGGCCATGTCGACAATCTCGCGCGGTTCGTCGCACCCGGCCGGGTCGTGGTGCCGCAAGCGCGTGACGACGACCCCAACGCGACGGTCTATGCGGATGCGGCCAAGCGGCTGCGCGCCGCGGGCCTCGAAGTGGCAAATATCCCCTCCCCCGGCTTGCTCGAGCGCGACGGCGAAATAATCCCGGCGAGCTACATGAACTTCTACATCGGCAATGCCGCGGTGGTAGTGCCGGCCTATGGCGTCGCCAACGATGCGGCGGCTGCGGCGGCGCTGCAGCTGATCTTCCCCGACCGCGCCGTCGTCGGCCTACGCGCCGACCATATCCTCACCGGCGGCGGCAGCTTCCACTGCATTAGCCAGCAACTGCCGGTTTGAGCCGTCATTGCGAGCGCAGCGAAGCAATCCAGCACTGGATTGCCGCGTCGCTTCGCTCCTCGCAATGACAGGCGGAAGTTACTAGATCACCGCCATGACCAAGCTCACCGTCGCCGCGCTGCAACTCGCCTTCACCGAGGACAGCCAGGCCAACATCGCCGCCGTCTCGGAGCTGGTGCGCGAAGCGCATGGGCGCGGCGCCCGGGTCGTGCTGCCGCCCGAGCTGTTCGAAAGCCCCTATTTCTGCCGCACCGAGGACGAGGCCTTGTTCGCAAATGCGCGCGCCGTCGCCGAGCACCCGTCGGTGCTGGCGATGCAGGCGCTCGCCGCCGAGCTCAAGATCTGGATCCCGACCAGCTTTTTCGAGGCCGACGGCCCGCACCATTACAACAGCCTGGCGATGGTCAATCCCGACGGCAAGGTCGCCGGAGTATATCGCAAGAGCCATATTCCGGACGGGCCGGGCTATGAGGAGAAATTCTATTTCCGCCCCGGCAACACCGGCTTCAAGGTGTGGCCGGGGCCGCAAGCGTCGACGCTCGGGGTCGGCGTCTGCTGGGACCAATGGTACCCCGAGAGCGCCCGCGCGATGATGCTGATGGGCGCCGAGATACTGTTCTACCCGACCGCGATCGGCACCGAGCCGCACGACCCCGACCTCGATACCTCGCGCCTGTGGCGCCGGGCGATGATCGGCCATGCGGTGTCGAACGTCGTCCCCGTCGTCGCCGCCAACCGCATCGGCGTTGAAGGGGAAAAGGATGGAGGCGGCCAGCGCTTCTACGGGCACAGCTTCATCTGCGACGAGCGCGGCGACATCCTCGCCGAATTCGGCGCCAGGGAGAGCGGCGCTTTGGTTGCCACCCTCGACCTCGCGGCGGCGAAAAAGCATCGCGCCGCCTTCGGCTTTTTCCGGGATCGCCGGCCGGACCTCTACGGGCGGCTGGTGGAGGACGTCTAGGAGGGGATAGCGGGGGCCGGGACGGCGCCGAAGACTAGCCGATCCGGTAGTAAGCGGCGAGGCGATCGAGCGCCAGGCCGAGCACCAGCTTGCCCGCGCGCGCCGGCCAGCCGAGCGCCGTTTCCGCCTGGCGCATGCCTTCGCCGGCGCAGACCACGCGCCAGACGATGTCCGACAGTCCCGGCCCGGCGGCGGCGATCGCCGCGTCGAACCGGCGCCGTGCGTCGATCTGCGACCCCGTCAGCTCCTGGCCGCTACCGGACCCGCCCCTCCGGCGCCCGACCGGCGCCGCGTCCCACGTCATCGTCACCCGAGACGCCAGCTGCGCCCTTTCCCAGTCCATCCGAAGCCGCTCGCCGGCATCATATTGGACTTGGCTGACGAAGCCTCGGGAAAGCAGCCAGCCGAGCGGCGATTCGGCGAGGTTGACGGTGACCGTTCGCCCCACTGTCCCCCGCCGTCCCGAAGTTCGCCGGCCGACGAGGCCATATTCGATCTCCCGCTCCTCGAGCAGCAGTCCGTCGCTTTTATGTTCCAACCTCTGATCCTCCGCTTTTGCGAGTCGCAGCGGGACTTGCCACATCGGAGAAACTGTAGGACAGTATAAAAACCGTTCTGGTTAGCGCGCAGCAGGGAGATGAGGCGATGATCACCAGGATCCGCGAGGCACGGCGGGCGCGCGGCATGACTCTCGACGAGGTCGCCCGGGCCTGCGATCCGCCGACCACCCCCCAGACCATCGGCAGGCTGGAGACGGGCACGCGCACGGTATCGGTCGGTTGGCTTAATCGCATCGCGGCGGCGCTCGAGGTCGAGGCTTCGGACCTGGTCGATGGCGGCGGCGAGCGCGCCGAACTCCCGGTCGCCGCAATTTTGACGGCGAGCGGCGCCAACGCGCCTAAGCGGACCGCGATCGTCATCCCCCCGAAGACCGGGACCGATCAGATGGCCATGCTGGTTTCAGCGAGCGTCGGCGACTATCGCGCCGGCGACGAAATCTGGTGCGAATCGCTGGCGCCCGAGGATTTCGCGCGCGCCCTCAACCGCGACGTGCTGGTGCCACGCCCCGCCGGACGGTTCCTGTTCGGACGCCTGATCGGCCGCGAAGCGCCTGCCTCGGCGCAGGCCGGGGGCAAGCTGCATCTGCTGGCGCCGGGTGCCGGCAGCCGCCAGAGCGTCGTCGCCGACCCGCCGTGGATCGCCATGGCGGTCAAGCTGGTCCGGAGCCTTTGACGGATAGGATTGAGATGTTCGCCTGCAAACTGCGAACTGGTGGGCGCTGACGGGCTCGAACCGCCGACCCTCTCGGTGTAAACGAGATGCTCTACCAACTGAGCTAAGCGCCCCTTTTCGGAAGCGCGGCCCTGCCATGCCCGCCGCCACGCCGCAAGCGACGCCTTGGCAACTTGGGTCCAGACCCTAGATCACCGCCACCTGCCCGACTTCGGTGAAATAGCGGCGCAGCGCGGTGCTCGCCTGCGGCGCGAGCTCGACGAACACGCGGCGCCCGTCGTGCGGGTCGGCACGGCGGACGAACAATCCCTGCTGGGTCATCGTGTTGAGCCAGCGAAGCGCCGTCGTCGCCGGCACCGCGGCGGCGATGCACAGGCTCGACACCGGCACCCTCAGCTGCGCGATTTCCGCCTGCAGCATATCGAGCAGCATGTCCCAGGCGGGATCGGCGAACAGATCGTCGGGAAAATAGCGGCTGCGAATCCGGCGCGCGCGGATGACCGCGCGGACCGTCTCGACCGAGACCTCGGGCAATTCGCCCCGGGGATGCAATTCCAACGCCGGCGCCGCGGCATCCGGCCCGGACGACAGGCGGGCAAGGGTCGTGGCGATCCGGCTGACCTCGTCGCTGAGCTGGCGAAGCCGGGCACTGTTTTGGTCGGAGGCGATGTCGGACAAACGATCGGCGCGGTGCAGGGCCGAAGCGGCAATCGCCAGCGCCGCCGCCCGTTCGGCGTCGTCGCCGTCGATCACCAGTTCGACGCCGCTGTCGGTCAGCCGGGCGAACAGCGCATCGACCAGGCTCGCCGGCGCCGCGACCACCGCGCCATAGCGGCCGTCGGCCGAGTCACGATTCACCTGTTCCAGCAGCCGGTCCATGTCGGCGCCGCCGTCGCCGTCCAGCTCCACCCAGACGGCGGACGCAGCCGCTTGCAGCGAAATTCTCTCCGAAGCGGCGCCAAGTGCGACCCGGTCGGCGATCCGTAATCCGGAGGCGGACACGGTTCGTGCAGCGCGCTCGAGCGCGCCGGCGCTGTCGCCGGCAATCAGGACCGGAGCCGCTAGGGCAGGAAAGCCCTCGTGGGCTTCGGTCGATATCACGTCCATGGGTGTAGCCCCTTCATCAGAGTGGGACCGAGCATTGGCGTGATAACGCGCAATGTGGAGAAAAGTCAGACAATTTCGGCTCCAAAACGGACCTTTGCCCAACGTCTTCGCAACCGGCCGATCATATTGACCGATCAAAGGATATGCAGCGTGGACAAAGTTTCGACACAGACGCCCGCCGCGATCGGCCGGTCGCAAGGGCTCTGCGATCTCGTCCGCGCGATCGACAAAGCGCAGTGGCTCGCCTGGCGGCTCGGCGCCGTCGAGGGCCGCAATATTCAGGCGCTCGAGCTTTATGTCCGGCTCGAGGCGGTTCGGCTCGAGATCGAGGCGCTGCGCGAAGGCACGCGACCGGGACCGGCCGGAGACGATTTCGGCGACGACGGCGGACCGTTCATGCCGTTCGACCGGCCCGATCCGAATCCCTAAAAGCCCTGCGCTACAAGGACTCGAGAAACGGACCGAGCGGAGGCGCCTTCCAGCCCCCGGTGGCGACGAAGCCGCGGTTGAGAAAGGCGCGCTTGCCGTAACGCAGCGGCGCGCCGTCCGGGCCGTCGACCAGGCCGCCGGCGGCGAGCAGCACGGCATGGCCGGCGGCCGTGTCCCACTCGCTGGTCGGCGCCAGGCGCGGATAGATGTCCGCTTGGCCTTCGGCGACGATGCAGAATTTGAGGCTGGAGCCGACCGCGACATGGTCGCACTTGCCGACCGCCGCTTCCAGATAGTCGGCGGTCGGCTGGTTGAAGTGCGACTTCGACGCGACCGCGACCGGCGGGTCGGATGGGTCGCGCGTGGCAATGGCACGGCGGCCGTCGCTGTCCTCCAGCCAGGCGCCATCGCCGACAAGGCCGGCGTGAAGCCGCCCGCTGGCCGGCGCGAAGACCACGCCGAGCCGTGGCGCGCCCTTGGATATCAGGCCGATGTTGACGGTATAGTCGTCGCCGCCGCGAACGAATTCCTTGGTGCCGTCGAGCGGATCGACGAGGAAATAGAGATCGTCGTGAGCGGGGATGCGCCCGGCCGCGACCTCCTCTTCGGCAATGACCGGAACGCCCGGCGCGGCGCGCGCCAGCGCGGCGAGGATCACCAGCTCGGCGGCGCGGTCGGCCTCGGTGACCGGCGAGCGGTCGCGCTTGGTCTCGACCGCGAAGCCGCCCGCGACGATCGCCAATATCGCCTCGCCGGCTTCGCGGGCGGCGGCGGCGATGTCCTCGAGGAGTTGGCGTTCAGACACCCAAACACCCGTTCGCATCGAGCGCAGGTTCGAGCGCAGCCGAGAACCGAAGTCGAGATGTCCCTCGACGGACGCGTCTCGACTTCCCTCGACGGACGCGTCT
>CAYUWJ010000004.1:0-28072 GCA_964448315.1 uncultured Sphingomonas sp. | reverse complement strand
AATAGTCTTTATCCCTCTCCCCAATGCGGGAAAGGGTTTCAAGCGCGACAAAAGCGAAAGCGAGTGCAGACATGAAACTGAACGAACTCAAGGACAATCCCGGCGCCCGCAAGGACCGCACCCGCGTCGGCCGCGGCATCGGCTCGGGCAAGGGCAAGACCGCCGGGCGCGGCCACAAGGGCCAGAAGGCCCGCTCGGGCGTGTCGATCTTCGGCTTCGAGGGCGGCCAGATGCCGCTTCACATGCGGCTGCCGAAGCGCGGCTTCAACAACATCTTCGCCCGCGACCACGCCGAGGTGAATGTCGGCGCGATCCAGAAGGCGATCGATGCCGGCAAGCTCGACGCCAAGGGCACCATCGACCATGACGCGCTCAAGGCCGCTGGCCTCGCCCGCGGCGGCAAGGACGGTGTCCGCCTGCTCGGCAAGGGCGAATTGAAGGCCAAGCTGGCATTCAAGGTCGCCGGCGTTTCCAAGGGCGCGCGCGACATCGTCGAGAAGGCCGGCGGATCGATCAAACTCATCGAGCGCGCCAATCCGGCCGAGAAGGCCGCCGCCAAGAAGGGCAAGGCGCGCGAGGCGCGGCTGGCCGACAAAGCCGCCAAGAACGCCGCCAAGGCCTGACAACGGGCACAGGGCCACTATATAGGCCCCCACGCCCGTTCATCCTGAGCAGCAACGCCTCGGGACGAAACGCATGTTTGGGGGGACCCGGAGCTTTTTCGGGGACCGAATCGAGGAACAGACCGACCCATGGCATCCGCAGCCGAACAACTGGCCGCCAATATCAGCCTGGCCAATTTCGCCAAGGCGACCGAGCTCAAGAAACGGCTGTGGTTCACGCTCGGCGCGCTGGTCCTGTTCCGCTTCCTGTCGTTCGTGCCGATGCCCGGCATCGACCCCAGGGCGATGGCGGCGCTGTTCGACACCCAGCGCGGCGGCGTGCTCGACTTTTTCAACACCTTCTCGGGCGGCAGCCTCGAGCGGATGAGCATCATCGCGCTCGGGGTGATGCCCTACATCACCGCGTCGATCGTCGTTCAGCTGATGGGCAGCATGTACGAGCCGTGGAAGGCGCTGAAGAAGGAAGGCGAGAGCGGGCGCAAGAAGCTCAACCAATACACCCGCTATCTGACCGTGTTCCTGACCACCATCCAGGGCTACTGGATCGCCGTCGGCCTCGAAAGCCTCGGTGCCGCGCAGGGGATCAGCGCGGTCGTCGAACCGGGCATGATGTTCCGGGTCGCGGCGACCATCAGCCTGGTCGGCGGCACATTGTTCCTGATGTGGATCGGCGAGCAGATCACCAGCCGCGGGATCGGCAACGGCGTTTCGCTGATCATCATGGCCGGGATCGTCGCCACCTTGCCGACCGCGCTCGCGCAGCTGTTCGAAGGCGGCCGTACGGGGACGATGGACCCGCTGATGATCGCCTTTATCGTCCTGCTGGCGATCGGCCTGGTGCTGTTCATCTGCTTCGTCGAGCGGGCGCAGCGCCGGGTGCCGATCCAATACCCCAAGCGGCAGACCGCCCGGGGAGCGATGCAGCAGGAGCGCAGCCACCTGCCGATCAAGGTCAACATCGCCGGCGTCATTCCGCCGATCTTCGCCTCGTCGTTGCTGCTGATGCCGTTGACCGTATTGCAGATGGCGGGGTCGCAGAGCGATCCCGATGCCAGCGGCTGGCTGATCACCGTCAGCACCTTCCTCCAGCACGGCTCGCCGCTGTATCTTTTGCTATACGGCTCCGGCATCGCCTTTTTCTGCTTCTTCTACGCAGGCGTGCAGTTCAACAGCGAGGACACCGCCGAGAATCTCAAGCGCCACGGCGGCTTCATTCCCGGAATCCGCCCCGGCAAGGCGACGGAGAATTATTTCGACTATCTGGTGACGCGCGTTACCACCACCGGCGCGGCCTATCTGGTGCTGATCTGCCTGATCCCGGAAATCCTGTTCAGCCAGTCCGGAGTGCCCTTCTATCTCGGCGGCACCAGCCTGTTGATCGTCGTCAACGTCACCATGGACTTTGTCGCCCAGATCCAGAGCCATTTGGTTGCGCACCAATATGGCGACCTCATCAAGAAGGCCAAGCTCAAGAGCGGCCGGCGTCGCTGATCGGCAGTTGATGGCGCGGAGCAACCGCTGATGGACATCATCCTGCTGGGACCGCCCGGGGCGGGGAAGGGCACGCAGGCGGCGCGCTTGCGGGCCGAGCGGGGCATGATCCAGCTGTCGACCGGCGACATGCTCCGCAACGCCGTCGCCACAGGCACTCCGATCGGCCTTGAGGCCAAGGCGGTGATGGAGGCCGGCGATCTGGTCAGCGATGCGATCGTCAGCGCGCTGATCGGCGAGCAGCTCGACGATGCCGGCGAGGCGGGGGTGATTTTCGACGGTTTCCCGCGCACCCGCCTTCAAGCCGAAGCGCTCGACCTGCTGCTGGCGGAGCGCGGTCGCACCCTCGATCATGTCATCGAGCTTGAAGTCGAGGAGGACGCGCTCGTCGAGCGGATCACCGGGCGCTTCTCCTGCGCCCGCTGCGGCGCCGGCTATCACGACCGATTCAAGCAGCCACAAGTGGAAGGCGTCTGCGACGCATGCGGCTCGACCGAATTTTACCGTCGGCCGGACGACAATGAGCAGACGGTGCGCAAGCGGATGGCGGAGTATCGGGCCAAGACCAGGCCGATCCTCCCCTATTATGACGAGCGCGGCCTGGTTCGCCGCATCGACGGCATGCGCAGCGTCGACGAAGTTGCCGGCGAGATTGCCGAGATACTCGACAGCTAGAGAAGACACGTCATCCTGACCTTGTTTCAGGATCCATTTTCTTGAAGAATGGTGCATGTTCCACAGGGCTGACGGGGGGAAAGACATGCGCGCACTGATGCTTTCGGCAGCTCTGGTTGCCGCGCCTGCGTCCGCCGAGGTTGTCAGCTCGGGTCCCAACGGCTTCCATATCCGCCAGTCGGTCCAGATGGTGGTGCCGCAGGAGCGCGCGTTCGACGTGTTCGGGCGAGTCGGCTCCTGGTGGGACAGTGATCACACATACAGCGGCGACGCGGCCAATTTGAGCTTGTCGCTGACCCCCGGCGGCTGCTTCTGCGAGCGATTGCCCGATGGCGGCGGGGTCGAGCATATGCGCGTCGCTTATGTCGTGCCCGGCGAGCGGCTGGTGCTGACCGGTTCCCTCGGGCCGCTGCTCTACGAAGCGACGACGGGGGTGATGGACGTAAGGCTCGAACGGATCGCCGGCGGGTCGCGGGTGACGATGGACTATAAGGTCGCGGGTTTCGCTTCGGCAAACGGCGCTAAGCTGGCGCCGCTCGTCGACCTGGTGCTCGGCAAGCAAATGGGGCTTTATCGCCAGACCGCCAGATCCGCGCCGGTCGCCCGCTAGTCTCGCTCCAGGGTCAGGAAGCGATAAGCGGGGGCATCGCCCTGCGGCCCATGCTCCTCGCGAAACGTCTCGCTCCAGCCGCCGCCGGTGCGCGGGTCGGTAATGACGGTATCGCCCGCTATGTCGGCCAATACCTCGGTCAGCTCGATCCGGTCGGCGAGCGCCATGAACAGCGCGAAAATATCGGCGCCGCCAATCACCGACACCGGCAGGTCGCCAGCAAGCTCCAGCGCCCGGTCGCGATCATGGGCAATCTCGGCGCCGCTGGCCGTCCAGTTCGGATCGCGGGTCAGCACGATGTGCCGGCGCCCCGGCAGCAGCCCCGGCAGGCTGTCGAAAGTGCGCCGCCCCATGATCATCGCGCTGCCCATGGTCAGCGCCTTGAAGCGCCTGAGGTCGGCGGGAATGTGCCACGGCAGCCTGCCGTCGCGGCCGATGACGCCGTTGGCCGCCCGGGCGACGACCAGAGTGATCGGCGGCCTGCTCACGCCCTTCTCGCCGCGGTCATCAGATAGGTCCGGCGGCCGTCGGTGAAGGCGCGATATTTGCTGCTGCCTTCGATCGCCGCATAATTTTCCAGCTCTCGCTTGAACAATAGCCGGCCGGCCAGCGGCGCCCGTCGGATCAGCGTGCGCCGCCGCGGGCTGTCGAGCCGGCAGGCTTCGGCGACATTGGCGGTGATGTCGGTAAATTCGGCATCGAGCCCGGCCTCGCCGAGCTCGCGCTTCATCTCGTCCGCTTGAGCGGTGCGGAAACTGTCGGCGTAGAGGAAGGTGCCGCCCGGCCTCAGCACCCGGGCGACCTCGGCGAAAAAGCGGGGGCGGTTTCCATAGTCGTTGGACGCCTCGACGTTGAGGACGACATCGAAGCTCGCATCCGCGAAGGGGAGGTCGAGCGCGCTGCCCTGGACGAATTGCAGCGCCGCATTTTCGCCGTAGCTGCGCCGGCAATAGGCGATCGCGCTGTCGGCGACGTCGAGGCCGGTGGCGTCGAATAGTAGCGGCGCCGCGGCGAGGAAAGCGTCGAGCCCGCCGCCGCGCCCGCAGCTGACCTCCAATAGCCGCGTCCCCGGCGTCGGCGGCGCCGCGGCTGCAAGCCGCTTCAGAAGCTCGCGGTACATCTGGTGCTGGAATCGCTGCGGATGCTCGCCTTCGGCTGGAGCGAAGCCATAATTGTTGGTCGCCGTGTCGCCCCAGTCGTGGGCGTAGAAACGATTCCACAGCGCCGGCCGAAGGCTGTGGTCGTCGCGCGCCTGGCGGACCCGTCGCTGCACGATCCTGGAGCCGACGAAAGCCGCTCCCGCCCCGGCGGCAAGCACACCCATTCCGATCAACCAGCCCGCCATCAACATCCCTGCCTGTCTGGACGGCCGCTTTGGAGCGTTGCTCCGGCTATGCCAACCCTTGCGATACGCGCTATTGCGTCACCGATGAGCGCCAAGGGCCAGTCCGCGATGATCGCCGCCGTGAAGAAGCGGTTCGGAGAGCGGGCAATGGTCACCGATCCCGCCGACGTCGATCCGTGGCTGACCGATTGGCGCGGGCGATTCCACGGCCGCGCCGAGGCGATATTGGCGCCGTCCTCGACCGAGCAAGTCGCGACGATGGTGCGGCTCGCGGCCGAGCACCGCGTGCCGCTGGTGCCGCAGGGCGGCAACACGTCGATGGTCGGCGGCGCGACGCCGCCGGCCGACGGGTCGGCGCTGATCCTGTCATTGCGGCGGATGAACCGGCTGCGCTCGCTCGGTGCCGACCAGGGGCTCGCCGTCGCCGAGGCGGGGATGATCCTGGCCGAGCTTCATGCCCGCGTTGCCGCTGCCGGCCGCCGCTTTCCGCTGACGCTCGGCGCGCGCGGCAGCTGCACGATCGGCGGGCTGGTCGCGACCAATGCCGGCGGCACCCAGGTGCTTCGGTTCGGGACGATGCGCTCGCTGGTCGCCGGCGTCGAAGCGGTGCTTGCCGACGGCTCGGTCCACGACGGCCTGTCGGCGCTGAAGAAAGACAATCGCGGCTATGATCTTACCCAGCTGCTGATCGGGTCGGAAGGCACGCTCGGCATCGTCACCGCGGCGACGCTTCGGCTGGTGCCGGCGATTGCTACGCGCGCAGTGGCGTGGGCCGGGCTCGCCGACCCCGACAAAGCGCTGGCGCTGCTGCGGCTGATGCAGGCGAAATCGGAGCGGATCGAGGGGTTCGAGTTGGTTTCCGGCGAGGCGCTCGGCCTTGTCGTCAAGCATGTTCCGGGCAGCCGCATTCCTCTCGAGGGCAGGCACGCGTGGCACGTGCTGATCGAAGCGACCGCCGATGCCCCCGAGGACGACCCGGTCGCGCTGCTTCAGACATTGTTGGCCGAGGCGCTGGAAAAGGGCCTGGTCGAGGACGCCGCGATCGCGTCCAGCGAAGCCCAGGCCGAGGCGATGTGGCGGCTGCGTGACTCCCTTTCGGAAGCGCTGCGGGCGGAAGGGCCGTCGACCGCGCACGATATTAGCGTGCCCGTCGCCGACATGCCGCGCTTCATCGCCGACGCTTCGGCTGAGGTCGAACGCGCCTTCCCGGGCGTCCGGGCGAGCGGCTTCGGGCATCTCGGCGACGGCAATATCCATTTTCATGTGCAGGCTGCCGGCCGCGAAGTGCCGGGCTGGCTTCAGGAGGAAGGCGCGGCGATCACCCGCCTGGTCGACGATCTCGTCACCGCCGCCGGCGGTTCGATTTCGGCCGAGCATGGCATCGGCCAAATGAAGCTCGACGAGTTCGAACGGCTGGCGCCGCTAGCCAGGCTGGCCGCGCTTCGGGCGATCAAGTCCGGGCTCGATCCGCTCGGTCTGATGAATCCCGGCAAGCTGGTCCGCTAGCGCCGTTCAGCAGCGCCTGTTCCGCCCGTGCCGTGCTCGGCATGTCCCCCGGACACGCCTGCGCCGTCACCCCATCGTTGGGATGACGAAGGCATTCTCGCCGGTCACCGACCCGTCGGGCCAGCGCTGGGTGATGGTCTTGGTCTTGGTCCAGAAGCGCACGCCTTCCATGCCATGCTGGTTGACGTCGCCGAAGCCCGAGCGCTTCCAGCCGCCGAAGGTATGATAGGCGACCGGCACCGGGATCGGCACATTGACCCCGACCATGCCGACATTCACGCGCGCGGCAAATTCACGGGCAGCGTGCCCGTTGCGGGTGAATATGGCGACGCCATTGCCATACTGATGCTCGGACGGCAGCCGCACCGCCTCCTCGAAATTTTCGGCGCGGACCATCTGCAGGACAGGCCCGAAAATCTCCTCCCGATAGGATTGGAAATGTGGCTTCACATGGTCGAAGAAGGTCGGGCCGACGAAAAAGCCGTCCTCATGCCCCTGGAGCGTGAAGCCGCGGCCGTCGACCACCAGCTCGCCGCCCTCGTCGGCGCACATCTGGATATAATCCTCGACGCGCTGCTTGTGGGCGGCGTTGACCACCGGGCCGTAATGCGCCTCGGAGTCGGTCGAGATGCCGACCCGCAACCCTTCGATCGCCGGAATCAGCTTGGCGCGAAGATCGTTGGCGGTCTTGTCGCCGACCGGCACCACCACCGGCAGCGCCATGCAGCGCTCTCCGGCCGAGCCGAAGGCGGCCCCGGCAAGATCATTGACGACCTGGTCGAGGTCGGCGTCGGGCATGACGATGCCGTGGTTCTTGGCGCCGCCGAATGCCTGCACCCGTTTGCCGTTGGCGGTGCCGCGCGAGTAGATATAATGGGCGATGTCGGACGATCCGACGAAGCTGATCGCTTTGACCTCGTCATGGTCGAGGATCGCGTCGACCATTTCCTTGTCGCCGTGGAGGACGTTGAGTATGCCGTCGGGCAGCCCCGCTTCCTTCATCAGCTCGGCGAGCCGCACCGGCACGCTCGGGTCGCGTTCGGACGGCTTGAGGATGAAGGCGTTGCCGCAGGCGATCGCCACCCCGAACATCCACATCGGGATCATCGCCGGAAAATTGAACGGGGTGATGCCGCAGACGATGCCCAATGGCTGGCGCATCGAATAGACGTCGATGCCAGGACCCGCCCCCTGGGTATATTCGCCCTTCAAAGCGTGCGGGATGCCGCAGGCGAATTCGATCACCTCGAGGCCGCGCTGAATGTCGCCCTTGGCGTCGGCGATCACCTTGCCATGCTCGGACGACAGCATCTCGGCGAGGCCGTCCATGTTCTTTTCGACCAAAGCCTTGAAAGCGAACATCACCCGGGCGCGGCGCTGCGGATTGGTCGCCGCCCAGCCGGGCAAAGCGGCGTTGGCGGCGTCGATCGCCCGCTGCAGGTCGGCAGCCGTGCCGAGCCCGACCTTGGCCTGGACGGCGCCGCGGTTGGGGTCGAAAACGTCGCCGCTGCGGCCGTCCGAGCTATGGCTTTCGCCGCCGATGAAATGGTCGATGTCGCGCAACATGGGGACAGGTCCTGAATTGAATGGAAGGATCGCGGCTCCCCTAGACCCGCGCTGTCACAAATGCCAGTTTGAGACGGACCGAGGAGAGTATTATGCGTAGCTTCGCGCTGCTTCCATGCCTGCTTCTGATCGCTGCCGCCCAACCCGCGGCGCCGCCATCGTCGCAAGACGTGCAGCTGAAAGCGATTGCCGCGCCGGTCAGCGCCGACTCGCTCAAAGCCCAGGTCGAGCGGCTAGTCAGCTTCGGCACCCGCCATACCCTGTCGTCGCAGACCCATCCGACGCGAGGCATCGGCGCCGCGCTCAACTGGACCGAGGCCGAGTTCACCCGTTTCTCGGCCGCGTGCGGCAACTGCCTCGAGGTCGGCCGCGCCAGCGAAACGGTCGGCGGCGAGCGCCTCCCCCAGCCGACGCTGGTCACCAACGTCTTCGCCGTCCAGCGCGGCACGACCCGGCCCAACGACGTCGTCATCATCACCGGTCATATCGACAGCCGCGTGACCGACGTGATGGACGCCACCTCCGACGCGCCCGGCGCCAACGACGACGGATCGGGCACCGCCGCGGTGATCGAGGCGGCGCGCGTCCTTTCGCGCCACAAATTCCCCGGCACCATCGTCTATGCGGCGCTGTCCGGCGAGGAGCAGGGGCTGTTCGGCGGCCGGATCATGGCCGCGCATGCCAAGGCGCAGGGCTGGAACGTGATCGCCAATCTCAACAACGACATCATCGGCAATTCGTGCGGTTCGGACGGGCACTGCGACGCCGATCATGTCCGCGTTTTCTCCGAAGGGCCGCGCTGGCAGGGGCGTGAGGCGCTTTCCGGCCAAATCCGCCGGCTCGGCGGCGAGAATGACGCGCCGTCGCGCAATCTGTCGCGCTTCCTCGACAGCCTCGCCGACCGACTCGCCATCGGCCTCGACGTGCGCCCGATCTGGCGCAACGACCGCTTCGGCCGCGGCGGCGACCACAGCGAGTTTTTGAACGCCGGCTATCCGGCGGTGCGGCTGTCGGTGGCGGTCGAGGATTATGACCATCAGCACCAGGACTTGCGCGTCGAGAACGGCGTCACTTACGGCGACACGGTCGACGAGATGGACTTTGCCTATCTGGCGAAAGTGACCAGGCTCAACGTCGCCGCCCTCGCAGCACTCGCCAGCGCCCCGCCGCCGCCTGAGCCGACGGTGGAAGGGGCGGTGAGCACCGATACGACTGTGACATTCT
Organism: uncultured Sphingomonas sp.; assembly: GCA_964448315.1. Taxonomy (GTDB): domain Bacteria; phylum Pseudomonadota; class Alphaproteobacteria; order Sphingomonadales; family Sphingomonadaceae; genus Sphingomicrobium. Next base: position 19,032 of record CAYUWJ010000004.1, on the reverse strand, counting down.
CCGCAATTGGAGGCGTGGATACGTACTTTGTTCGAAAACGACGAACGGATGCGGCGAACTGGGAAAAGTCCATCGAATGCAATGGGGTCGAAGTCGACGAGACCTTCGAGCAGACTGGCGAGCCAATTGGTTGGGTCTGCACGTTGCCGCATATCCGCGTCGACGATTGGGTGTTCGGAGTCTCATCGGTCAGCGCCGACGGCTACGAAAGCCCGGTCGCCTCGGCGGTGCCGGGCGGCGCGTTCAAGCCGTGGGTGGCGCCGAAGGATGCGCAATAGTCGTCATTGCGAGCGGAGCGAAGCAATCCAGTCGGTGTTAGGTTGCAAATGGATTGCTTCGTCGCTTCGCTCCTCGCAATGACGGATTGAAATGCCCCGCAAACGCACTCCCGGCCTGCCGTCGCGCAAGCAGATCCTCGACTTCATCGCCACTTCTGACCAGCCGGCCGGCAAGCGCGAGATCGCTCGCGCTTTCGGGCTGTCTGGGCAGGACAAGATCGCATTGAAGACCCTGCTCAGGGACATGGCCGACGAGGGGGTGATCGACTCCGCGCCCGGCCGCGCCTTCCACAAGGCCGGCGGCGTGCCGAAGGTGACGGTGCTGCGGGTGGTCGAAGCGGACGACAGCGGCAATGTCTACGCGGTGCCAGAGCAGTGGCATGCCGAAACGCCGCCGCCCCGGCTGCGGGTGATGGAGCGCGGCCGGCGCGGCGCGCTCGGGGTCGGCGACCGGGTGCTGGCGCGGACCGAGGAAAAGGGCCGGGGGCTCGTCGCCCATCCGATGAAGAAGCTGGCCAAGAGTGCCGAGCTGGTAATGGGCGTGGTCCGCAAGGAGGGCGAGCGCCATTGGCTGTCGCCGGTCGACAAGCGCGAGCGGCGTGAGCTGGAAATCGGCGATCTCAAGGATGCCGAGCCCGGCGACCTGGTGCTGTGCGAGGTCTCGGGCCGCCCGCCGCGGGTGACGGCGCGGGTCGATGCGGTGCTCGGCGACCCGTTCGCGCCGCGCAGCTTCAGCCTGATCGCCATCCACAAGCATGGGCTGCGGCACATATTCGCCGACGTCGCGATCGAGGAAGCGAAACGGGTTGCGAAGCTGCCGCTTGGGACCCGCGAAGACCTCACCCATTTGCCGATCGTCGCCATCGACCCGGCCGACGCCCGCGACCATGACGACGCGATCTGGGCGACGCCCGACGACGATCCCAACAATGCCGGCGGCTGGAAGGCGATCGTCGCCATCGCCGACGTCAGCTTCTACGTCCGCCCCGGATCCGAGCTCGACAAGGAGGCCAAGGCGCGCGGCAACAGCGTCTATTTCCCCGACCAGGTGGTGCCGATGCTGCCCGAGGAGCTGTCGGCCGACATCTGCTCGCTGAAAGCCGGCGAGGCGCGCGCGGCGCTCGCCTGCCACCTGAGGATCGCCAAAGACGGCGCGCTCAAAAGCTGGCGTTTTACACGAGCGAAGATTTGCGTCGCAGCAAATATTGCCTATGAAGATGCACAAGCGGCGATCGATTTGGCGGGCGATTCCCCGATCGAAGTCTCCTCCTCGCCCTGCTCTATGCCCGACGTCGATAGTCCGGTCTCCGCAGAGCTGGTCGAGACCGCGCTGAAGCCGCTGTGGGGCTGCTGGCGGGCGCTGCTGGCCGCGCGCAACAAACGCCAGCCGCTCGAGCTCGACCTTCCTGAGCGGCGGGTCGAGCTCGACGAGAAGGGGCGCATATTGTCGGTCGCGCCGCGCGACCGGCTCGACGCCCACCGGCTGGTCGAGGATTATATGATCGCCGCCAATGTCGCCGCGGCGCGGGCGCTGGAAGCGAAGAAGGCGCCGGTGATGTACCGCGTCCACGAGCCGCCGTCGCGCGACAAGCTGGTCGCGCTGAAAGACTATCTGGCGACCTTCGATATCGCCTTCACGCTCGGCCAGGTAATCAAGCCCGCCACTTTCAACCGCATTCTCGAGCGGGTCGGCGAGGCGGACACCAAGCCCGAGATCATGGAGCAGGTGCTGCACACCCAGATGCAGGCGCGCTACGGTCCCGAACGGCTCGGCCATTTCGGCCTCAGCCTCGCCACCTACGCCCATTTCACCTCGCCGATCCGGCGCTACGCGGACTTGCTCGTCCACCGCGCGCTGGTCAGCGCCTGGCGCCTCGGCGACGGCGGCCTGCCGCGCGGCGAGGACGAGAAATTCGAAGCGCTCGGTGAGGCGATATCGATGCTCGAGCGGCGCGCGATGGAGGCCGAGCGCGACACCGTCGACCGTTATGTCGCCGCCTTTCTCGCCGACCGCGTCGGGCAGCTGGTCGAATGCCGGATCAGCGGTGTCCAGCCGTTCGGCTTTTTCGCCACGGTCGAAGGTCTCGGCGGCGACGGGCTGGTGCTGGCGCAGACGCTGGGCCAGGAATATTTCCGCTACGACGAGGCCGCCCGCCAGCTGGTCGGCGAACAGAGCGGCGAGACCTACCGCCAGGGGCAAAGGCTGACGCTCCGCCTGGCCGAGGCCAATCCGGTCTCGGGCTCGCTGCGTTTCGAGCTTCCCGAAGGCAGCTACGGCGGCGGCACGCAGCGCCGCTCGGATCGCCAGCGGCCCGGGAAGCGGGCCGGACAGCGGCGCGGCCGCCCGGCCAACATTCGTCATCGCGGGCGCCGCTGACGGCACGCCGCGCAACCTTTTGCCGCGCCCCGTCATTGGGAAGGACATAGCAACGGGAGCGGCCCATGAAGCCCTATCGCATCGCCATCGTCGTCGGCAGCCTGCGCGAAGCCAGCATCAACCGCCGGGTCGGCAAGTCGATGTGCGCTCTCGCTGGCGAACGGCTCGACTGCCACATCGTCGAGATCGGCGACCTGCCGCTGTACAATCAGGAATATGACGCTCTGCCGACGCAGCCCGAGCCATATCGCCGCTTCCGCGACGAAATCGGCAAGGCCGACGGCATATTGTTCGTCACCCCCGAATATAACCGCGGCGTCCCCGGCGTATTGAAGAATGCGATCGACGTCGGCTCGCGCCCCTCTGGCAAGAGCGTCTGGGACCGCAAGCCGGCGGCCATCGTCAGCGCCTCGCCGGGCGCGATCGGCGGCGCGCTCGCCAACCACCAGCTGCGCCAGTCCTGCGTCTTCCTCAACATGCCGGTGATGCAGCAGCCCGAAGCCTATCTCGGCCGCGTCGACGACGACAGTTTCGACGCCGACGGCTGCCTCAAGGACGGCCCGCTCAAGGAGCTGGTGGTGAAGCTGGCAGAAGCCTTCGCCGACTGGGTCGACCTCATCCACTGCGCCCGAAGCGCGCTGGTCGACTCGACGTCGTAAGTGGCGCCTATGTTCGGATTGGACCTTTTTGCGGACGCTGGCACCGGCCGCATTGCGTTCAGCTTATGATGCGGAAATGCATGCTATCGGGTGCAGGAGCTTTGTAATCAGGGAATGGAAAAGGTGAGCGATTTGATCGCCGAGAAGCCGATAACCCCCGCCTGGCGGGAGGATCATCTCCGCCTGGCGGTCAAGGCCGCTCGCATTGCCCTTTGGTCATGGCAGGTCGACGACGACCGGTTCGCGATGGACGAACGCGGCTTCGAACTATGGGGTTTGCCGTGGGCGGACAAAGTCAGCTTCGAGACGCTTTCCACCCATATCCATCCTTCCGATCGAGACCGGGTTCGCGCCGCTTTCTCGGCTACCCGCTCGGTAGAGGGTTCCTATGAGATCGACTTTCGCATCTGTCTTGGCGACGAAGTCCGTTGGATCTCGGCGCGTGGACAGGGTGCCGACGCGGGGATTGTCGATGGTGTGATGTTCGGCATCTTTCTCGACGTTACCGGCCGCAAGCAGGCCGAGGAGGGAAGCGAGCTGCTCGCCGGCGAGATGAGCCACAGGGTCAAGAACCTGCTCGCCATTGCCACCGGACTGACGCAACTCACCGGTCGATCGGCTGGATCCGTGGCAGATATGACCAGCGAGCTGACCCAGCGCCTGACGGCGTTGGGCCGCGCTCACGACGTCGTCCGGCCCCTGCCGGGCGAGCAGGGCAAGGCCGCGCTGCTGGGCGATCTAGTGTCGGTTCTGCTCGCGCCTTATGATGAATCACAGGCTTTTTCGGGCCGTATCCGGGTATCGGTGGCGCGCATGGGGGTCGGTGAGCAAACCGCGACCGCGCTGGCGATGGTGATCCACGAACTTGCGACCAACTCGGTCAAATATGGCTCGCTGTCCAGTCACTCGGGGTTCCTCGACGTATCCAGCAAGATCGACGGAGAGTATATCTGCGTCATCTGGACCGAGACTGGTGGCCCAGCCATCACCGAGGAGCCGGCTTTGCAGGGCTTCGGCAGCCGGCTCATCGCCCGCACAGTTGCCGCGCAACTTGGCGGAGAACTGATCTATGACTGGCAAGAGACCGGCCTGGTCGTGACCATTCGCATGTGCCAGAATCGGTTGGCGGATTAAGCCGCCTGGACAACCAGCCGTGGCCCGCTCCGAGGGACCTGAAAGCCCAACCTTTCGGGTTCGAAGCCCGGCCGCGGAGCTAGCGCGTTATCGTTCGAGCCTGGGTCAGCAGCGCGAGCGGCCGTTCCTCGTCATCCTGGAAGAACGCCATCCACTCCTCCGTGCCGTCATCGTGCCGGTGAATCATGTGCGGCGCGTGCGTGAACAAAACGCCTCGTGCTTCGAGCTCGTCCTTGGCCGAGTGGATGTCCGGCACGCGCAGGTAGAGGATCGAGTCGTTGGATCCGTCGCCCTCTTCGGAAAGCATGAGCCTGACGCCGCCAAGGTCGAAGAAAGCCAGCCCCGGAAAGGCATAAAGCTCCGGCAGGCCGAGCGTTTCCCTGTACCAGCTCCGGGACTCCTCAACGCTTTTGACGGTGCGAGCGACTTGCCCGAGCATCATGTACGTATCGGTGCTCGTGATTGTGTCCATGCCTTGTCTCCTTATCCGATCTAAGGCGGTGCCCCTGGCGATCCCACCCCACAGCCGCAGCTCCTCGCGGCTGGCAAAGCCGAGCTTCGATAGTGCGTTGCCGACGTGAAACTTCACGGCGTCGAGGCTGACACTCATGCGGTCGGCAATGCGGCGGTTGGTCATGCCGTGCCGCACCAACTCCGCCACCTTCCATTCGGCCGGCGTAAGCAGATCGTCGTGACGCGGGCGTCCTAGTCTCGTCATGGCACGGCAGGCTAACCACAATATGGGCGGATTACCCTACCCGATGCACGAGCCGCCGGGGATTCCGGCACTGCTATCCGACGGCGTTGCCGCAAAGTCCGCTTTCCACCCAAATCGGACTTTGGAACCAGGGCCGCCGAGTTCGACTGCTTCGACTCATCGGCTGTTCACAGGAAATCTTGTCTGTGGACCGCGGCTGGCGCTACCTTCAAAGTCATGATCACCCCGAACCCGATCGAGAGCCCCCGCGGCAAGTTTCTGATCGCATGGTTGCTGGTCGCCGGCGTGATTGTGGCCCAGTCTGTGGTGAACGCGTTCAGCGCCGCGAGCGAACTAAAACGCTTCGGTTCAACGGCGCTCGATTGGGAGCCCTGGACCTGGGAGTTCACCAGCGCCGCAAGCTGGGTAATTCTCACGCCGCTGATTTTCCGACTGGCTATCCAGTTCCGGCCGCCGAGCACAACCCTCGTAACAGCAGTCGCCGCACACGCGGCCATCAGTATTCCAGTCTCATTCGCGCACGTCGGCATCATGATGATGCTGCGACATGTGACCTATTTTCTTGCCGGCGTACGGTATCATCCGGCGGAATCCCTTACCGACATGCTTGTATTCGAATATCGCAAGGACGTTCTGACCTACGCTCTTGTGGTCGCCTTCATGCTCTTGTTCGAGCAGGTCGCGAAACGCGCGCTTGGACGCGAAGCCGTCAGCGGCGAACCTCGGATCGCCGTGAAGGAGCGGCAACTGACGCGGTGGATCGACCCACAAGACATCGAATGGGCGGAGGCTGCTGGAAACTACGTGGAAATTCATGGCTCCTTCGGCACCGTTCTGCACCGGGAGAGCTTGGTTGCACTCCACTCGCGGCTGGCAACTAGTGACTTCGTTCGGATTCATCGATCCAAGGTTGTTCGCAAGGCAGCGATTGCGACTGTCCATCGAAGGGCCAGCGGTGATTTTAGGGTCGTGACTGCAAGTGGCGCTTGCCTCAATGGGAGTCGCCGCTACCGCGCGTTTCTGAAGGACAATGCTGCCTCATGACGACGCCGCGCGCCGGTGAAGAGGCGCCCCTGACCGGATGTCACAATTCTCGAAAGCCATCCGGTGACCAGCGTTCGCTTCCCACCATATGGTGGGCGAAGAACAGTCCTTGTGGATCATATCTATTCTTTACACGCAGCAGTCGAGGGTAATTTGATCCCCAAAACGCTTGCGCCCAATTCTCCTCGAAATAATCGCTCTCGGCGACATAGGATGCCGGAGCCGGGAGCAGCCGTCGAAGGTGACCAGCTGCAGAACGAACGGTGGCGGCAGCGTGGCGGGCCTGCCTGAAATTCGGTTCGTGGCCGGATACTCCGGGATAGGCCGGCTCTTCCTCCGCTCCGAGTATCGCCAGAGCGAATGCATCGGCCACCTCAGGGTTGGTGGCGGTGTCGCGACCTGCTTCGATGACCTCCTCAGCCGCACCGGCCAGACCCTTGTTGAGGTGGAGGCTCACGCTCCACTCCTTTGCAGTCTGACTAAGTGCATCGACAAAACGCGACCGGTTAGGTCGCGATAATAGACTCGCTGGAAGCCAGACCGACGAATATGCGTGGATGAACTGACCTGCCTGCCCAGCATCGCCGGCCCAATAGATATTCGCTGGATCGGAATCGAGCCGGTCGTCCGCAACGACGACTCCGGGCAGTGACTTGAGGAATGCGGAATCCCATGCGTCTCGACCCGGAACCGTCACGATGCTAGCGGAATCGAGCGACAATGAAGGTGCGCGTGACCGGACGGCGTCGAAAAACTCCGCCCAAATGGCTTCTGCAGCCTGCTTGTTAAGGCCCTGGAATGCTGCTCTCACCTCCATTCTGTTACGTGGCCTGAACTTGATCTGTTCGCCCCAGTAAGGCGTGAGTAGCTTCCGGCCGCAGAAGTCCATTGCCAGCTCGATCAGTTCGGCGAAGCTGCTTTCGTCGGCTGCCGTGATATCCGCAGTGACGTCGCCGACGTGCTCAGGCAGTAGGTGGGTGCGCAAGGTCACGCGCGTAATGACGCCGAATGTGGAACCGCCACCCTTCAGGGCCCAGAAAAGATCGGGCTCGGACCAGTTGCTCACGGTCCTCACCCGGCCGTCAGCAGTGACCACTTCGGCTTCGAGCAGGTTTGAAGCCACGGTCCCGAAACCTTTCGACAGGCTCCCAAAGCCCCCGCTCGACACCAGGCCCGCAACGCCGACAGTCATGCAGCCGCCGCCCTGGATGTACTTCCCGGCGCGAACCATCACCGCTTCGTACGCCTCCCGCCAAATCGCTCCCGCTCCGATACTGACCGCGGGGCCCTCAGAACGGGAACAGCCCTTCGGCCTGAAGTCGTCGTGGACCTCTATATCTGTGAGACGGCGTGTCCATATCAGTAGTGAATCGGGAGCGTTGGACGTCCCCTGATAGCTGTGCCCACCTCCCTTGATGACCAAACGCAGGTCGTGGCGACCCGCAAAACGAACTGCGGCCGCAACATCGGAGGCGTTTCCCGGAACGACAGCATATGCACTCGGCCGAGAGATCCAAGCGTCGACCCAGCCCAAGGATTGCGTAAGCGCGGGGTTGTCGCGGATGAAATAAGGATTGCGAGCCGCCTGGAACAGCTGCTCACAGTTCAGCCGGGGCTCGGAAGCCGCACAAGCGCGGAACGGATTCTCGAGAGGAACCAGCCGACCTTCGACGTCATGGCTGAGCCGTGCCCATTCCGCCGCGGATGGCCAATTTGGGTCTCCGGGCCGGGGGCGCTGGCGGGAACGCGACACGGCTCCCAAAAGTCTCGCGGGGCGGCTCGCTGCAGCTGCTCCCGCAACCGCGATCGAACTGGTTAGAAAGCCTCTACGGTCCATAGCCCCTTTGGATGCTTGCCAGCGCAAGAGGCCGAAAGGATTTTGGGCCGACCGGTTGAATCGGCGGTACGAACGGCCCGTCTGGCACGCTTCGGCGGTCACCAATTACTCGCGACACCGCAGCTCGAAGGTTATGGCCTCCGCTTAGTGTCCGCTTTCGAACCATGCGGACATTGGCCGACGGGCGTTGGCCTACTCCTGGACCTCGATCGGAATCTTTCGCTCGAGAGGGATTTGATACTCTTCGGTCCGCTTCTCCGTCATTTGCTGGAACCACCGCGGACCTTCCCATGAGCCGCCAGCTTTCAACAGCATTTCGGCCAGCTCGATCACGACGTCGTTCGCGACCCTGATCGAACCATGGGATGCTGCCTTGCCGAGCGAATCCAGGTCGTCGGTGCCGTGGACCGAGTTGGGCATCCTGTAGACCAGCCGCGCATGGCCCATCGGATTGTCCGCCGAGCCGGGCGCCTGCTGCTCTTCGTCCTCTGCCCATTCCTCGCTCTTGGGCGGATTCCACTCCGGATTAAGGTCGACGCGGTGAAATTCCCACGATCCGGTCGGCGTCGGCCATTCCTCGGTGCCGACGGCGACATCGTGAGTCGCCTTAAGCTCGTCCCCTGCGTACGCCCGTATCTTGCGGTCGCTGATGTCGACTACGAAGCGAAGGCTTTCGAGCTCCCGCCGCGCTTCCTCGCGAGCCTTCGCCCGCTCCTCTTCGTTGCCGCTCTGAATTGCGAGCTGCCGCGCCCGTTGCTCGGCCTCGGCATTATACTGTTCTATCGGATCGGGGGCGGCCGGCTGGGACGCTTCAGCGGCCGCGTTGTTCGCTTCGGCCTCATTCTGGCCGTTGACGTTAACCTCGCACGCAGACAGCGTGCACAGCAGCAGGCCGGCGGCGAAACTTGCCAAATATCTCATGCGGTCTTCCTTCCCCGACGCCAACGAGAGCGGCCGCATTTGGTTTCTTAAGTGGCCGTTGTTGTGCCGAAGGAGCCCCACTGGCCAACGCCTGCTTTCCACCCAAAGCAGACATTAGGCACTCCCTCTGAACTGCGCGCGTTGCACTGCAACATCTCAAAAACGCACCGCGCTTCGGACGGGAAGTTTCGCGATGCAGTGCCCTGCCCCAACCCCGCTACGACCGGCTTTGAGGGGCAGCGCGGCGCCTCTTTGCTCAGGCGGCCAGTGCCCGATTTCGATTTAAAGCAAACGCTGAACGATCCTAACATGCCGCTCATCGATCCTGCGGTCTCACCGTTGACGTCCTGCGCAAGGATGAGTTCGGAGTTTTTTTAGAGAGGAAATTTGAATGGTCGACCGGCGTAGCGTTCCCCGCGGGCTTGGCGCCCTCTCTCTGTTCGGCAGCGCGGCGGCGCTGCTGCTCGCCACGAGCGCGATGGCGCAGCAAAACCCCGGAGCCGGGCCGCCGCCGCCGCCTCCCAACCGGTCCACGCCGGTTGAGGCGAACGAGCTGCGCGAGACCTGGAATGATCGCGTGAGCCAGGGCCCCCCGGTGGGCGCCTTCCCGGAGTTCGACGGGTGGAGCATGGGCGCCGCCATGCCGCTTCCTCGCTCCGAGCATGCAGTGGCGGAGTTTGACGGCAAGATCTGGGTGCTCGGCGGCTACCCACCCGGGCGGCTCCCCACCAACCTCGTTCAAATCTATGATCCGGCTACGAGCCGCTGGTCGCTCGGGCCCACCTTGCCCCAGCCCATCCACCACACGCATGTCGCGGCGGTCGGTGGCAAGATCTACCTGCTTGGCGGCGAGATCGAAGGCGCCAGCACCGGACGGCCGGAGATCTTCGTGGCGCACACTTGGGTTCACGATCCGGCGGTTGGCGGTTGGGTCCAAAGGGCGCCGATGCCGACGGCACGCGGCGGCGGCGGCAAGGCGGTGGTCGACGGCAAGATCTACGTCGCCGGTGGCCGCCCGCCCGGGGGCCATGCCTTCGAGGTTTACGACCCGGCGACCGACAAGTGGGAAAAGCTGCCCGACATGCCGACCCAGCGCAATCACCTGGCCATGACGGCGATAAACGGGAAAATCATTGTTGCCGGCGGCCGCTTCGGCCCCGGCGCCATGGCTGAGCGGACCGACGTGGTCGAAATCTACGACCCCGCCACCCGCCGCTGGACCAAGGGCGCACCGCTGCCGGCGCCGCGGGGCGGCATCACCGGCGCGGCCCATGCCGGCTGCATGTTTGTCTTCGGCGGCGAGGGCGAGCGGACCCATGTGCTGGGCCTGACGCCCACCACCTATGGCTATGATCCGCGCGCCGACCGCTGGACCCAATTGCCGGATCTCCCCATCGCCATGCACGGCCTCAAGGGCAGCGCAGTGATCGGCGGCCGGATATTCCTGCCGGGCGGCGGGATCACGCTGGGCGGGAATAGCGGCACTAATGCCATGCAGGTGTACCGGCCGACGATGCGCTGCGAGTAAGGCCTGAATAGGAATGGCCCGCTCCGAGGGACTTGAACCCCCAACCTCCGGGTTCGAAGCCCGGCGCTCTATCCAGTTGAGCTAGGAGCGGTTTTTTGAAAAAATGGTGGAGCCGAGGGGGACGCAACCTCATGCCCGCAACCATTGGAAAACAAACATAATATTTGAAGCGCATGTTACTGTTGAGGCACCCTTTTGTAGCAGTCCGGGTGGATAGGGCAAGGATCAGCAGCTACGAATCCCCCGACCCGTATATACGAACCTACAACAGCAACCCTGCCCGAGGTATTAAGCCAACAGCTAGGAGGCTCAGCGAGACGAATAGCTAGCGTTGGCCGCTTTTCATGGTGACTTATCGGTTCGGCGCTCGATACAAAGTTCTCGGCGCGTAGCTCAACGGATAGAGCGCCTCGGTAACTAGGTTCGCAGTCGGTGTGGTAGCCCTGCCTACCGCTGAGGAGATACCGGTTCAACTCCGGTCGCGCCGTCCTCTTGGGCTAATCCGCTTCCAGCTCGCGCAGGCTCCGGCCCCGTGTTTCCCGTCCGACCCAAGCTATCATGCCCGCCGATGCCGCGGTCGGAATTAGAAGCGCGATCGCTGCCCCGACCAAAGTAGGCACGAAGCCCGCAAGCGCCGCGACCTGCACCGCCACCCCGCCGAACTTGCTGCTACCGGCGACAAGTCCGGTGGCCCTGCCGCGCATGCCAAGCGGGTAATTCTCGGCCGTGTATGGCAGCAAAACCGCAATCGTTCCGTTGGTGCCCACGATTAGTATTGCGATGACGGAGATCAGCAACGGCTCCCAACTCAGCAGTGATGCCGGCAGCAAGGCACCGATCAGTCCGAGAAGTGTCAGCATTACAGCCGCGACTAGCGTCCACTTGCTGCTGACGCGGGCGTAGAAGAAAGCTGCCAGCATGATCGTCGGGAGCGCGAGCAGCGCTGACTTGGCAAGGATGCCGCTGGCGATCTCCGCGCTATAGCCACGCGCCTGGAGGTCTGAGGGAAGCCACAGCAGAAGCCCGAAGTTGACGAAACTCCAGCACAAGGCAGCGACAGTCAGCGCGACAGTGATCTGGCGATGCCCGGCGGGCGTCGGCACGTCGGAGGGCGGTGTCTTTGGCCGAGGCCTCGGCACCAGCCCGAATTTGCGCTTCATCTCTTCAAGCTCGGCCGTCCGACCCCGCTCGGCCAGGAAGCGCGGTGTCTCGGGGATGAGCCGTGCCAGGGCGAGTAGTAGCAGGCCGGTCGGAAAGCCTTGGAGCCACAGCGCGCGCCAGCCGAACACCGGCTCGAGCGCGTGGGCAGCACCGCTCGCTGCGAGATACCCGCCGACCAGGCCGGTCCCGCCGACCAGGACGAGCACCCAACTGCGGTGCTTGGGCGGCATGATTTCCGCGAGCAGAGTGTAGATGACCGGCAGCATGCCGCCAGCCGAGATGCCCATCAGGAAGCACATCAGCAGGTTCCACTCAAACTCCGGCATCGCGCCGCAAATTGCGGTGGACACGAACAGGATGGTGGCCAGCAAAATCGAGACGCGCCGGCCATAGATGTCGGCAAGCCAGCCCCAGAGGAACGAGCCGACAGTGGTCCCGGTTAGCGCGACCAGCGGGAGCAGCGCCACTTGAGACCGGTCGATGCCATATTCGGCCGCCATTCCGGGAAGCACGAACCCGAGCGTGGCCGGCTTCATCACGTCGATAACGAGGCCGAACGTGAGGACCAGCAAGGTCCCCGCATGCCAGCGATTGAGCGGCGTTGAATCCAGCGCTTCGTAGCTGGTTCCGGCATGATCGCCGTGCGGCGCACGCTTCCTTGGAAGCACGCCGACGCAGGCCAGCGGAACGCCGGTGAGGATCAGCGCCATACCGAACCACATTTCGGCGCCCATCGGCATTCCGGCGAGGTGGTTGCCCATCTCATGGGCCACGGCGAGCATCGGCAGGTGAAGCATCACGCCGGCGCTGATCGCGACGCACCCGGCCCAGAACCAGTGCGCACGTTCACCGACGATCGATGTTCTCTTCCTCAGCCTCCCCACAGTGGGCGCCTAGGACCTGGCATAGACCGCTGCAAGACAGCAACGCCCCGAATTAAAGGTCGAGGGTGCACATTTGGCAGGGCGCAGCCCCGCCGCGACCACGGCTGTTGCGATCCACCAGCCCCGGTAGGGGCACAAAGCCGAGCTTTTCGAGGACGCGGCCAGAAGCCGGATTATCGACGAAGTAGCCAGCTACCACCCGCCGTAGCTTTAGCTCTGCTCTCGCGATCTCGATCATTTGCTGCGCCGTTTCGTAGGCGTAGCCGCGGTTCCAATTGTCCTTCGCTATCCAATAGCCCAGCTCCACCTCTCCATCCGGCATGCGGTCGAGCCCTGCCACGCCGATCAGCTCTTCTTGGCCCGCGCCTCCCAGAAAAATGAAAAGCCGAGGTTCTGCGGGGTTGAACTCGCCAGAAGCGAGCGTTTCGGCGTCGGCAAGGGTGTACGGCCAGGGCGCGGAAGCGAGGTTCCGGACGATGTCCTCATCGGCGATCGCGCGAAAAAGCGCCGGCGCATCTTCGGCACGTCCCGGTCGGAGGCGCAGGCGATCAGTGTCATACATAGTTGCGAGCTTAGCGACCGGGCGAACATCCGCAATTGGTCAAATGCGAATTGGCCGAATGTCCGGAAAGGGTGGAAAGCGGACCCTCGGCCGGTCGACAAGCGACGCGAGCGAGATGACGTTCGACGTCAGGCCTTGGACAAGCATCGGCTATTCCGACGAAATGCAACGCATTCACGGCAAAGGTCAGGGAACGGTCGGAATTCCAATCAAGAAAAGTGGAATCTATCGCTTCAGGCACAGCCCCGCGCTGGCGCGCTCCTACGGACACACCGCCTATTCGGTGAGCTGGGGCGCGCGCGATAACAGGCACGAAAGGGCCCAAGCGTTCGAGCCGTGCTGGCTCAGCCGCCAGGTGTCCTCCGCTGATCGCCAGCCCCGCCTTCCATCGCGTCGAGCGCTTCCCCAAAAGTCCGCTTTCGCGAAAAGCAATATGGGACCGCGGAGGCAGAGGCGATCGCTACCAAACCGAACAGGACGGGTGGAATCAGCGAACTATCCGAGTTCCAGTGCTGCAGATGCCAATAGGCAGCATAGGAACTAGCTAGTGCGACGAACACACAGACCCAGCCTGTGGCCCGATATACCAGCCGCCCAAGCATTGCATCGACCTTCTCGAACCGTCGCATGACGCGATCATAGCTTGAAAAGGGTTAGTTGGAAATTTGGGAAGAATGGTGGAGCCGAGGGGGATCGAACCCCTGACCTTCGCAATGCCATTGCGACGCTCTCCCAGCTGAGCTACGGCCCCTTGTTCCCGCGCCTTTAGGCGATGTCGGAACTGCTGAAAACGGAAAAAATCCTCGTCCCGCCTGGCGTTGCGCGAACGCGGCGGTCAGCTGTCGTCTTCCTCGCCCTTCTTCTTGACGCCGAGATCGTCGTCGCCGGTCGACAGGTCGACCTCGTCGTCGGCGCTAGGCTCCTCGTCCTCGTCGATCGCCAGATCGTCGCCTTCCAGGTCCTTGTCGCTGGCCTTTTCCTTGGCGGCGGGCGCGGCGGTTTCGAACGGCATCGGCTGCTTCGATTTCAGCACCGGCTCGGGCACCCATTCGGTGCCGCATTCGATGCAATGCACCGGGTCGTCCTTGCCGAGGTCGTAGAAACGCGTCGAGCACTTGGGGCAAGTGCGCTTGGCGCCCCATTCGGGCTTCACCATGTGGCTATAAACTCCAGTATCTGTGCCTGTACGCCGCGCGTCCGTCACTGGGCCGGCGGCACTCGGCGCGCGCCTTGCCATAGGCTCATGCCCCTGTCAAAGCGCGGCGCTTGAACAAAAGCAGCGCCCCGAAAGCCCGGCGAAACCGGTTGCTTATCGCCGTCGACGGCCCGGCCGCGAGCGGCAAGGGGACCATCGCCCGCGCGCTCGCCCGGCATTACCGATTGCCGCACATGGACACCGGCATGCTCTATCGGGCGGTGGCGCTGAACCTGTGGCGCTGGGGCGGCGACCTGTCGAACGAGTTCGAGGCGCTGCGCGCCTGCGAGGAGCTCAACCTCGACCCCGGCGACCCGGAGCTTCGCAGCGAGCCGGTGTCGCGGATCGCCAGCCACGTCTCGGCCCACCCGTCGGTCCGCAAGGCGCTGCTCGAGCGGCAGCTGAGCTTCACCGCCCAGCCGGGCGGAGCGGTGCTCGACGGTCGCGACATCGGCACGGTGATCGCGCCGGACGCCGACGCCAAGCTGTTTATCACCGCCAGCACCGAAGTCCGCGCCCGGCGGCGGGTCCGCGAGCTGCTCGAGCGCGGCATTCCGGCCCATTACGACGACGTGCTGATCGACATTCGCTCGCGCGACGATCGCGACATGAACCGCAAGGCGGCGCCGCTCGCCCAGGCGAAGGACGCCGACCTGCTCGACACCAGCGCGCTGACGATCGAGCAAGCGGTCGCGCAGGCGGTTTCACTGGTCGAGGCGCGGATAGGGGTCGCTTGAGCCCTCAGGCCCGGCGCAGCGTCTCGGTCATCCGCGCGGCGACGAACAGGCCCGAGGCGAAGGTCAGGGCCGCGACGACGATCGCCGCCTCGCGGAACCCGAACAGGTCGGCGACAATGCCGGCGATCAGCGCCCCGACCGCATAGCCGAGGTCGCGCCACAGCCGGTAGACGCCGACCGCTGATGCCCGCCACGACGGATGGGCGACGTCGCCGATCGCCGCCAGCAGCGTCGGATAGACCATCGCCGTGCCGAGGCCTAGCAGCACCGCGCCGGTGGCGAAGCCGGCGAAACTCCAGACGAAAGCGATCACCATAATGCCCGCCGCCTGGACCCACATGCCACCGGCGATCAGCCATTTACGCCCGATCCGGTCGGACAGGCCGCCGGTCACCAGCTGCGACAGGCCCCACACCCCGGGATAGATTGCGGCCAGCAAGCCGATCGCCTCGAGGCCAAGCCCGGCGGCGGCGAAGATCAAAGGAAACAGGCCCCAGGCCAGGCCATCGTTGAGGTTGTTGACCAGCCCGGCCTGGCTCGATGCCGAAAGGTTGCGGTCGCCCCAGCTGGTGCGGCGGAAAATCTCGCGCTGCGACAATGGCTCGGCATCGGCAGCCTCGTTCGCTTCATGGGCGGCATGGCCATGGGTCTCGCGGACCAGGAAGATCGACAGCAAAAGCCCCGCTGCGACGAAGCCGACGCCGATGTAGAAGGGCTCGGGCCGAAGGCCGTGGCGGGCGGCGATATAGCCGGTCGCCCAGGCGGCGATGGCGACCGCGAAATAGCCGGCGAACTCGTTGAAGCCCATCGCCAGCCCGCGGTCCTTGGGCCCGGCGAGGTCGATCTTCATGATTACCGCGGTCGACCAGCTCAGTCCCTGGCTGACGCCGAGAAAGACATTGGCGACGATCACCCAGCCCCAGGTTGGCGCCCACATCAGAAGGAAGGGCACCGGCGCCGCGATCAGCCAACCGGCGATCAGCACCGGCTTGCGCCCCCAGCGGTCGCCGAACCGGCCGGCAAGATAGTTTGCGGCCGCCTTGGTGATCCCGAATACGGCGATGAACGACAGGATCGCGGTCCGCTCGGCGAGCCCGAACTCGGTCTCGGCGAGCGCCGGCAGGATGCTCCGCTCGATCCCGACCATGCCGCCGACGAAGGCGTTGACCAGCACCAGCAGCGAGAATTGCGGCAGGTTGGCGCGAAGGCCCAGCGATGGCGTGGCGGCGGTGGTCATTCGCCCCCCTAAGCTGAAGTCGGCGGTCCGCGCCAGAGGTCCGCGGCAAGGGGGGATTCCGCCCGTTCGGCCCTCCCGGCCGTTCGACTCGCCGGCAGCGCTCTGATAGGCTTCGCTCCATGGGGTTGGCGTCGGATCAGAGCCGTGCGGTCGAGGCCGTCGCCGCGATCGACGCGGTGCCGGGCATCCTCGACGTCGTCTGCAGCGTGACGGGATTGCGCTTCGCCGCCATCGCCCGGGTGACCGACGACAGCTGGACCTGCTGCGCGGTTCGCGACGATCTCGACTTCGGCCTCGAGCCCGGCGGCGAACTCGAGCTCGCGACCACCATCTGCGACGAGATCCGCTGTTCCCGCGAGGCGGTGGTGATCGACAATGTCGCCGAGGATCCCCGCTTTCGCGACCATCCGACGCCGGTCATGTACGGCTTCCAGAGCTACATCTCGATACCGATCATTCTCTCCAATGGCGAGTTCTTCGGCACATTGTGCGCGCTCGACCCGCGCCCGGCGCGCCTGTCCGACCCGACCGTGGTCAAGACCGTCACCTTGTTCGCCGAGCTTATCTCGCTTCATCTGGAAAGCGGCGACCGCCTTTCCCGCGCGCAAGCGGCGCTGCTGGACGAGCAGCAGACGGCGGAGCTGCGCGACCATTTCATCGCCGTGCTCGGCCACGACCTGCGCAATCCGCTGGCCGCGGTCGAGGCCGGCGTCGGCCTGCTGTCGAAAATGAACCTCGACGGCCGGGCCGGGCGCATCGTCGAGCGCATGCAGCAGAGCTGCAACCGGATGGGCGCGCTGATCGGAGACGTGCTCGATTTCGCCCGCGGCAAGCTTGGCGGCGGCATCCCGCTGCACCGCGTCGTCGTGGACGATCTTGGCCGCCAGCTCGAAGAGGTGATCGCGGAAATGCGCGCGGTCCACACCGGCCGCCGGATCGAGGCCGACATTCGCGTTGAGCGGAGCCTGTTCTGCGACGCCGCCCGCCTCGCCCAGCTGCTGTCGAACCTGCTGTCCAACGCACTGACCCACGGCGATCCCGACGCGCCGGTCGAGGTCAGCGCCCGCGCCGACGAGGCAATATTGACCATCGCCGTCACCAATCGCGGCGCGACGATTCCGTCGGACAAGATGAGCCGCCTGTTCCGTCCCTTCTGGCGCGGCGAAGGGGAAACCACCAGCCAGGGCCTCGGTCTCGGCCTCTACATCTCCTCGCAGATCGCCAAGGCGCACGGCGGGACGATCCACGTCGTCTCCGAAGACGGCCGCACCTGCTTCACCCTGGTCGCGCCGATCGAGCCCACGGCCGACGGCAAGGGCGAGGATGCGCCGGCGCGGATCGAGGAAGCCGTTTCGGCCGAGTAAGCGATGCCTCCGCGTGTGGCGACTTGCGGTTGCGCTCACTCTCGAATATAGGCCGCGCCGTCCGGCGGGCGGTGAGTTCTCCGTGGGATGCCCGTCACTTGCGGCGAGCGCCTAGGGTTCGGAAGCCAAGGCTTCGGCCCCGACGCGCCGTTTTGCTTCCCGGGTATCCTTACGATCACCGCGCGATGGACGCCGCCACGGCATGGGGCCCTGGCGGCGGCATAATGGGTTTCCAGGTCCGCCCGATGGTAGTCGGCCATATCGGTCCGGCGGCGGCATGAAAGTCCGACGTTCGAAAGTCCTCCAGTTCATGACAACCACCGATTTTCCGACCCGCGATGATTTCGCGGAACTGCTCAACAAATCGCTCGGCGGCGAGAATGAGAGTTTCGAGGGCAAGGTCGTCAAGGGGACGGTGACCGGAATCGAGAACGACCTGGCGGTCATCGATGTCGGCCTGAAGTCGGAAGGACGGGTTGCGCTGCGCGAGTTCGCGGCGCCCGGCCAGAAGGCCGAACTCAGCGTCGGCGATGAAGTCGAGGTCTATGTCGACCGGGTCGAAAATGCGCAGGGCGAGGCGATGCTCAGCCGCGACCGCGCCCGCCGCGAAGCCGCCTGGGACACGCTCGAAAAGGAATTCGAAGCCGGCAACCGGGTCGAGGGCGTGATCTTCGGCCGGGTCAAGGGCGGCTTCACCGTCGATCTTGGCGGCGCCGTCGCCTTCCTGCCCGGCAGCCAGGTCGATATCCGCCCGGTCCGCGATGTCGGCCCGCTGATGGAAATCCCGCTGCCGTTCCAGATCCTCAAGATGGACCGGCGCCGCGGCAACATCGTCGTCTCGCGCCGCGCGATCCTCGAGGAAACCCGCGCCGAACAACGCTCCGGCCTGATCCAGTCGCTGACCGAGGGCCAGGTGATCGAGGGCGTGGTCAAGAACATCACCGACTATGGCGCCTTCGTCGACCTCGGCGGCATCGACGGCCTGCTGCACGTCACCGACATCAGCTACAAGCGCGTCAACCATCCCACCGAAGTGATCAACATCGGCGACACCGCCAAGGTGCAGATCATCCGCATCAACCGCGAGACGCAGCGCATCAGCCTCGGCATGAAGCAGCTCGAGGCCGATCCGTGGGAGGGCGCGATCGCCAAATATCCGGTCGACGGGGTGTTCACCGGCCGGGTCACCAACATCACCGAATATGGCGCCTTCGTCGAACTGGAGCCGGGCATCGAGGGGCTGGTCCACGTCTCGGAGATGAGCTGGACCAAGAAGAACGTCCATCCCGGCAAGATCGTCTCGACCAGCCAGGAAGTCGAAGTCAAGGTGATCGAGGTCGACGAGGAGAAAAGGCGGATCAGCCTCGGCCTCAAGCAGGCCCAGGCCAATCCCTGG
>CAYUWJ010000003.1:0-4309 GCA_964448315.1 uncultured Sphingomonas sp. | reverse complement strand
TAGCCGAGCTGCTCGGCCTTGGCGGTCAGATAATAGGGATCGACGCCGATGCAGTGCCCGCCGACCAGCCCGGGGTGGAACTTCAGGAAGTTCCATTTGGTCCCGGCTGCGGCAAGCACCTCGCTGGAGCGGATACCGACGAGGTCGCAGATCTTCGAAATCTCGTTCATCAGCGCGATATTGACGTCGCGCTGGGTGTTTTCGATCACCTTGGCCGCCTCGGCGACCTTGATCGAGCTGGCGCGGTGAATGCCTGCGGTGATGATCGAGCTGTAAAGGTCCGACAGCCGTTCCAGGGTCTCGTCATCCTGGCCGGCGACGACCTTGACGATCTTCTCGATCGGATGCTCCTTGTCGCCGGGATTGATGCGCTCCGGGCTGTAGCCGAGCTTGAAATCGACGCCCGCGCGCAGGCCGGAGGCCTTTTCTAGCGCCGGCGCGCAAATCTCCTCGGTGACTCCGGGATAGACCGTGCTTTCGAAGACGACGATCGCGCCTTCGGAAAGGGCGGGACCGATCAGCTCGCACGCGGCCAGTATCGCCTCGAAATCGGGCCGGTTCGCTTCGTCGATCGGAGTCGGAACGGTGACCACGAAAACGTCGCAGCCGCCAAGGTCGACGGGATCGTCGGTAATACGGAACCCGGCTTCCGCCAGCTCCTCGGCCGAAACCTCGTTGGTCGAATCGACACCCTGAAGGAGCGCTTCGACACGGCTTGAGCTGATGTCGAACCCGACCACCTTATGCTTGCGGGCGAATGCCACTGCCAGCGGCAGCCCGACATAGCCAAGTCCCACCACCGCGATCTTCACTTCACTCATGATCCCCGACTTGTCCTACCTTGGCCTGAAACCCTTTTTACAGAACAATCTCCCCGCGGTCGGTGCTGCCGCACCAGAAACTCTGGTCCGGCCCCGATTTCCAACCCCTGCTGCAAGGAGGAATGCAACATGCGCCCAAATAACTTCCTGTTCGAGTGACAACCCCGCCGCTTGCGGCGCAACGCTTGAGACCGGGCGGGGTGCCAGACGTGCGTCAGAGTTCCGGTTCAAGACCCCCGTCGCCAAGGCGTCACTGCGGTTGAAGAGGCGCGAGCACGGCGCTTCCCCGCCAGTATTCCTCAGTCCCAGACGGGACAATCCTCCCGCGCAAACTGCTTGAGCGCTTCATGATCCTCGGGCAGCTTGGTGCCGCGGATCACGAAATTCTTGGTCTTGCCCCGCTCCTCTTCATTGCGAAGCGTTCGCGGCTTGCTGACGCCGATAAGCTGTTCTGTCCGCAGGCCGTAGGTCCTCAAGGACATTTCGACCTGCAGCGGATAGAAGGCGCGCTCCATTGCGACCCCATAGCCGGGATGGATTGGCGGCATCCCGGGCCGGTGCGGCCGCTCGGTGAAACCTTCGTCCTCGATCCCGCGGCGGACGGTTTCGATCAGGCGCTCGCCGAACAGGCCGGCAGTATTGCGAGCGTAATAGTCGATCGTCTCCGGCGGCAGTCGCCTTTCCTTGAAGGCGCGCCGGATCATGACCGTGCGCTGCTTGGTGTAATTCGACTCGCCGAATTCCTTCGAACTGCCGCTCTCCCACAAAGTGTACCAGTCGATGAGGTCGGCCCGGGTATTGTAGTGGAAAAAATTGTTGCCGTCGGAAATCACCAGTTGGCCGCCGACCTTCAGGACCCGGGTACATTCGCTGTAGAAAATATCCAGCAACATCGGGTTGATGTGGCTGATGACCTCATTGACCAGGATGAAGTCGACGCTGTTGGAAGGAATTTCGAGGTAGCAGTCGTCCGACTTGACGTATTGGCTGCCGAAACGCTCGCCGATAAACCGCGCGCCGTCGCTGAGATATTCGTCGTCGACATCGACGCTGACGACCTGGCTTGCGCCGAATTCCATGAGGAGCGGGGTCAGGTGGCCGAACTTGCAGCCGAAGTCGAGGAAGGTGCCGCCATCGATCGGCCGGGAAAAGAGTCCCAGCCTAGTGACTATCTTTTCCCAGTGGCCGTCCTTGTAGCGCTCGGACATCCGCTGGAATTTCCGCCCGGCGTCGCGCGCCAGCGCATCGTCGTAAAGCTCTCCATACATCTTATGCAGGCGCGTTCGCGCCTCGTCTGTAACTTCGACCGTGCTTGTCATGATGTCCGTTGCCAATTTCGGAAGCTTGCGGCCCGCTATAGTGCTGGGCGCCAAAGTTCAACCGCCAGGACTCGGTCGAGGCGAAATTGATCCACCCTTTTCGAGGTCAAATCACGCGTCGCGACCTGGCGCGATGGCGATCAGGCGATTTTCCGATGGTGCTGCGGTCGATCACCTGAAGGTCTTCGTCCCTCCGCCATTCTCGATAATCGGGTCGTAAGTCTCCTTGCGGCCCTGGTCATCGATGAAATGCAGGGCGTAACCGATAATCCGCGCGGCACCCCAATTCTCGTCTCTGATGGTGAGCTTGCTGTCGTCTCGGTCGACGACGCTGATCTGCCTGGTGTCGATGCCCTCGAAGCTGGGGCATTTCTCCTGTTCGGAGGCGCTGATCGGGCAATCCTCGCGAAAGCGAAAGCCGCGCTTGGTATCGTCCTTGAGTTTGAAGCGGATCTCGAAAGCCCCGGCATCCTTCGGAAGCTTTATTTCCTTGTCCCGCAGGTACCGACCGGCATTTTCGTTCTCTGCCTTCAGCCTGAACATGACGGCATCGGCTTCCAAATAGGCCTCGACCTTCATGTCCAGCTCGGTCTTGTCCTTGTCCACGTCCCGGCCGCTTGGAATGGAACTAGAATCGAACATGCTTAAACCTCCTAAATTGCTCGTCCAACAATCTTGGTTTCGCTCAAATAGCTGGGATGGCGATATCCCATCGCGGTCAGCTTCGCAGCACCGGCGGCGGCCTCCTCGTGGCGGCCGGCGGCGCGCAGGAGGACCACCTCGCGCGCCAAGCGGCGGGGCGTGAGCTCGACCTTGTCGGGCCAGACGGCAAGGGCATTGGCGAACGCAGCGCGCGCCGCCTGCTGCTGGCCTGTCCGGGATGCCAGCAGGCCACGCAACGCTTCGGCATTGGCGATGGCAATCCGCTTTTCGATCGGCGTGCTCCAGTTCGCCGAACGGGCATGCGCGACATTTTGCGCGGCCAGCGCGCGCGCGCTCTCGTGCGAGCTTCGCGCCATCGCCAATCGCGCCCGCAAGGCCAGGCAATCGCTGCGCAGGCCGGCCTGCCATTTTGGAACCGGCGAGGTGCGGTCGCCCAGGCGGCTGGCGATGTCGCACCCCGTCCGGGCCGAAGCCCCCGCCAATGCCGCGCGCCCGCTTGCGATCTGCAGCTCGCCGAGCTCGAGATGGATCGACGAGGCGAGTTGCGCCCATTCGGTGTTGGTGGGTTCGAGCGCCATCAAGTCCTCGGCGATGGCCACCGATGCTTCTAGGTGGGCGAACCCCTGGCGAATGTCGCCCAAAGACGCGAACAGTCGGCCGATCGCGCGATGGGCAGCCATGGTCTTGCGCTGCATTGGCGCATCGGCGCCTCCGGCCCTGAGCGCCAGCTGCTCGAGGAGCTTGAGCTGGCGCTCGCGTTGGGCGAGGGCGCTGTCCAGAGCGCCCGAGCTTTCCTGCGCCTGGGACAGATAGGCGAGGCTTTCACTCAGCTGATCCTGAAAGGCGCGATTGTCGGGCTCGGACGCGGCCAGCGCCTCGATGTCCGAAAGCCCGCTGCGGAAGGTCGCGGCGGCTTCGCGATGCCGGTTCTGCTCGAGCAGCAGCACGCCGAGATTGGTATCGGCATAGATCCGCTCAAGCCGCCACTCCGCTTTCTCGGGATCCATCGCCAGCAAAATCTCGGACAGTCTTTTATATTCGCGGAATGCGGCCAGGGCTTCCGGGATGAGGCCGCGCTGCCAGGCGATCGAGCCGACCCAGAACACGCTCTGGGCATGATCGAAAACCCGCTGAGCGTTGTCCGGCGCTCGACGCAGCGCCTCTGCGGTCCCGGCCAGAGCTTCGCGATAATAGCCCAGTGCCGGGTCGAGGTTACCGCGCTTGCTGGCGATTTCCCCCATCAAGGTCAACGCTCGGGATCGCTGGGCGAGGCCGTCGTCGGACAGGCTTTCCTTGTCCTGCTTCCGATAATAGTCGAGCGCCCGGGCGCCGACCGAGTCGAGCACGTCGAGCCGGCCCAGCGGCTCGAGCTTGTCGCGCAGATCGCCGAGCATGAAGCCGACCAGACCTTCCGCCTCCATGCGGTGTTGGTGGGCCGCGTCCCGGGGATTGACCGCGACGTGGGCATGGGTGCTGGTGACGACCATTCCGGCGAGCGAGCCGGCG
>CAYUWJ010000002.1:0-3991 GCA_964448315.1 uncultured Sphingomonas sp. | reverse complement strand
GGTCGGGGACACGATCACCAGCATGCTGGATTTCGTCGGCGACCGCGACTGGTTCCGGATCGAGCTGACCGCGGGCCAGACGATCGAGATAAATCTGACCGGTCATGGCGAAACTCCGGTCACCGACCCCTACCTTCGCGTCCGCGACTCGAACGGCAACCTTATCTTTGAGAATGACGACAGCGGCAGCGGCCTCAACTCGAGGCTGGCGTTCACCGTCCCGACGACCGGCACTTACTATATCGATGTCGGAGCCTGGAACGATCAGGAGACCGGCACCTATCAACTCGCCGTCACGTTCTACCAGGCACCGCCGGTGGCGACCGTCGACGAAATCGCCGACCAGCTGGTGTTTGGCTATTGGGGCGGCGACTCTCATCACTTCAATGTGAGCGAGGGCGGAAGCATTACCGTCAACCTTACCCAGCTGACGCCCGAGGGCCGGAATTACGCGCGAGAGGCACTTGCACTTTGGTCGGACATCATCGGGGTGACCTTCGTCGAGGTGAGCACCTCGGCCCAGATCATGTTCGACGACGATGAGGAAGGCGCTTTCAGCACATCCGTCTGGTCAGGCGGGATCATCTCCTCGGCACGGATAAACGTCTCGACCCAATGGCTCGAGGATTACCGCAGCAATGGGCTCGATTCCTATGCGTTCCAGACCTACGTCCACGAAATCGGCCACGCGCTTGGGCTAGGGCACGCCGGCAATTACAACACCACGGCAGACTTTCCGTTCGATGCCGAGTTCCTGAACGACGGCTGGTCGACCAGCATCATGTCCTACTTCGATCAGGTCGAGAACAGCTTCTTCGCCGGCCAGGGCTTTTCCCTCGCCTTCGCCCTGACGCCAATGATGGCGGACATCGCCGCCATGTCGCTGCTTTACGGACTGTCGACCACAACGCGCACCGGCGACACGACCTACGGGTTCAACAGCAACGCCGGCCACGACGTCTTCAATGCCAATTTGTACCCAGCCATCGCCTATACGATCTTCGACAGCGGCGGCAACGACACGCTCGACTATTCGGGGTTCGGCGCCGATCAGCTGATCGATCTCAACCCGGAGACGTTTTCGAGCGTCGGCGGCCTGGTCGGCAACGTCAGCATCGGCCGTGGAGTCGTGATCGAGAACGCGATCGGCGGCAGCGGCAACGACACAATCCTCGGCAATTCGGCCGACAACTCCTTGTTCGGCCGCGGCGGCGACGATGTGCTTTACGGCGGCGGCGGCGACGATGTGCTCAACGGCGGCGCCGGCAACGACGAGATGCACGGCGGCACCGGCAACGACCGCTACATCGTCGGCCAGGCCGGAGATATTGTCGTCGAACATGCCGCTCAGGGCATCGACCATGTGATATCGTCGATCAGCTACACACTGACCGCCAATGTCGAAAACCTCACCCTTTCCGGCTCTGCCGCGATCGACGGCACCGGCAACGGCCTCGCCAACATCATCACCGGCAACAGCGCCGCAAACCGCCTGCTCGGCCTCGGCGGCGACGATGTGTTGATTGGCGGCGCCGGCATCGACTTTCTCGACGGTGGCGAGGGCAGCGACATCTATATGATCCGCTCGGCGGACGAGCATGGTGCCGCCGAGTTCGCGGATAGCGGAACCAACGGCACCGACGAAGTTCGCTTCAACGCCACCAGCAGCGCGCAGACTCTGATCCTGTTCGCGGGCGACACCGGCATCGAGCGGATCGTCATCGGCACCGGTACCGGGGCAGCGGCGGTGACGACAGGGCTTCTCGGCCACAACGTCGATGCCCGCGCGCTTGGCAACGGTGTCACCATTATCGGCAACAGCGGCGCCAACACGCTGACCGGGACCGCTTTCGCCGATGTGCTTGAGGGCGGCAACGGCGAGGACCGCTTCTACGCCGGCGACGGCGACGATTGGATCGACGGCGGCCGCGACCGCGACGTGATGTATGGCGGCGCCGGCAACGACGCCTACATCGTCGATCATCCCAGCGATGCGCCGATCGAGTTTGCCGGCGAGGGCATCGACACGGTGCTGGCCTCGGTCGCCCATACGCTCAAGGCCAATGTCGAGCATCTCACCATGACCGGCATTTTTTCGATCCACGGCCGCGGCAATGAACTGGATAATGTCATAACCGGCAACTCCGGCTCCAACCGCATTTGGGGCATGGAGGGCGACGACACGCTGATCGGCAATGCCGGCAACGACCAGCTCGACGGCGGCGCCGGCAACGACACGCTGATCGGCGGCACCGGCAACGACATTTATTTTGTCGACAGCCCCGGCGACACGATAATCGAAAACCCCGGCGAAGGCCGCGATACGGTCCGCAGCGAAGTCGACTGGACATTGGGTCCCAACCTCGAATGGCTCGAGCTCCAGGGCACCAGCGACATCGACGGCACCGGCAATGAACTTGCCAACGTGCTTCGCGGCAATAGCGGCGACAATGTCCTGTCGGGTCTCGGCGGCAACGACAAGATCTTTGGCGGCGCGGGCAACGACATTGTCGACGGCGGCGCCGGCAACGACTGGCTGGAGGGCGGCCCCGGCAGCGACATCTATATCGGCGGCACCGGCTCCGACCGGTTCGTATTCCGCGAGGGCGACTTCGGCGGCGCCACCATCGCCACCGCCGACGTCATCCAGGACTTCAGCCAGGCCGAGAACGACCTCATCCGCCTCGACCTGGTCGACGCCGACACGACGCAGGCCGGTGTCCAGGACTTCATATTCATCGGCACCGGCGCGTTCACCGGCAGTGCCGGCGAGCTTCGCTACGAGCAGTCCGGCGGCAACACCCTCGTTACCGGCGACACCGACGGCGACGGCGTCGCCGACTTCATGATCGTGCTCAACGGGCTGTACACGCTCGAAAGCGGCGATTTCCTGATCTGAGCGGCGTCAGCCGGGGTCGACAATCCGGATCGCCAGTTCGCGCAGCTGCTTCGGGTCGACCGCAGCGGGCGCGTTCATCATCAGATCCTCGGCCTTCTGGTTCATCGGGAACAGCACCACTTCGCGGATGTTCGGCTCGCCGGCGATCAGCATCACGATCCGATCGATGCCCGGCGCCGAGCCGCCGTGCGGCGGAGCGCCGAACTTGAAGGCGTTGATCATGCCTGAGAAATTTTCGTCGACCTCGTCGCGGCTGTAGCCGGCGATCTCGAACGCCTTGTACATGATGTCGGGCCGGTGGTTGCGGATCGCCCCCGACGAGAGCTCGACGCCGTTGCAGACGATGTCATATTGCCAGGCGAGGATCTCCAGCGGGTCCTTGGTCTCCAGCGCCTCGAGCTCGCCCTGCGGCATCGAGAAGGGGTTGTGGCTGAAGTCGATCTTCTTCGCGTCCTCGTCATATTCGAACATCGGGAAATCGACGATCCAGCAGAAGCGGAAGGCTTGCTTTTCGATCAGGTCGAGCTGTTCGCCGACGCGGGTGCGGGCGAGCCCGGCGAGCCGCGCCGCCTCACCCTCCTTGCCGGCGGCGAAGAACAGGCCGTCGTCCGGCCCAAGCCCGATTTCATCGGCAAGCCGGTCCATCGCTTCGGTGCCGTGGTTCTTGGCGATCGGCCCGCCCCACTCGCCGTCCTTGCGGGTCGCATAGCCGAGGCCGGCGAAGCCTTCGCCCCGCGCCCATTCGTTCATCTCGTCGAAGAATTTGCGGCTTTTTTCGGCTGTCCCCGGAGCGGCAACCGCCCGGACCGTGCCGCCGCCGTCGACGATCTTGGCGAACAGGCCGAAACCGGAGCCGCTGAAATGCTCGCCGACGTCGTGGATCAGCAAGGGATTGCGAAGGTCCGGCTTGTCGGTGCCATATTTCAGCATCGCCTCCCGGAACGCTATGCGCGGAAATTCGCCGGCCGGAGTTACCTGCTTTCCGTCGGCGAACTCCTCGAACACGCCGGCCAGCACCGGCTCGATCGCGGCGAAGACGTCCTCCTGGGTGACGAAGCTCATCTCGAAGTCGAGCTGATAGAATTCGCCCGG
>CAYUWJ010000001.1:0-32578 GCA_964448315.1 uncultured Sphingomonas sp. | reverse complement strand
CCGAGGTCGAGCAAGCGGCCGTCGGCGTCGCGAAGCTGGGCGAATAGAAAGCCGCGGCCGTCGCCGATATCCGGGTTGTACACGCGGAACTGATGGCCGTGATAGCGCAGCGCCAGCGGCTCGGCGAGATTGTCGTCGAGCGGCTCGAATCGGCAGAAATGCGCCTGCCACTGCGCCTCGTCGAGCGAGCCGAGGCCAACCCGCTCGGCCCATCGCCGGTTGCAAAAGCGCGGGATGCAGGCGGGAAATCGGGCCGGTTCGACGGCATCGTAAAATTCGGTCCCGAGGCTGAGAATTTTCGGATCGGGGAGATAGGATTGCACAATCCCTCAACGCCGCGATAGGGAGAGCGATGCATGGTGGAGTAGCCGATGACGTCCTGGACTGACCGTTACTGGACGAGCAGCGACGGATTGAAGCTCCACTATCGGGATTATGACGGGCCGGACGACCGGCCGCCGATCCTCTGCCTGCACGGCTTGACCCGCAATGCCCGCGACTTCGAAGCGTTTGCCGACCATTTTGCCGGCGACTGGCGGGTGCTGGCGGTCGATTTTCGCGGCCGCGGCGCGAGCGACCGGGACCCGCAGCCGGAACGCTATGCGCCGCGGACCTATGCCCGCGACATACTCGAGCTGCTCGATCAGATCGCGTTGCCGCGGGCGGTGTTCGTCGGCACTTCGCTCGGCGGGCTGGTGACGATGACGATCGCGGCGGTCGCGCCGCAGCGCATCGCCGCCGTGGTTCTCAACGATATCGGGCCGGAGCTCGACCCTGCCGGGATCGACCGGATCCGCACCTACGTCGGCAAGCCGGGGCGCTTCGCCGACTGGGATTCGGCGGCGAAGGCGTTCCAGGCCAAGCATGGCGAGGTCCATCCTTCCTACGGCGAGGCCGACTGGCTGCGCTATGCGCGCCGGGTCTGCCGCGAGACCGAGGCGGGAGTCGAATTCGACTATGACATGGCCATCGCCGACAATTTCAATCGAGGCGAAACCGGCGTCATCGCCGATGCCTGGTCGCTTTTCCGGGCACTTGCCGGGCGGCCGGTGCTGATCGTCAGGGGCGAGCATAGCGATCTTTTGCCGATGTCGGTCGCGCAGGCGATGGGCGATGCGATCCCCGACGTTGCACTGGTCACCATCCCCGACGTCGGCCACGCGCCCGACCTCGACGAACCGGAAGCCGTCGCAGCGATCGACCGGCTGCTGCAGCGGACAATCGCGCGGCAGCCAGCCTAGGCGGCAAGCCGCCGAAGCTTGTCGAGCGCCATGCTGTCCGGCTCTTCCGGAGAGATTGTCGCGACGAAGCCGCCGTCGCCGTCGAACAATAGCACCGAGGCGGTGTGGTCGATGCTGTAGCCGCCGCTTTCGTCCGGCGCTTTTTGCGAAAATATCCCATATTGCGACTTCACCTGCTCGATCCGCGCCGGCGATCCGGTGAGGCCGATGATCGGCGTGTCGAACAGCTCCGCATATTTGCCAACCTCCTCCGGCCCGTCGCGCTCGGGATCGACGGTGACGAACAGGATCTCGAACGGCCGTTCGCCGTCGCCGAGCTGGCGGCGCAATTTGGCGAGCCGCGCCAGCGTCATCGGGCAGACGTCGGGGCAGTGGGTGAAGCCGAAGAAGATCGCATGCGGCTTTCCCGCCAGCCGGGTGCTGGAGAAGGGCTCGCCGTCGGCCCCGGTGAGCGTGAAGGGACCGCCGAACGTCGACGCGCCGACCGGGCTTCCGGCCGGCTCGCCAGTCCCGGTGCGCGGGACGAAGTAGAGTCCGGCGACTCCGATCAGCGCCAGGCCGACCAGCAGCCAAAGGAACAGGCGGACCCGTTTCATTTGCTTGCCTCTGCATTGCCCGCGGCGCTACGCACTTCCGCCTCCACCATGCGCTCATCCGATTGCTCGAAGCGGAGCGTCAGCTCGAGCGAGTCGCCCGGACGAAGCGGCGCGTCCAGCCCGGTAATCATGATGTGGTTGCCTCCCGGGACCAGCTCCAGCGCGCCTCCGGCGGGGATCTCGAGCCCGCTCGACGCCGGCCGCATCCGGGCGATTCCATCCGATCGGTCGGTCGTGTGCAGCGACGCACTCGCCGGCGGCGCGACCGATGCGGACAGCAGGCGGTCGTCGTCGCCGCCGCGATTGGCGACGGTGAGATAGGCGGCGGT
Source organism: uncultured Sphingomonas sp. (assembly GCA_964448315.1). Lineage (GTDB taxonomy): Bacteria > Pseudomonadota > Alphaproteobacteria > Sphingomonadales > Sphingomonadaceae > Sphingomicrobium. The sequence goes on along the minus strand of CAYUWJ010000001.1, from coordinate 30,412 downwards.
TGCGCTTTGGCCGGCGACCGTCTCGCGGGCCCAGGCGTCCGACAGCCGCAGGTCGGGCGCGGATTCGGTGTCGCTGCACGCGCCGAGCAGGAGCAGCGCGCCGATCAGCGGCAGGCGAGTCATTGTGTGTCGAGGCATCCGTTCGGGATGCGCCTTAGTCGGCGCGGCGCGCGGCGGCAATCCGCCCCCGCGATCTCTTGCAGTCTAGAAAATCAACATCAGCAGGCCGATTACGACCACCAGTCCGATGAGGAAAATGACGCCGATGGTTCCGCCGATTGCTTTCAGCATGAATTAAACCTTTCTGTGTTCGCGCAAACGAACGCGCCGGGCGGCGGATCGTTTCTATGCGGCGTCAAGTGATCTTCTTGTAGCCGATATAGCCGAGCACGAAGAGCGCGATCGCGATGAGGACCGCTAGCCAGAACAGGATTTTGGCGATTTCGATGAACGCGCCGGCGATCCCGCCGAAACCGAGCACCGCCAGGATCAGCGCCACGACCAGGAAGATCACCGCCCATTTCAACATCTGCCGCTCCTCATGCTTGAGATACGGTCAACTCGCTGGCCGGCAGAAGGTTCTGTGAAGAATGTCGCGCGGCTCCTCATGAGCGCGCCGATGCTGTCTCCCGCTGACGGCCGAAATAAAATAGTCCCAGGGCCACCCAAAACAGCATGATCGCCGCGCTCAGCGTCAGGATCGGCCAGGGACCGAAGCCGACGATCAAGGGTATGGCAGAGGCAGTGAAGAGCCCTCCGCCGACGACAGGCTCGAAAAACAATTGCTTGTATCCGAAGCTGGACAGTGCCGGGCTACGACCGGTCGGATCGCTGACCCGCAAGAGCAGAAGACCGGATGCGGTCATTCCCATGCTTTGCCCGAAATCGGCGATCGCCCGTTCGAACCACCATTTTCCCATGTAGCGCCGAGCAAGGACGAAGAAGCAAAACACGCACCAGACCGTGCCCGCGACGGCAAGCAGAAGGAAAGGCACAAGGTGGCGCCCGATCGCAACCAGCGAGAGGGTGGCAATCGCGGTTACGATCAGCAGATCCAGCGCCAGCCCCTGCAGAGCAAGGACAAGGCGGCGGTCGATGAGCTCGCCTCGGCCGGTCCTGTCCAAAACTATCTGGATGGCGATTCCACCGAGCATGGCGAAAGGGAAGAGCGGGACGTAGCGAATGATCAGAACGCCGGTGTCCGCCCACAAAATATTCTCCAGCTGCACGAGCGCCTGCAGGAAAAGCCAGCCAAGCAGGATGGCAGCGCCAATGAAGGCGGCGACGAATGTCAGCGGTTCGATAACCTCCCTGCCGGGCATCAACCGGCCCTGCGCCGGAGCATGGCCCTGCTCTTCGGAAATGGCGTCGATTCCGCTGGCAGCAGACAGCAAGTCGTCGGTTTCTGTCGGCGGCTTTAGCGCGGGCTGAACAAAGCCGCGGCGAGCCCCCCAGTTCACCAGGAACATTCCAATCACGACGGCGCCCAGGACGCCGACGGTCGCCAGACCCAGCGCGAGGTCAAGCCCATCTTCGAAGCCGAAGGTGGAAAAGACTTCGGTCAGCCCCGCGGCCGTACCATGTCCCCCTTCGAAGCCGATCTCGATCAGGGCGCCCGATGCATAGGGCAGGTTGAACATGGGCGTCAGCACCGCCAGAGCCAGCGCCAGCCCGACGACATATTGGCCCCAGGCCATGGTTTGACCGAAGGCGATCTGCGGGCCGGCCAACCGCCAGATCTGCCGCGGCCCCGGAATCATGGTGCCGAGAAACAGTCCGGCGAAGACCACGTTGATCATCAGCCCCGGAAGGCCTGCCCATAGGCTGATGATCCAGGTCGGAATCAAGCCTCCGGCCAGTGGTGAGTCAGGTTCGAACCAGGCGACAGCGGCTCCAGCGACCTCAGGGCCCGCCAAAAGTCCGAGCGCTCCGGCCGCGAGCGAGGCCGGCACAAAATATTTGGGGAGCAGGCGTGACCTGCTGCGCAGCCACGCTCCTGCAAGCAAGAGGACCAGAGCGAAGACAATCGCCGTACCCGCCTGGATTGCCGTCACGCCGTCCTCTTTCGATCGATGGGTTCAACTAAGAGCAGTTCAGAACCTGATCGGCAATGGGAGTGGAGGCCCGAGCCGGAATCGAACCGGCGTGCAAGGATTTGCAGTCCTCTGCGTAACCACTCCGCCATCGGGCCGGAAGGCGAGCCTTGCCCCGCCTTTGGACAAATGGTCAAGCTTCGCGGCGATGCAAGAGCCGTCCGTGCCGCGATCCTGCCGTTGGTGTATTCGACCAACGGCGGCGGGTGGCGCTTGGCGCGGCGGCGCCGTGCGGATAAGTGAAGTCTTGCATCCTAGGTGTATTAGCTTAATATAACAGTTGATGACGATTCACATGCCGATCCCCGATTTCGACGCCGCCCGCGAGGCGATGGTCGATACCCAGCTGCGTCCGCAGGGGGTCAACGACCCGCGCGTGCTGGCGGCGATGGCGAAACTGCCGCGCGAACGCTTTGTCCCGAAAGCTCAGCGGCCGATCGCCTATATCGACCGGGCGGTGGCGATCGGCGAGGGGCGGATGCTGCCGCCGGCCGCGACAGTCGGGCTGCTGCTGACCCAGCTCGCGCCGCAGCCCGGCGAGCGGGCGCTGGTGATCGGCGCCGGCAGCGGCTATTCGGCGGCGATCCTGGTCGACATCGGGCTGGAAACGACGGCGCTCGAATCCGATCCCGGCCTTGCCGCCATCGCCCGCAAGCAAAAGCTGCGGGTGGTCAAAGGACCGCTCGAGGCCGGGTACAAGAAACGCGCGCCCTATGACCTCATCCTGATCGACGGAGCCGTCGCGTTGATTCCCGAGGCGATAATCGCCCAGCTCGAAGACGGCGGCCGGCTCGGCGCGGCGGTGATCGACCGCGGCGTGGTTCGGTTGACCATCGGCCGCAAGGCCGCAGGAGCGCTGGGCTGCTATACAATCGCCGACGCCGCCATGCCCCGGCTTCCGGGTTTCCAGCGCCCCCGGGCCTTCACCTTTTGACTCGAGGACGCGCCGTGTTTCGCAAGCTTGCAATCGGATCCATCGCCGCTGTGCTGGCCGCCGGAACCGCCTCGGCGGACACGCTGCGCGAGGCGCTGGTCTCGACCTATGCGACCAACCCGACGCTGACCGCCCAGCGGCAGGCGCTGCGCAGCACCGACGCCGGGGTGGCGATCGCCCGTGCCGCCGGCCGGCCGCAGGTCAGCGCCACCGCCGGCGTCAACCAGGATTTGACCAGGACCGGGGGCGGCAACGGCCGCAACCTCTCGGCCGGGGTCGACCTTAGCTATCCATTGTTCAGCGGCGGCGCGATCCGCAATTCGATCAGGGCGGCGAAGACCCGGGTCGAGGCGGGGCGGGCGACGCTGCGCGCGGTCGAAGGCGATATCTTCACCGAAGCGGTCGCGGCCTACATGGACGTGATCCGCGACCGGGCGATCGTCGAGCTCAACACCAACCAGGTCGATGTGCTGGCGACCAATTTGCAGGCGACCAGCGACCGGTTCGAGATCGGCGATTTGACTCGGACCGATGTTGCCCAGTCGGAAGCGCGGCTGCAGCTTGCGCGATCCAATCTCGCGACCGTCGAGGCGCGGCTTGCCGGCAGCGAGGAGAATTACCGCCGGGTGATCGGCGTGACGCCCGATGCGCTGGCGCCGCCACCGCCGTTGCCGCCGCTGCCCGGGACGCCCGCCGAAGCGGTGCGGATCGCGCTTATCGGCAATCCCGACCTGATCGCCGTCACCGAGCAGGCGCGGGCCGCCGGGATGGAAGTCAGCGTCGCCCGCGCCGACCGCTTGCCGAGCGTCTCGGCGATCGGCAGCGGCCGCTATACCAATTTTCTCGGCACCGCCGACGATCAGTTCGCTCCCGGCGCGCCGAACGAGACGACCGCCACCGGCGCCGGAGTGCAGGCCCGGATCCCGCTTTACCAGGGCGGACTGCCGGCGGCGCGAATCCGCCAGGCGCAGGCGATCGAGGGGCAATTGCTCGAGCAGCTCGTCGGGGTCGAGCGCACGGTTGTCGCCAACGTCCGCTCGGCGTTCGCCAGCTACGCGGCGGCGCAGAACGCGATCGCCTCGAACCAGGTCGCGGTCGAGGCCAATGAGCTGGCGCTCGAGGGCGCCCGCGCCGAGCGCGGAGTCGGCACCCGCACCGTGCTCGACGTGCTCAACGCCGAGCAGGAGTTGCTCAACTCGCAGGTCGCGCTGGTCACCGCGCGGCGCGATTCCTATGTTGCCGGTTTCCAGCTGCTCAACACGATGGGCCAGGCCGAAGCTGCCGAACTCGGGCTGGACGGCGGCCCGCTCTACGACCCGCTCGGTAATTATCGCCGGGTGGCGGGAAGCATCAGCGACTGGGCGAGCGATCCCCGGCACCGGCCGGTCGCGACCCGGACCGTGACCGCGGACGAGGCATTGGGCGTGACTCCGCCCGCCCAATAGGCGATATCGCCGCCATGACGTCCACCGGCAGCGACCCTTCGATGGAAGACATACTCGCGTCGATCAAGAAAGTGATCGCCGAAGACAAGGAACTGCGCGCGCCAACGGTCGCCGCCGACCGGCTGCAGGAAGTCGACGACGATGACGATGACGTGCTGGAGCTAGACGAGCCGATTGCGTCGGTCGCCGACCTCGGCCCGCCGCTGCTCGACGAGTCGGCGGCCGACGCCACCCGCCATTCGCTCGACGAGCTGACGACGGTCGCTGCCAGCGTGCCGCCGCCGCCGCCGGTCAACCCGTTGGAGGAGATGGTCCGCGAAATGCTGCGGCCAATTCTCAAGCAATGGCTCGACGAGCATCTCCAGGTGATGGTCGAGGAGCATGTCAGGCGCGAGATCACGCGGATCACCGGGCGACCTCTCTGAAAATCCTCCCCAGCTAATGCTGGGCAGGATTGTCGCGGTTGAAGCTCCGCCGTCCCGCCGCTAACCGCCGCCAATGACCACCCTCGCCAAGACCTTCGATCCCGGCGCCATAGAGCAGCGCTGGTATGCGCATTGGGAGGAAAAGGGCCTGTTCCGGCCCGAACGGCCCGACGCCGAGCCCTGGACCATCGTCATGCCGCCGCCCAACGTCACCGGCAGCCTGCATATCGGCCATGCGCTCGACGATACGTTGCAGGACATCCTCACCCGCCATGCGCGGATGCGAGGACTCGACGCGCTGTGGGTGGTCGGCACCGACCATGCCGGGATCGCCACCCAGATGGTGGTCGAGCGCAATCTCGCCAGCCAGGGCCTGAAGCGGGCTAAGATCGGCCGCAAGGCCTTCCTCGAGCATGTCTGGGAGTGGAAGGCCCAGTCGGGCGGGGCCATCACCCGGCAGCTCCGCCGGCTGGGTGCTTCGTGCGACTGGCGACAAGAGCGGTTCACGATGGACGAGGGCTTTTCGAAGGCGGTGATCCACGTCTTCGTCGAGCTGTGGAAGCGGGAACTGCTCTATCGCGACAAGCGGCTGGTCAATTGGGACCCGAAGTTCCAGACTGCGATCAGCGACCTCGAGGTCGAGACTCGCGAAGTCCAGGGCCCATTCTGGACCCTGCGCTATCCTCTCGCGGACGGCTCCGGCGCGATCGAAGTGGCGACAACCCGCCCCGAGACGATGCTCGCCGACATGGCGGTCGCGGTCCATCCCGACGACGCGCGCTATCGCGATCTCGTCGGCAAAACGGTCAGGCTGCCGATCACCGGCCGCGAAGTGCCGGTCGTTGCCGACGAGTATGCCGATCCCGAACTGGGCTCGGGCGCGGTCAAGGTGACGCCGGGCCACGACTTCAACGACTTCGAGGTCGGCAAGCGCGCCGGAATCAAGCCGGGCGACATGCTCAACTTGTTCGATGGGCAGGCGCGGGTGGTGCAATGCGGCGGCATTCCCGACGCGTTGATCGGCATGGACCGCTTCGATGCCCGCAAGCGCGTTGTCGAGCTGCTTGAAACCGAAGGCGCGCTGGTCAAGGTCGAGGAGCGGACGGTTCCGACGCCCTACGGCGACCGATCCGGCGCGGTGATCGAGCCGTGGCTGACCGACCAATGGTATGTCGACGCGGCCAAGCTGGCCGGCCCGGTGATCGACGCCACCCGCTCGGGCAAAATCAAGATCGTTCCCGACAGCTGGTCGAAGACCTGGTTCCACTGGCTCGAGAATATCCAGCCCTGGTGCGTCTCGCGGCAGCTGTGGTGGGGGCACCGGATTCCGGCCTGGTATGGCGAGGACAGCGCAGTGTTCGTCGCCGAAACCGAGGAGGAAGCGCGCGCGCAGGCCGGCGGCGCGGCGCTCCGCCAGGACGAGGACGTGCTCGACACCTGGTTCTCGTCCGCGTTGTGGCCGTTCGCCACGCTCGGCTGGCCCGACGTGAGCGAGGAGCTCAAGCGCCACTACCCCAACGACGTGCTCATCTCCGGCTTCGATATTCTCTTCTTCTGGGATGCGCGGATGGCGATGCAGGGGATCGAGTTTCTGGGCGAACCGCCGTGGAAGACGCTCTACCTGCACGGGCTGGTGCGCGACGCGGCGGGGCAGAAAATGTCCAAGTCGAAGGGCAATACGGTCGATCCATTGGGCCTGATCGACCGCTTCGGCGCCGACGCGCTGCGCTTCACGCTGGCGGCGATGGAAAGCCAGGGCCGCGACATCAAGCTCGATGAAAAGCGGGTCGAGGGCTATCGCAACTTCGCCACCAAGCTGTGGAACGCTGCGCGCTTCCTGCAGATGAACGGGGTCGGCGTGAGCGCGAGCATCGCCGCGCCAAAGGCCGAGCTGCCGGTCAACCGCTGGATCATCGGCGAGGTGGTGGAAACGCTGGCGAAGCTCGATCGCGCCTTCGACGAGCTACGCTTCGACGGCATGGCCGACGCCATCTACCATTTCAACTGGGGCACCTTTTGCGACTGGTATGTCGAGCTGGTCAAAGGCGCGTTCGACGAGGAAACCAAGCAGGTCGCCGCCTGGGCTTTCGACCAGATATTGGTGATGCTCCACCCGTTCATGCCCTTCGTCACCGAGGAATTGTGGAACGCCAACGAGCGGCCCTACGAACTGATCGTGGCCAAGTGGCCGAAGCCGGAAGCGGCGATCGACACGGCGGCCAAGGCGGACATCGACTGGTTGATCGCCTTCCTGTCCGAAGTGCGGACGATGCGCGCCGAGCTCAACATTCCGTGGAGCGCAACGCTGCAGCCGCTGGTGATCGGTGGGTCAAAAGGTTCGCTGGACCGGTTCGTTGGCGAAGCCGAGCGGCTGAGCCGGCTCGCCAAGCTGGCCGCTCCTGCGACGGCCGAGGCGCCGCCGCCCGGCTCGGCGCAGATCGTCGTCGGCAAGGAGACCTACGCCTTCCCGCTTGCCGAGCATATCGACCTTGAAGCGGAAAAGGCGCGGCTTTCCAAGGCGGCCGCGGTCGCTGAGAAGGAGCGCGACGCGCTTGCCGCGCGGCTTGGCAATGCGGCGTTCACCGAGCGGGCCAAGCCCGAAGCGGTCGACAAGGCGCGCGCCGATCATGCCGAGCGCGCCGCCGAGGCCGAGCGGCTGGCGGCGGCGCTCAAGCGGCTGGGTTAGCTTCAGCTTCCTCCCTCGGCGCCGCCACCTCGATCGCCGCCCGGGCGATGCTGACCGTCACCGGCGTGCGCGCGGCGACTTCGCCGTCGATCGTCACGTCCATGTGCGGCCTGGTGTGGAGACGCAGCTTCTTGCCGCGGAACTCGGTCGTCGATTGCTTGGCTTGGCCAAGCTTGAAGACGCTTCTCAACCAGCTCCACACCAGCCCGCCGATGGTCTTGCCGGTGACCGCCTGGACGACCATTTCGCCGCTGTCGAGCTCGGCCTCCTCGACCAGTTCGACGCCGCCGAAGAAGCCGCCGTTGGCGATCCGCACCTCCGTCGCCCAGACCCTGGTGCGGGTTTCGCCGACTTCTACGGTCAGCCGGAACGGCCGGAACTTGATCGCCACACGCAGCGCCCAAAGGAGATAGCCGGCGCGGCCGAGATAGCGCTTGAGCCGCGGCGGCACGGTCTGGGCGATCAGCGGCGACAGCCCGATCGACGCCGAATTGCCGAAATAATCGCCGTCGATAGCGCCGAGATCGATCCGCCTGCGCCGGCCGTTGGCGATCACGTCGATCGCTCCGGCGAGGTCGAGCGGGATGCCGAGCGATCGGGCGAAGCTGTTGGCGGTGCCGAGCGGGAGCAGCGCGAACACCGTGTCGCGCCCTAAGAAATGGTCGATGGCGGTCGATAGCGAGCCGTCGCCGCCGCCGACGATCACCATCGGCGCGCGCGCGATCGCCGCCTTGACCTCCGCTTCGAAAGTGTCGGGGTCGTCGACAGGCCTGGCGTCGATCAGCTCGACGCCGGCGGCGATCAGCTGGTCATGCGCGTCCTCGAAGCCCTCGGCGCCGGCCCGGCTGGCTGCATTGACGATCAAAATCGCCTGCTTCGGAAGCCGCCGCGCGCCCATCGCCGGTTCAATGCGCGAGACCTCCCTTTCTTTCCGTGCGGCCTCCGCCTAGACGCTCGGCGCGATGTCCGACGGCCAATATCCGGCGCTGCGCATGCGGCGCGGTCGATCGAGCGCCTGGATGCGTTCGATGCTGGCCGAGCATCGCCTGCATCCCAGCGACTTCATTTTGCCCCTGTTCGTCTGCGAAGGGGAAAGCTGCGAGCAGCCGATCGGCTCGCTGCCGGCAGTGAGCCGGTGGAGCGTCGACCGGCTTGCCGCCAAGGCGCGCGAAGCGGCCGGGCTCGGCATTCCGTGCCTCGCGCTGTTCCCCAACACGCCCGACGCGCTTCGCACCGACGACGGCCGCGAAGCGCTCAACCCGGACAATCTGGTTTGCCGGGCGATCCGCGAAATCAAGGACGCGGTGCCCGAAATCGGCATCCTCACCGACGTCGCGCTCGACCCCTATACCAGCCATGGCCACGACGGCCTGACCGACGAGCGCGGCTGCGTCCGCAACGACGACAGCGTGGAGATCCTGACCGAACAGGCGCTGGTCCAGGCAGCCGCCGGCGCCGACATCATCGCACCGTCGGACATGATGGACGGACGCGTCGGGCTGATTCGCTCGGCGCTGGAGGGCGACGGCTATTGCGACATCGCGATCATGGCCTACGCCGCCAAATATGCGTCGGCCTTCTACGGCCCGTTCCGCGACGCGGTCGGCTCGGCCGGCCGGCTGAAGGGCGACAAGCGCAGCTATCAGATGGACCCGGCCAACGGCGGCGAGGCGCTGCGCGAGGTCGCGCTCGACATCGCCGAGGGGGCCGACATGGTGATGGTCAAGCCCGGGCTCGCCTATCTCGATATCGTCTGGCGGGTGAAAGAACGGTTCGGCGTTCCGACCTTCGCCTATCAGGTGTCGGGCGAATATGCGATGATCGAGGCGATCGCCGCGGCCGGAGCGGGTGAGCGCGACGCGCTGCTTCTGGAGACGTTGCTCGCCTTCAAGCGCGCCGGAGCGACCGGGGTGCTGACCTATCATGCGCTCCACGCCGCCCGCCTGATTCATGGCTGACACCGCCGCCGAGACCGACCGGCTGCGGCTTCGGGGCTGGACGGACGGCGACCGCGCCGAGTTCGTCCGGCGGCTCAACACGCCGGCGGTGATGCGCTGGCTCGGCGGGGTGCAAACTCAGGCCGAACATGACGCCGCTTTCGATCGGATCGACGGCTATCAACGCGATTATGGACACACCTTCTGGATCGTCGAGCGCAAGTCCGACGGTGCGCTGCTCGGATTCTGCGGGCTGAAGCGAGTCAATTCACCCGGCGCCGGCGGGCTGACCGGCGATTTCGAGATCGGCTGGCGGCTGCGCGAGGATTCCTGGGGGCAAGGCTTCGCCAAGGAGGCGGCAATCGCTTCGCTCGACCTCGCCTTCACCCGTTTCGGCGCGCCGCACGTGGTGGCGCTGACGGTGACGGGGAATGAATCGAGCCGGCGGCTGATGGATCGGCTGGGGATGACCCGGTGCGCCGATCTCGATTTCGAGGATGATCGCTACGGGCCCGAGCTTAACCCGACGACCGTCTATCGGATCAAGGCCGGGGACTGGCCGGCGGCGCGGGCGGCGATGTTGGCCTAGCCGCCGAGGCGCGCTTGCAGCGCTTCGAGGCGCGCCGCCTGGCCGCGCTCGATCTCGGCGATCTCGCTTGCAGCCGCCTGGATCGCCAGGAAATCCGCTGGTGCGATGGTCCCGGCGCGGTCGATCGCATCGGCGGCGATGGCATCGACATCGCCCAGCGCCCGGGCGGTCGGAGCGCGCGCCGCGACTGCGACCGACAGCATTTGCTGGGCGACCACCCAGCTCTCGCTTTGCGGTGGCCCGGCGGCTGCGGCGAGACGCTCGGCGTTGGTCGCGGCCGCGACGAACGCCGCGTCCCCCGATCGGGCGTCGCCGACCAGCTCGGCGAGGCGCGCCGCGAGTGCAGGCGCGACCGGCCCGACCAGGACCGGTTCATCGACCGGAATGCGGGGGTCGATCGCCTCGGCGGCGCGCGGCGTGAGCGAAGGTTCCTGAGTCAGCGACGGCCCGCATCCGGCGAGCGCCAGCGGCACCAGGCTCCAGGCTGCGGCGGACCTCATCGCCCATGCTCTAGGGACGGGCAGGGGGTCGTGCAATCGCGAGCGTCGAGCCCCCGGCGCAGGGTTGCGCACAATCGGACGTCCCCCTATGTCGCCGCTGGCCGCGCGCCCGTAGCTCAGCTGGATAGAGCATCAGACTACGAATCTGAGGGTCGGACGTTCGAATCGTTCCGGGCGCGCCATTTTTTTCGCAACAACCACAGCCGCTACGGTTGGATAAGGCGCATCACCGGGGCGTGATCAGCCAAGGCGAATTAGCCTGAAATCGCGGCCAATCTGGTTGTTTTTCCAAGGTTTCCTAAACTTCCCAGGCTCACTCGCGGAGTAGACCATCAGTGCGTTGATTCGGACACATTGGTGGGCTTGCCACGAAGTGAGAGCCGCCAATGCACCGGAATCTTCTCTTGATTGGACTGCTGACGACGAGCCAGGCGGCTACAGCGCAGCAGCGTCCAGATGCGGGCCAGCAGCTCCAGCAGATCCCTCCGTCACCAGCCGTGCGGCCTACGGCGACGAACATCCAGGTGAATAAGCCTGCGCACACCGCACGGCTCGAAACCGGCGGGCCGCAAATCCGCGTAGATGCGCTTCGAGTAACTGGACAAACACTGTTTTCCGAGCGCCAACTGGTCGCCGCGACCGGCTTCGCCAGCGGAAGTTCAATCAATCTGGGGCAGTTGCGAGGCATTGCTGCGCAAATCACCAGTTTCTACAGGAGCCGCGGTTATTTCCTGGCGCAGGCGTACCTGCCGCAGCAGGACATTAAAGACCGCACCGTCACGATCGCGGTTGTCGAGGGCCGTTACGGCAGCATCGCGATCGATAATAAGACAGGATTTTCGAGCACACGCGCCGCCGGCGTCATGTCCGGTGTCGATAGCGGCGATACGGTCAGCACTCGGGCGCTGGAGCGCCGCCTTTTACTCCTTTCGGATGTTCCGGGGATCGACGTCAGCTCGACCTTAAGCCCAGGATCCGCGGTCGGCACTTCCGACCTCATCGTCAATTTGAGGCGCAGCCGGCTGGTCAGCGGGATGGTCGAGGCTGACAACGGGGGAAATCGCTTCACCGGTTCCTATCGCGGCGGCGGCACGCTGAACCTCAACAATCCGACCGGCCGCGGCGACCTGCTGAGCGTGCGCGGGCTGATTTCGGCTTCTGGCCTCGCCTATGGCCGTGCTGCCTATCAGACCATGTTCGGCAACTCGACGGTCGGGGTTGCCTATTCTCATATCGACTACGCCCTCGGCCGCGAATTCGAGGTCCTCGATGCCGACGGCACGGCGGATGTCATCAGCCTGTTCGGCAGCCACCCGCTGGTGCGCTCGCGCAACACCAATCTGAACGCGTTCGCCAGCGTCGAAGCCAAGTTCTTCAAAGACAGGGTGGGCGTGGCTTCCACTGTCACGGATCGGCGCGCAAAGCTTCTGAATCTGGGCTTGAGCGGCAACCATCAGGACCATTTCGGCGGCGGCGGCTCGACCATGTTTTGGGTCGGCGCGACGCTTGGCGATCTCGATATCAGGAGCCCAGCCGACCTCGCAGTCGACCGCATGACCGCGCGCACAAACGGCAATTTCGGTAAGCTTCAGGCCAGCGTCTCACGTTTGCAGCGCGTGACGGACTCGATTTCGCTTTATGCGTCGGTTCGCGGCCAGATCGCAGCCAAGAACCTCGACAGCGCCGAAAAGATGCAGCTCGGAAGTGCTTATGGAGTCCGGGCGTATCCGGAAGGCGAGGCCTATGGCGACGAGGGCTATTTGGCCACCGCCGAAGCAAGGCTGCTGCTCCCGCGATTCCTTCCAGTGTCCGGCGATTTCCACCTGTTCACCTTCGTCGACGTCGGCGCCGTGAAATTTGCCAAGGACCCTTGGGTCGGTGGTTCGAATGTCGCGCATCGCAGCGGTGTCGGAGCGGGGGTCAGCTGGACCTTACCCAATAGCTACCTGCTCAAGGCGACATACGCACACAAGCTGGGCGACCAGGATGTGACATCACAGCGCGACCGGGACGGCCGCTTCTGGTTCCAGATGACCAAGTTTTTTTAGTCGGCCGCGGCGACAGACCGCGCCTGCTCATCGACAAGGGATAATTACATGAATCGCAATTGCAGCTTGCGCGACGATGCCAAGAGCCATTTCCGCCGAGCGCTATTTTCGTCGACGGCGGTGTTTGGACTGATTTCGCTATTGGGGATGACCTCTGTCGTGCTGCCTTCGGCGGCGCCTGCGCAGGACCTGCCGACTGGCGGCAACGTGGCGGCGGGCCAGGCGGACATATCCACCAACCAGTTTGCCATGACTATCAATCAATCCAGCCAAAATACGGTGATCAACTGGCAAACGTTCAACATTGCACAGGGCAACTCGGTCGAGTTTGTCCAGCCGAACAATAGCTCCGTCGCTCTCAATCGGGTTCTCGGCGCCGATCCGTCATCGATCTTCGGGACTCTGACGGCCAACGGCTATGTTTTCTTGATCAACCCGAACGGCGTGCTTTTTGGACCGGGGGCTCAGGTCAACGTCGGCGGGTTGGTCGCTTCAACGCTGGACATGGCAGACGGCGACTTCATGGCCGGCAATTATAAATTCGCCGGCGAAAGCCGAGCGTCGGTTATCAACCAAGGCTCGATCAATGCCGACGGCGGCTATGTCGCGTTGCTGGGGGCAAACATCAGCAATACAGGCTTGATCCAGGCGAACATGGGAGTGGTCGCCCTGGCGGCGGGCACCGCCATCACGCTCGATGTCGCGGGGGATGGCCTGCTCAATGTAACCGTGGATCAAGGCGCGGTTAACGCGCTCGTCGAGAACGGGGGCATTTTACGCGCCAATGGCGGCCATGTGCTGATGACGGCCAAGGCAGCAGGAGAATTGCTCAATAGCGTCGTAAACAACTCCGGTATCATCGAGGCGCAAACCCTTGGCGAGCATGAGGGTCAGATCTCGCTGCTGGCCGACATGCAGAGCGGCACGGTCAACGTTAACGGCACACTCGATGCCAGCGCTCCCAACGGCGGTAACGGGGGCTTCATTGAAACCTCCGCCGCCACCGTAAGCATTGCCGACGATGTCCGCATTACAACCGCTTCCCCCTGGGGGACGAACGGAACCTGGTTAATCGATCCTGCGGATTTCACCATCGGCGCCGGCGGCAACATTTCAGGCGCGACACTGTCGGCACAGCTGGTGACGAACAACGTCGTGATCAGCACCATGCTCGCCCCCGGCGAGGTTGATCCGGGCGGCAACGGGGACATTCAAGTCAACGATGCCATTGCCTGGACCGCGTCTGGCACGCCCACGACGTTGACGCTGAACGCGTATAGAGACGTCAACATCAATGCCGCGATTACTGCGACCAATGGCAACCTCGTGGTGTGCTGCGGCCGCGACGTGAACGTGAACGCGCCGATCACAACAACCAACGGAAGCGTCTTGCTCGATGCCGGCCGTGACATCAGGGTGTTTCACGCAATAACCACGACCGATGGCAACATTGCGTTATGCGCGGGCCATGACGTGCATATCGACGCCGCGATCACGCTGACCCGAGGCTCCACTATTCCGGCGCAAAGCCTCGGGCTTCCGGTTGGCTTGACGCTGATTGCCGGAGCGGCCGGAACCGGGCCCGGAGTTGACGGCGGAACGATAATTTTCGCGCCGCTATCCCCTCCGGCGACTGTCACGGCTGCGCCAGCCGAGATCCATTATAATCCGGTGTCGTACGCAGCCCCGACCGATTACTCGATTAACTTCGTGCTGACGGAGGGTGCAACGCTGACACAGAAGATGCTGTTGTTCCCTAACGGCGACATGGTTTTCGATGGCTCCACCGACACTGTTCTTTCCGGGTTCAACACGACCGAAGAGTCCGGGCTTCCGGTAGGCGTCACGCTCGTCGCCGGTCCGGACGCCACTGCGACCTACGACAGTTCGGACGTCGGGACCGGCGTTGGAATTACCTATTCGGGATACTCGCTAGCCGGCGAGAATGCCGATCAATATGCGCTGGCCGGATCGTGCTGCGTAACAACCAACCGCACGACCGGGACAATCAGCGCCGCGCCACCGCCGCCGCCGCCACCACCGCCGCCACCACCGCCGCCGCCGCCGCCGCCTCCACCGCCGCCGCCACCACCGCCGCCGCCGCCGCCACCGCCGCCGCCGCCAACGCCACCGCCACCGCCACCGCCACCGCCGCCACCACCTGGGGTGACCCCTCCAGTTGTGACGCCGCCAGTTGTCGCGCCGCCAATAATATTGCTGCCGGTGGTTCCGCCTGGGGTAACGCCACCGGTCGTGATCGGGGACGGCGTTCGGATGCCGAGCATTGAGCTCGCCGAAGCGCCCGCCGACGAGGAGCTGCCCGTCCGGCGAGTAAGCGGTAAGCCTGGCACGAAGGCTTTGCTTCCTCCGACGCCGGCGGCCCCGAAGCCGATCGTCCCGGTCCTTCCGCGCAAGCAGGCGCGCAATTGAGGCGGGTGCCGATGGCTCGCGCACGGATGTTTGTCGTGTTGGCGGTGGGCCTGGCGGCTCCGCAACCAGCGGCGACGCAAGCAATCGGGGACTCGCGCGCGGCTTCATCTGCAATCACGCCCGCGGCTCCCCTTGCTTCATTGTCAATGGAGTCGCAGCCGGATCGCCCGAACTTTGGAAGGCAGACTGGGTCGGCCGAGGTGCACCAGATGGCCGACTGGGTCGCGGCGTCGCGCGACAATCGCGGACTCCCCTACATGATCGTCGATAAGCGAGAGGCCAAAGTATTCGCCTTCGATGCACACAGCCAGATACTTGGAGCAGCGCCCGCTTTGCTCGGTATCGGCCGAGCCGATGACAATGTCCCCGGCATCGGTCTTCGCCGGCTTGCTTCGATCACGCCGAACGAACGCATCACGCCGGCAGGTCGGTTTGAAGCCTCATTGGGTTTCGATCTGGAGCAGGACGTTCTGTGGATCGACTATAAGAGCGCGCTTTCGATGCATCGGGTGATCGTTGGAAAGCCCAGCGATCGTCGTCACGATCGGCTGGCCTCGCCCACAGCGCTGGACAACCGGATCTCCTATGGCTGCATAAACGTCCCCGCCGCCTTTTATGACACGGTCGTCGTTCCTGCATTCAAAGGCACCGTGGGCGTCGTCTACATTTTGCCGGAGACAAAGCCGCTCGCGAATGTTTTCGCTATCGGTGGCCCACCCCCGAGGCCACGCGTTAGGCAATAAGCTCAAGCCCGAGAAAGAGCGCGACCTAGAGGCCGTGCCGTAGCGCTGCGGTGATTTCAGCTTTCAACAGGGCGACCACGCCCCAAGCATTGCCGAAATTCGGCGCCGATGCGAAACAGCAGCCATGCGCTGTTGGCGATTTCTCGTGACCGCCGCCGCCATGCTGACGGGAGGATGCGCGCCCGGCGTTTCGGGCGTCGTTCGGGACGCGGCGACCGAGCGCCCGGTTGGCGGCGCAGTCGTCGAGCTTCGCGACAGCGGGTGGGGCATTCGTCGCGATCAGCTCGTCTGGGATGCCGAGAAAATCACTCGCGCAACGACGGATGCCGATGGCCGCTTCCGCCTCGATTCCGACGGCGGTCACGGTTTGCGCATTACCGCTCGTGGCCAGGTTGCTGCGGACACCAGCCTTTGCGCGCGTTCTCCGATGGTTGTTCGGATCGGCGGTCCCTACGCGGAACGCGAGGCAGACAGGCGGCTCATTTTCGAACAGGAGAGCTCCTCGGGAAGTCACCAGGCGATGGTCGAAGATGTCGCCCTTCGGACGTCGGGCGGGGCTTTTTCCGACGGAGATGATCTGCGGATAGAGACCAGTGGAGGCATTCATTTTGTCTCGGGCACGGGGACGATTCCGCGGCCGCCGCCGCTGCCCTATGACCGCTCGGTCGCACTGGATCTGCGCTCGAATTGCGGCTGGCTGTTTGTCAGCAACGGCACGTCGCCCGTAGCTGTCATTCGGGTGAGGCCCTTGGCACGGGAACAGCATCCAGGTCAGCCGCCGCGATGGCTGATGATGTACAGCCCGCTTCCGAGATAATGAACTCGCCGGTCAGGCGGTGACGGTGACCGATCCGGGAGCCTTGGCCCGCTCGGCGAAATCCTCGGCCAGCTTGGAGTGCCAGGCGCGGGCCTGTTCGCTGACCGCCCGCTGGGCCGCCATTCGCTCGGTGACCGCGCGGCGGCTGTAATAACGCTCGTTCGACTCCATCTGGCTCTCCCCGGAAAAGCGAGTGTCCAAGGACGATGCGCCTCACTCGCTAAGAGAAAGTTAAAGTCGGCCGATTTGCGAAAATGACCCGATTTGGCACGCGCGGATACGAGCTTCTGAAAAGGCCGTTGTGGAAAAGGTTAAAAGGAGCTTAACATTTGTCCATGCAGTCGGCGCGCCCAGTCATAGCCCTCGATCCGCGATGCTTCGGCCGCGGACGCGTCTGGCGCGATCCGGTTCCGGCCAAGGCCGCGAGCCGCCTGCAAGAGGACCTCCGATTGTTCGGCACGACCTTCCTCGCCGGCTTTCTGTTCGTCGCCCTGATTATCGCCTGAGATTCAGTCGCACGCCTTGTGCAATCGCCAGCCGAGCCAGGCGGCGATGACGCTGGCGATCGCGACGATCAGCAGCGAGTCGGCGACGGTGACGCCGAACAAGACCGCCATCGTCAGGATCAGCGTCGCTCCGACCATGAAGCCGGAATTGACGATATTGTTGGCGGCGATGGTCCGCGCCGTCTGCGACTTGGGCACGGTGGTGGTAAGGAAGGCGTAGAGCGGCACGACGAACATCCCGCCGGCGACCGCCACGCCGAGCAAATCGAGGACGATGAACGGCCCGTTGGCGGTGGCGAGGAAGGCCTGCACGCCGATCAGCTCCTCGCCGACCTCGGGCCAGCCTTTGACCCGGCGGAACAGGTCGAGCACGAACAGACCCATGCCGAGCGCCGACAGCGGCGCGAACCTGGCCGAGACATGGCCCCGCAGCAACCGGTTGATGGCCACCGAGCCGAACGCCACGCCGATCGAGAAGATGGCCAGGAACAGGGTGGCGACGGTCTGGTCGGCGCCGAGGCTGTTCTTGACCAGCGGCGGGAACTGCGCGGCAAGCACCGCCCCCATCGACCAGAAAAAGCTGATCGACAGGATCGCCAGGAACAAGCGCGGGACATGGAGCGTGGCGCTGACCAGCGTCACCGACGCCCGGACGATGTGCCAGTCCATCTTCAGCGGCGGCGCGTCTGGCTGAGGCGGGGCGGGCGGGACCATGCCGCCGGTGATCCGGCCGACGACCGCGACTAGCAGCACGCCGAGTGCCGCCCATTCGGCGTGAAAGCTGCCGTCCGGCCGCGCGAAGACCAGGATTCCGCCGAGCAGAGTCCCGCCGAGTATGGCGACATAGGTGCCGGCCTCGACCAGGCCGGTGCCGCCGAGCACCTCGTCCTTGTGTAGATGCTGGGGCAGAATCGCATATTTGATCGGCCCGAAGAAGGTCGAGTGGATGCCCATCGCCGCCAGCGCGGCGAGCAGCAGCGGGATGTTGTGCAGCAACAGGCCGGCCGCCCCGCCGATCATGATGATGATCTCGGCGGTCTTGACGATGCGGATGATCGCCGCCTTGTCGCCGGCGTCGGCCAGCTGGCCGGCAAGCGCCGACAAGAGGAAGAAGGGGAGGATGAACAGGCCCCCGGCGACGGCGCTGAACGTCGCTTCCTGAGTGGCGTCGCCATAGATGCCGTAGATCACCAGCATCACCATCGCGGTGCGGAACAGATTGTCGTTGAACGCGCCCAGGAATTGGGTCGCGAAGATCGGCAGGAACCGCCGCGTGCGAAGGAGGTGGAGGGTGTCCTGCATTGCTAGGGCCTGGCGCCGCTTGCTCCGGCCAGGGCTTTACTCACGCCCAGCAGCGGAATCCGCCGGAACGGCCGAAAAATCGCGAACGAAGCGGTCGAGCAGCCGCACTCCGAACCCGGCCATGCCTTCCGGCACCGTCGGCAGCGAGGAGCTGCGATTGTCGACGCCGGCGATATCGAGATGCGCCCATGGCGTGTGCTCGATGAAATAGCCGACGAAGTGCGCGCCGAGGCCGGCGCCGGGAGTGCCGCCCGGATTGACATTCTGGATGTCGGCGATGTCCGATTTCATGTCGTCGGCATAGTTGGGGTGGAGCGGCAGGCGCCACAGCTCCTCTCCGGTCGCCTCGCCTGCCGCGGACAATTGCGCCGCCAGCGCCTCGTTGCGCGAAAACAGGCCGGCATATTCCTCGCCGAGCGCGGTCCCGACCGCTCCGGTCAGTGTCGCGATATCGACGATCGCCGCCGGGCGGTAGGTGCGCTCGGCATAGACAAGGGCATCGGCGAGGACGAGCCGCCCTTCGGCGTCGGTGCTCAATATTTCGATCGTCCGGCCGTTCATCGCCCGCACCACGTCGCTTGGCCGGGTCGCGGACCCGCTTGGCATATTTTCCGCCAGCGCGGCGATGGCGACGATGTTGACCGGCGCCCGCGACCGGGCGAGGCTGATCGCGGTACCCATGACGGCGGCGGCGCCCGCCATGTCGCCCTTCATCGCCCACATGCCGCTTCCGGGCTTGAGCGAGATCCCGCCGGTGTCAAAGGTGATGCCCTTGCCGACCAGAGCAATCAGCGGCGCGTTCGCGGCACCGCGATATTCGACGATCAGCATGCGCGGCGGCCGCGTCGAACCCCTGCCGACGCTGAGGATCGACCCCATTCCGAGCTGCTCCATCGCCGGCACGTCGAGCACCTTGATTGAGATTCCGTCGACGGCCTGCAGCGCTTCGCGCGCGCGCTCGACGAAGGTCTCCGGATAAAGGACGTTGGGCGGCTCGTTGATCAGGTCGCGCGTGAACTGAACGCCGTCGGCGAGCGGTTCGCCGAACCGGTCGTAGGAGTCGCCCGCCCCGGCATTGTCGGTGACGATGGTCATCGGCGCATCGCGCCCGGCGGGCTTCGGCTTGGCTGGATCGGCAAATTTATACTTGTCGAAGCTGTAGCCGCCGAGGCGCGCGCCGATCGCGAGCTGCACCCCGGCCTCGGGTCCGGCGGACGGGAAGGTCTGGGTCAGGACCGCGACAGGCCCATTGTCGCTCGAGGTTTCCCGGGCCGCGGTTCCGCCAAGGTCCTGGACGATCCGGGCGTCGAACGGAGTCGGGCCGGTGCCGATGACGACGATCTTCGACCATGGTCCGATGCCGCGCAGGGTAAGTACCGAATTGCGGTCGAAATCGAACTCCGCCGCGGCGAGGGCGCGCGCCACGGAGTCGCGGGTTGCCGGATCGAGAAGATTGTCCGCATGACCGAGATGATCGGCGTTGCGCAGCGGCATCACCAATGTCCCGCCGGTCGCCGGTTCGCCCGCAAAAACGATCGGCCGTGCCATCGCGGCCGGGGTAAAAGCGGTGGCGCCGGCGAGCAGCGACAGGGCAATGGCGAACACTCGCATGAACATACTCCGGTATGGGATGAGGCCGCGTCTTTTGGCGGAGCTTGGGTCGCCGCACAAGGCCGGCCGCCGCGTTCGGCAAGAGTGTTCGAGCGCGCCATTGCGCCGTCTCCCAATCCCCGCGCAATACCGCTAAGGCCGGCGCCATGCTGAGCATTCCCAACCTGCTGACGCTGTCGCGGATTTTGGCGGTGCCGATCCTCGTCTTCCTGCTGTGGAGTCCGACGCCGCTCGATTATGCGATCACTTTCGTCCTCTACTGCGTCGTCGGCATCACCGATTATTTCGACGGTTACCTCGCCCGCGCGCAGGGCCAGATTTCCCGGCTCGGCCAGTTTCTTGACCCGATCGCCGACAAGATCATGGTCGCCGCGGTGATCGTCATGCTGGTCGCCAGCCGCAAGATGTCGGGCGAGCCGGTGATCAACGGGCTTCACATCATCCCGGCGATGGTCATCCTGCTGCGCGAAATCACCGTTTCGGGTCTCCGCGAATTCCTCGCCGAGCTGAAAGTGTCGGTTCCGGTCAGCAAGCTCGCCAAATGGAAGACGACGCTTCAACTCGTCGCGCTTGGGGCCCTGATCCTCGGCGGTGCGCTTCCGGCGCAGCCGTGGGTGCACGACGTCGGCCTCATTAGCCTGTGGGCGGCGGCGGCGCTGACCCTGGTTACCGGCTGGGACTATTTGCGGGTCGGCATAAGGCACATGGACTGAGCCCAATCCCTGGTTTGCATAAGTCTATTGACAGCTACCTTGTTTAACCACATAGTGGCACATGACCTCGACGTTCGTGGAGAATTGGCTGACCCAGGCGCGCAAGGGCGTGCTTGAGCTCGGCGTGCTGAACGCTCTCGCTCGAGAGCGCCTCTACGGCTATGAAATCGTCAAGCGATTGCGGGGCATTCCGGGCCTCGTGATCGGCGAAGGCGTGATTTACCCGATCATGAGTCGGCTCGAGCGCGAGCAGCTGGTTCAGTCCAGCCTCGAAGCATCCCCCGGCGGGCCAGCCCGAAAATATTACGAGCTCACGCCAGCAGGGCGACGGGTTCTGGCTGAGATCAACCGGATGTGGGCGGCAATCAACAGCGGCATCAAGGAATTGGAGAGCGGACAATGATCCTCACCGACCGCGCCCAAGGGGCGTTGAACAGCTATTTGGCAGAGGTTCGCGCTGCGATGGCGGGTCACCCGCCGCAGGAGGTCGAGGAGATCGTGGCAGGCGTGCGCGAGCATGTGGAAATCGAGGCGGACGTTGCGTCCAGCGGCAACCCCGCGACGGCGGAGCAAGTCGATGCGATCATCGAACGGCTCGGCGGTCCGGAACAATGGACCGAGCAGGGTCGACCGGCGGGCTCAAACGCGCGTTCTCGCCTGGTGCCGGCCTATTTTTCCGTGGGGCTTGGGGTATCAGGATTCATCCTGGTCCTCGACGACCGCCTTCCGGAAATCGGAATCTTCCTTCTAGTCGCGGGAGCGGTCCTGGCTCGCATTTCACAGGGCGAATCGTGGCGGCCAGACGGCGCGCTGGAAACATTGCTGTATGCCTATTGGCGCACCGCGCATATATTGCTGCTGGCCATCCTCCTGCTTGGGCCAGCGATACTCGTTTGGGGCCAGGGGCAAATAGGAGGTGTGTTCGAAGCCGTGGCGACGTCGCACGGTGCCATTGGCTTCGGCGCGATCATTGGCGCGGTAACCGGCGCATGGCTGCTGGTTCTGGCCCTTGCCGCGTTTCTATGCCCGCGAGCCGCGAAAAGGCTGACCAATCCCATCATCGAGTGGCGGCCGGCCTCTGCTGGTTGGCTTGGCACGACGGGCCTCGCCCTGTTTGCGCTCTCTGGTCTGCTCTTCGTGTTGAAGTGAGATGCGGATCGCTACGGACTAATCGATTCCTCCCCTCTTACTGACCAAGTTTAATCGTTTCCGTCGCTGACCGACCGGGCCTAGGGTTTGTTTCAAACCCCATCCTAGGAGAGCGACGACCATGGACGCCAAGACCAGCGATAGCCCACTCAATTGCCCGATGAAGGAAGCGGGCGCGCTGAGGTCCCTTCTGGGCCGAACCAATCGCGACTGGTGGCCGAACCAGCTGTCGCTCGATATGCTTCACCAGAACGGCGCCGGCTCTCCCAACCCGATGGGCGAGGATTTCGACTACGCCCGGGAATTCCATTCGCTCGACTATGACGCGGTCAAGCGCGATCTGACCGCGCTGATGACCGACAGCCAGCCCTGGTGGCCGGCCGATTATGGGCATTACGGCCCCTTCTTCATTCGCATGGCGTGGCACAGCGCCGGCACCTATCGCACCGGCGACGGGCGCGGCGGCGCCTCGTCGGGCGACCAGCGCTTCGCGCCGCTCAACAGCTGGCCCGACAACGCCAACCTCGACAAGGCGCGGCGCCTGTTGTGGCCGATCAAGCAGAAATACGGCCGCAAGCTGTCCTGGGCCGACCTGATGATCCTGACCGGCAATGTCGCCATCGAATCGATGGGCGGGCCGGTGTTCGGCTTCGGCGGCGGGCGGGTCGATGTGTTCGAGCCGCAGAAGGACATCTACTGGGGCACGGAGGAGGAATGGCTCGGCGACACGCGGATCGACGAGGACGCCGGCAAGGCGCTCGAAAGCCCGCTGGCGGCGATCCAGATGGGCCTGATCTACGTCAATCCGGAAGGGCCCGGCGGAAACGCCGACCCGGTCCAGTCGGGCCGCGACATCATCGAGACGTTCACCCGAATGGGCATGACCAATGAGGAAACGGTGGCGCTTACCGCCGGCGGTCACACCTTCGGCAAATGCCACGGCGCCGGCGACGCTGCGAAGATCGGCGCCGAGCCCGAAGGCTCCGACATCGCCCAGCAGGGCCTCGGCTGGGCCAGCAGCCACGAAAGCGGCATTGGCGACCACACCATCACCAGCGGCCTCGAGGGCGCCTGGACGCCGACTCCGCGGCAGTGGGACATGAGCTTTTTCCACATGCTGTTCGACTATGAATATGAGTTGGTGAAGAGCCCGGCCGGTGCCAAGCAGTGGCAGCCGATCGACCAGAAGCCGGAGGATCTGGCCCCCGGCGCGCACAGCCCCGACCGCCGCGTTCCGACGATGATGACGACCGCCGACATGGCATTGAAAATGCATCCCGAACTGCGCAAGCATTCGGAGCATTTCCGCGACAATCCGGACGCGTTCGCCGATGCTTTCGCGCGCGCCTGGTTCAAGCTGTGCCATCGCGACATGGGCCCCAAAGCGCGCTACCTCGGCCCGGAAGTGCCGGACGAGGATTTGATCTGGCAGGACCCGATCCCGGCGGCCGACTATGCGCCGATCGAACCGGCCGACGTCGCCGATCTCAAGACGAAAATCCTCGATTCCGGTCTGACGGTCTCGGAGCTGGTGCAGACCGCCTGGGCCTCGGCCGCTACGTTCCGCGGGTCGGACAAACGGGGCGGGGCCAATGGCGCCCGCATCCGGCTGGCGCCGCAGAAGGATTGGGACGTCAACCAGCCCGAACAGCTCGGCCGTGTGCTGAAGGTGCTGGACGGCATCAAGGCGGACTTCGACGGCGGGCAGAACGGCAGCGGCAAGAAGGTCAGCATCGCCGACCTCATCGTGCTCGGCGGATCGGCGGCGATCGAAAAGGCGGCGCGGGACGCCGGCCAGGACATCGAAGTGCCGTTCGCCCCGGGCCGGACCGACGCCAGCCAGGAGCAGACCGACGTCGAGGCCTTCGAAGTGCTCGAGCCGCAGGCCGATGGCTTCCGCAATTATCTGCAGGTTGCCTTCAACGTTCCGACCGAGGAATTGCTGATCGACCGGGCGCAGCTATTGCAGCTGAGCGCGCCGGAGATGACCGTGCTGGTCGGCGGGCTGCGCGTGCTCGGCGCCAACCATGGCGGGTCGAAGCACGGCGTCTTCACCGACCGGCCGGGTCAGCTGACCAACGACTTTTTCGTGCATCTGCTCGACATGGGAACGGCGTGGAAGCAGGTCGACGACAGCGGCGACGAAGTCTTCACCGGCACCTGTCGCAACACCGACGAGGAGAAGTGGACGGCGACTCGCACCGATCTCGTGTTCGGCTCGAATTCGCAATTGCGGGCGATCGCCGAGGTCTATGCGGCGGATGACGCGAAAGCGATGTTTGTCGACGACTTCGTCGCGGCCTGGACGCGGGTGATGAACGCCGACCGCTTCGACTTGAGCGATCCTCGCTGCCATGCGCCGGAAGAGGCGGCCTGACCCGGCTCGCCGCGGCTCGGCTCAGTCGCGGCGGGCACTGGCCGGCAAGCCCGGAATGACCGCCCGCGCGATTTGCCGCAAGGTTTCGGCGAGAAGCTGAAACTCCTCGTGGCGCGGGCTCGACCGCCGCCACGCCAGCGCGATCCGGCGATAGCTATTGTCCGACTCGAGCGGGCGCGCTTCGATCCCGGTCCCGTCGAGGATCCCAGCCTCGATCGCCATCGCCGGCACGAAGGTCAGCCCCAGGCCATTGTCGACCATCTGCACCAGCGTGTGCAGCGAGGTCCCCATCATCGCCGCCTCGGCGCGAAGTTCTGGCCGATTGCAGGCCGAGAGCGCATGATCCTTCAGGCAATGGCCGTCCTCGAGCAACAGCAGCCGATGCTCGTCGATCGCGCCGGCGGCGACGGTCGCTTGCGCCGGCGCCTCGCCGCGCGGATAGGCGACGAACAGCCCGTCGTCGAACAAAGTCGCGGTGTCGACGTCGCCGCAGGCGTAGGGCAGCGCCAGCAGCACGCAATCCAGCTGCCCGCGGTGCAATGCGTCGCACGCCGCCTGGCTGGTTTCCTCGCGCAGATAGAGCTTGAGGTCGGGCCAGGCTGCACGAAGCTGCGGCAACAGGCCGGGCAGCAGGAAGGGGGCGATGGTCGGGATGACGCCCAGCCTCAAGTCGCCGGTCAGCGGTTGACCCTCGGCCCGGGCCATGTCGGCCAGTTCTTCCGTTTGGCGCAGCACGCGCCGCGCTTTTTCGGCGATTTTCGAGCCCAATGGCGTGAATCGCACGACCCGCCGGGTGCGTTCGACCAAAGTCACGTCGAGCAGCTGCTCGAGCTCGCGCAGGCTGGCGGAAAGGGTCGACTGGGTGACGAAGCAGCTCTCCGCCGCGCGCCCGAAATGGCCATTGTCGCGCAGGGCCACGAGATATTGGAGCTGCTTCAATGTCGGCAGATAGACTGTCATCGAAATATCCGATCAATTCACCCGATACTTAGCGAATTGAACGATTTATGCCAGCATCGGCTAGCGGGCGATGGCGCTCCAGAGGCCAAACAGGCTGGTGATCGTCAGCACGATCCCGACCATGATCAGCAACAGCCGGGCGGACACCCGTTTGGCGATGTAGCCGCCGAGCGGCGCCGCGGCGACTCCGCCGATCAGCAAGCCGAGTGCGGCGGTGCCGAATGCCTCGAAGCCGAGAGTAAGTAAGAAAGCGCCGGAAATCGCCAGCGCGAGGATGAATTCGGCGGTGTTGACGGTGCCGATCACCAGCCGCGGCTTGGCGCCCTGGACGAGCAGGTTGCTGGTCACCACCGGCCCCCAGCCGCCGCCCCCGATGGCGTCGAGAAAGCCGCCGGCGGCGCCGATCGGCTCGACATATTTCGGCTTGCGCTCAATATAGTGGGTGCGAAGCGCTCTAGTCAGCAGATAGACGCCGATTGCCGCGAGGTAAGCGAGCACCAGTGGCTTGGCGATCGCCGGGTCGATGTTGGTCAGCACATAGGCGCCGAGAACTCCGCCGGCGACGCCGGGGATCACAAGCCGCCAGAACAATTTCCAATCGACATTCTTGTGCAGGACGTGACTGAGACCCGCGACCCCGCCGGTGAAATTCTTGATCAAATGGACTGTGGCCGAGGCGGAGGCCGGCGGAACCCCGAAGCTGATCAGCAAGGTGTTGGCGATGACTCCGAACGCCATGCCGAGTGCGCCGTCGATCAACTGGGCGATGAAGCCGACCGCGATGAACAAGAGGAGCGCCGGATCGGCGACCAACGACTCCAACGTTCCGTTCTCCACCGTGTCAGTGGCGGGCGATGTGGCCCAACCGCCGCGCCTCGCGCAAGCGAAACCGCCTGTGGCGGCGACGCTGCGTCTGGAAATCGCCGCTTTGCGGACCTAGATCGGGGGTTGAACGATCGGGAGTATCTCCTTGTTGAGCGGGCTGAACGCCTATCTGGATTCGGTCAAGGCGCGCGCTCCGGCGGCGCGCAGCCGCGGGGAAGTGCTGCTTTATCCCGGCGTCTGGGCGCTCGCCTTCCACCGCGTCGGCCACTGGCTGTACGGCGGCGAGCTGTTCTTCCTGGCGCGGCTGGTCAATCATGCGGCGCGCTTCCTGACCGCGATCGACATCCATCCCGGCGCCACCATCGGCCGCAACTTCTTCATCGATCACGGCTTCACGGTGGTCGGCGAGACGGCCGAGATCGGCGACGACGTCACCATCTACCAGAATGTCACCTTGGGCGGCACCAACCCGTCGGCCGGCGAAGGCGGCAAGCGCCATCCGACCATCGGCCACCGGGTGGTGATCGGCTCGGGCGCGCAGATCCTCGGCCCGGTCGAAGTCGGCGACGGCGCCAAGATCGGCGCCAATGCGGTGGTGACCAAGGACGTCGCCGCCGGAGCGACGATGGTCGGCATCCCGGCCCGGCCGGTTCCGGTTGACAGCGTCCACTACAGTCCCGGCTTCGTCCCCTACGGGACGGTGTGCGGCGAAACCTGCGACCCGGCCACCGCCAGGATTGACGAGCTCGAGCAGCAGGTCGAGGCGCTGCGCAAGGAAGTCGCTGCGCTCAAGGCGGCGCGCCAACCCGCGCCCAAGGCGAAAAGCGCTTGAGCGTCGTCGCGCCGTTCCCGAATTCGTGGGATAAGGCGGCGACACGGCTGGTGAGCCCTGCTGGATTCGAACCAGCGGCCTACTGATTAAAAGTCAGTTGCTCTACCAACTGAGCTAAGGGCCCACGGGCGTCCCGTTACCGCCGCGCCGCCCGGCGGGCAAGGCGGTGGGCGAGGTGGCGGGCGGTGAGGGTGCCGGCCAGCCGCCAGTCGGGCGCGATCGCGGCCAATGGCTGGAGGACGAAGGCGCGGGTCGCGGCGGCGGGGTGGGGGACGGTCAGCCCGCGCGAGCGCCATTGGCCTCCGCTCCAGGCAATGATGTCGAGATCGAGCACTCGCGCACCCCAGCGGCGACCGCGGCGGCGGCCGAATTCCCCTTCTATGCCTTTCAGCTGCGTGAGAATCTCGGGCGGCTTGAGCGCGCTTTCGATCAGCGCCACCGCATTGGCGAAGTCGCGGCCGGCGCCACCGTGGGCGGCATTGAGCAGGATCGGCGAGGCATCGAACAGGCCAAAGTCGCGGTCCAGGCGGGCGATCGCTGTCTCGACCACGCCCGGCGGACGGCCGAAACGGCCGTGCGGGCGGTTCGAGCCGATGGCGATCGCGTAGAGGTGGGAGGCCTTTGGCAAAACTTCCGTTCGTCCTGAGCGAAGTCGAAGGGCGGATGCCGGGCGCTAGACAATAAGAACGCCCTTCGACAAGCTCAGGACGAACGTTAATGGAGCGAGGTGGTCTTTCTTTCCCCCGCCGATCTATCGCCGATCCCGCAGGCGGAAGCGCCGCGCGACTGCCCTTTGTGCCCGCGGCTGGTGCGGTTGCGGCAGGAGTGCCGGGGCGAGCAGCCGGACTGGTGGAACGCGCCGGTCCCGGCCTTCGGCGATCAGGCTGCCTGGCTGGCGATCATCGGTCTTGCGCCCGGCAGGCACGGCGCCAACCGCACCGGCCGCCCGTTCACCGGTGATTATGCCGGCGACCTGCTGTTTGCGACGCTGCTGAAATTCGGATTGGCGACAGGCGAATATCGCGCCGACCCGGGCGACGGGCTGAGGCTTAAGGGCGCGGTGATCCTCAATGCGGTCAAATGCCTGCCGCCGGGCAACAAGCCTTTGCCGGAGGAGATCGCCACCTGCCGCAACTATCTGGAGGCGGGGCTGGCCGCGCTGCCTACCGTGCGGGTGCTGGTCGCGCTCGGCCAGATCGCCCATGTCGCCGCGGCGCGGGCGCTCGGGCTGCCGCCGTCGGCAACCAAATTCACCCATGGCGGCGAGCATCGCGCGCCCGGCGGCCGGGTGCTGCTGTCGAGCTATCACTGCTCGCGATATAACCAGAACACGCGGCGCCTTGACGCGGCGATGTTCGAAAGCGTGTTCGAGCGGGCGCGGGTGTTGAGTCAGATTAGCGGTTGAAGGGACACGCCGCGCCCGCAAGCGAGCGCGGCGGTCCTTGACGAAGGCCTTAACGCGACCGGTCGCTGCTGCCTTCGGTGTCCGACTGGCGGTTTTCGCCGCGTTCGCCGTCTTTCTCGGCACCGCGTCCCTGCTCGGGGAAGCCGCCCTTGTTGGCCTGGCCGGGCTGGTCCTTCTGCAGATATTCGCCCGAGTCCTTTTTCTCGCTGCCGACGAAGCCGCCTTCCTTCGATTCGTCCTGCGGTTTCTTGCTGTCGGTGCCAGTCGACTGGGTGCCGGCGAGCTTGGTGTCGCCCTGGCCGCCGCCCTGGCTGGAGGGCTGCTGCTGTTGCGACGGGTTGCCGCCTTGCTGGCCCTGACCGGAGGTCTGCTGCTGCGACGGGTTGCCGCCTTGCTGGCCGCCCTGGGACGTCTGATTGCGGCGGTCCTCGTTCGGATTGCGTTCGTTTTCGTTGCCCATCTACTTACTCCTCTGCGTTGCCCCCGAGGCTCATGCCGTAAAAACAAGAGGGCGTGGCAAGCGTTCCGGCCGCGCGGGCTGCTCTGCGACGAACCGCATGACAGATGGCCGAACGCGGCGTTGCGACGCCGAAATCATCGGCCAAATCCGCCGATTGCCGGCCATGCGGCCCGATCGCCGGATGCGACGGATCGAAGCGCCAAGAAAAGGGCCGCCGGTCCTGAAAACCGACGGCCCCTGATTTCGCGGGGTCAGCAGGCTAGGACTTTTGCTCGCCCTCTTCGTCGGCGGCAGCGGTGTCCTCGGCGGCAGGCTCGGAGTCTTCGCCGGCAGGAGCGGCGGCGTCCTCGCTGGCGGGGGCAGCGTTATCCTCGCTGACGGCGGCGCTATCGTCGGCGAGAGCGGAGTCCTCGCCGGCAGGAGGGGCGCTCTCGTCCGTTGCAGCAACACCCTCGGCGGGAGCGGCGCTGTCGTCCGTTGCCGCAACCTCCTCGGCCGCTTCGACCGATCCCGGCTCGGCGTCGGGGTCAGCGACCTCGGTGAAGGTCGGATTGTCGCGCTCGAACATCTCCGCCATCACGTCGACGCCCTGGGCCTGGAGCTCGGCTTCCTCGGGGCTGCGGGCGACGTTGACCTTGACCGTCACCGCGACTTCCGGATGGAGCGCGACCTTGACCTCATGCACGCCGAGCGCCTTGATCGGACGGTCGAGCACCACCTGGTTCTTGGTGACGCTGGCGCCTTCACCCTCCAGCGCCTCGACGATGTCGCGGGCGCTGACCGATCCGTAAAGCTGGCCGGTGTTGGAGGCCTGGCGGATCAGCTGCACCGACTTGCCGTCGACACCCTTGGCCGCTTGTTCGGCTTCGGTCCGCCGGTCGGCATTGTCGGCCTCGATCTTGGCACGATTGGCTTCGAACAGCTTGCGGTTCGACTCGTTGGCACGCAGCGCCTTCTTGTTGGGCAGCAGATAGTTGCGAGCGAAGCCGGTCTTGACGTTGACGACATCGCCGATGGCGCCGAGCTTCTCGACCCGCTCGAGCAGGATGACTTCCATGGCGCGAAGCTCCTTATTTCACGAGATAGGGAAGAAGGCCGATATGGCGGGCGCGCTTGATCGCCTTGGCCAGCTCGCGCTGCTTCTTCGTGGATACGGCGGTAATCCGCGACGGCACGATCTTGCCGCGCTCCGACATGAAGCCCTGGAGCAGGCGGACGTCCTTGTAATCGATCGTCGGTGCGTCCTTGCCCGAGAAGGGGCAGCTCTTGCGGCGGCGGAAAAATGCCCGGGCCATTATGCGGACTCCTCTTCACGGGTGCGGGGCGCGCGGTCGCCGCGATCTCCCCGGTCGCCACGATCTCCCCGGTCGCCGCGATCACCACGGTCGCCGCGCGGGCCGCGGTCGCGCTCGCCGCGGCGCATCATCGCCGACGGGCCGGTTTCATGGGCGTCGACGCGGATGGTCAAATAGCGGATGACGTCCTCGTTGATGTTGGTCTGGCGCTCGAGCTCGGCGATCGCCGGCGGCGGCGCGTCGACGTCGAGCAGCACATAATGCGCCTTGCGGTTCTTGGCGATCCGGTAGGCGAGGCTGCGCAGCCCCCAGGTCTCGGTCTTGACGACC